>CP019797.1:3037191-3349027 GCA_002951995.1 Stenotrophomonas acidaminiphila
TGCGCAAGGTCAAGACCCCGACCCAGAAAACCTGCGGGGACGTCGCCGCGCTGCTGGGCATCGCCCTGCCGCGCACGGTCAAGTCGGTCGCGGTGATGAGCGCCGACGGCACCTTCGTGCTGGCGCTGGTGCGTGGCGACCACGAGGTCAACGAGATCAAACTGGGCAAGGTGGCGGGGCTGGCCGACCACCGCATGGCCAGCGAGGCGGAGATCGCCGAGTACCTCGGCAGCGAACCCGGCTTCCTCGGCCCGCTCAACCCGCGCAAGGCGATCCGCATCGTCGCCGACCGCGAGGTGGCGGCGCTGGCCGATTTCGTGGTCGGCGCCAACGAACCCGGTTTCCACATCGCCGGCGTGAACTGGGGCCGCGACCTGCCCGAGCCGGACGTGGCCGATATCCGCAACGTGGTCGCCGGCGACCGCGCCCGCGACGGCGGCGAACTGAAACTCGCGCGCGGCATCGAGGTCGGCCACGTGTTCCAGCTCGGCCGCAAATATGCCGAAGCGCTCAAGGCCACGGTGCTGGACGAGAACGGCAAGGCCACGGTAATGGCGATGGGCTGTTATGGCATCGGCGTGTCGCGCATCGTCGCCGCCGCCATCGAACAGAACCACGACGACGCCGGCATTATCTGGCCGGTGGCGATGGCACCGTGGCAGGCGGTGGTGTGCATGATCAACCCGAAACAGGACGCCGCGGTGACCGCCGCCGCCGAAGCGCTGCTGGCCGAACTGCAGGCCGCCGGCATCGACGCCGCGCTGGACGACCGCGGGCTGCGCCCCGGCGCGATGTTCGCCGACATGGAGCTGATCGGCATCCCCCACCGCATCGTGGTTTCCGAGCGCGGGCTGGCCGCGGGCACCTACGAATACCGCGCGCGCGCGGCCAGCGAGGCCGAGAACCTGGACAAGGCCGGGCTGCTGCGGAAAATCGCCGGGTGACATGAAACAACAGCCCGGCAGCCGTTTCCCACGGCGAAGCCGCGCGAAGGGTGACGCACGGGGAAGTGCGCCACGGAAAAGGCCGGGGTCAAAACCCGGCCTTTTCTCATGTAATCAACACAACGCCCAGATTATCGTTGCCGTTACCGTGAAACAGCCGCTATGCTTTGCGTGCTGCCACGGATCGGCTATACCCACCCCATTATCCGGAGTAGCGATTCGATGAGTATTGACCTCAGCGGCCTGTCGGCCCGAGAACTGGCATCCCTGATCCGCGACGCGCAGAAGCGCAAGAGCGTGGTCGCCAAGCGCCAGCCCATCACCAAGGTCCGCGCGCAGCTGGTCAAGACCGCGCAGAAGGCCGGTTACACCATTGAGGAGCTGTTCGGCACCGGCGCGCCCAAGGCCAGCCGCGCCCCGCGCGCCGCCAAGGCCCCGGCCAAGAGCGCCAGCAAGGGTGTGAAGGTCGCGCCGAAGTACCGCGATCCGGCCAATGCCGCCAATACCTGGACCGGCCGCGGCAAGCAGCCGCGCTGGCTCGCCGAATACACCGCCGGCGGCCGCAAGGTCGAGGAATTCCTGATCCAGAAGTGATCAGGGCGGGAAGATGGCAATTAAAGAACGCCGGCATATGCCGGCGTTCTTTAATTGGCAAGGAGCGGGTGAAGAGGAGTGAGAAGTGAGAAAAGGCAGGAGCAAAAGCCGTCATCTCCGCGAAGGCGGAGATCGCTCTTGCTTCTTCTCACTTCTCACTCCTCTTCACTCACTCCTCGCTCAAAGATTCTTCCGCGCCGGCACCAGCAGGTTGCCGAACAGCAGCCCCGCCACCAGCGCCATCACCACGTTCAGCACCGTCAGCAGCGCCGACTCACCGGCATTCACGTTCTGCTGCTGGATCAGGCTCAATACCCCGCGCAGGCTGATGCTGCCGGGTACCAGCATGATGATGCCGGGCAGGCGGATGATCGCCCCCGGGCGCTGCACCACGCGACCGAACAGATTGCCGGCGGCGGTCAGCATCATCGCCGCCAGGAATATCCCCGCCGGCCCGCCCCACTGCTGCCCGCCATAACGGGAAATGGCATACCCGGCCAGCGACGCGGCCATCACCCAGGGATAATCGCGGCGCGAGGCGCGGAACAGCATCGCGAAGGCGAACGCGGCCAGCATCACCGAGGCCCATTCCACCCATTCCGGTTGCGGGCGCGAGCCGCGCACCAGCGGATCGAGCCCGATCAGGTCGCTGATGGTCACCGCGATCATCGCGCCCACGGTCAGTTTCATGATCGTGGTCAGCGCACCGGCGAAACGCGCGGTGCCCGATACCCAGTGCTGGCTGGCCAGCTCGTTGACCGCATTGGTCAGCGCCATGCCCGGCAGCAGCACCACCAGCGAGGCGATGATCACCGAATTCTGGTTCAACGGACCGATGAAGGTCGCCACCAGCACCGCGACGAAACCGGCCAGCATCGCCGCCAGCGCGTCGCTGGCCTCGCGGGTGGCCACGCGGCGGTCGGTGTAGAACAGCATCAGCCCGATCAGCAGGCCGGTGAAACCGGCGGTGACCACGTCCAGCCACGGCAGCCGCCACATGCCGGCCACGCCGGCCGAGCCGAGGCAGAAAGACAGCAGCATCTGCGCGTTGTCGCGCCAGGTCGGCGGCTTGTCGAGCCGGCGCAGCGCGGTATGGCCCTGGGCGATGCTCATCTGCCCGCTCGCCACCGCGTCGGCGATCTGGTCGGCCAGGGTCAGCTTGTGCAGGTCGTTGCTGCCCGGGTCCAGGCGCACCACGCGGGTGATGTCGCTGGAGCCGATCGCCTGGGTCGGGTCGCTGAAACTGAGGATCAGCCCGGTGGGGTTGGACCACGGCTCGCAATCCAGGTCCAGCCGTTGCGCCAGCGCCACCACCGCCGCTTCCAGCCGCTGCGCGGTGGTGCCGTAGGTATGCAGGCGGCCGGCGATCTCCGTGACGAAGGCCACGCGCTGCGCATAGGTTGCGCGTCCGGGGACGATGGAAACGGAGGCGATGGATTCGGCGGACATGCGCATTAGTATCACCCGGAAGTGCGCCGGCTTGATCGCTTCATGGGCCCGCGACGGGGTGACAGGGTATGCTCGGCGGCGGACGCCCCCATGAAGAACGCCGAACCGCCCCACTGCGCGATGGACCCGGACGTCGACGGCCAACTCCGGCTGTCGGGCAGCTGGACCCTGTCCACCGCCCTGCAATCGGCCCAGGTGCTGGGCGACATCCGGGCACCGGTACGCGGGCTGGACGCGCGCGGCATCGACCAGCTCGATTCGGCCGGGGTGCTGCAGCTGCTGCGTTACTCGCGCAGCGCCGGGCTGAGCGACGATGCGCTGCTGTTCCGCGACGAGCACCGCGCGCTGGTGTGCACCATCGACGAGGTCGCCGACGAGCGTCCGCCACCGCAGCGCGACTACGGCGTGGCCGCGGCGCTGGAACGGCTCGGCCGCTCGGTGCATGCCATCGCCGGCAACATCGTGGTGCTGGTGGGCTTCTTCGGCGAGAACCTGGCCAAGCTGGCGCGCCTGCTGCGGCAGCCGCGGCGCCTGCGCCTGACCGCCACCGTGCACCAGATGGAAGAGGTGGGGCTGGACGCGGTACCGCTGATCGCGCTGCTGTCCTACCTGGTGGGTGCGGTGGTCGCCTTCCTCGGCTCGACCATCCTGCGCGACTTCGGCGCCGAGATCTACGTGGTGGAACTGGTCAACATCGCGTTCCTGCGCGAGTTCGGCGTGCTGCTGACCGCCATCGTGCTGGCCGGGCGCACCGCCAGCGCGTTCACCGCGCAGATCGGCGCGATGAAGGCGCGCGAGGAGATCGACGCGATCCAGACCCTGGGCCTGGACCCGATCGACCTGCTGGTGCTGCCACGGGTGCTGGCGCTGGTGGTGACGCTGCCGCTGCTGACCTTCATCGCCATGGTCGCCGGCCTGGCCGGTGGCGTCACCGTGGGCGCGTTCGACCTGGGCATCCCGCCGCAGATGTACATCGCCCGCATGCACGAGACCATGCAGCTGCGGCACCTGCTGGTGGGGCTGTCCAAGGCCCCGGTGTTCGCGCTGATCATCGCCCTGATCGGCTGCCTGGAAGGGCTCAAGGTGCAGGGCACGGCACAGTCGGTGGGCGAGCGCACCACCTCCAGCGTGGTGCAGACGATCTCGCTGGTCATCATCCTCGACGCGCTGGCCGCGTTGTGGTTCATGCACATGGACTGGTGAGGGGGCGGCACGATGGCGATTCCCTCCAGGGACAGGCCCGGCGGCGACGAACTGGCCATCCGCGTACGCGGGCTGGTCAACCGCTTCGGCGACCAGACCGTGCACGACGGGCTGGACCTGGACGTGCGCCGCGGCGAGATCCTCGGCGTGGTCGGCGGCTCGGGCACCGGCAAATCGGTGCTGATGCGCTCCATCCTCGGCCTGCGTACCCCGATGCCGGGCAGATCGAGGTGCTGGGCGTGGACGCGCGCTCGGACCAACCGGCCGCGCGCCTGCATGTGGAGCGCAACACCGGGGTGCTGTTCCAGGACGGCGCGCTGTTCTCCTCGCTCACCGTCGGCGAGAACGTGCAGGTGCCGCTCAAGGAGCACCACCCGGAGCTGCCCGAGCGCTGGCATTACGAACTGGCGCTGCTGAAGGTGAAACTCGCCGGGCTGCCGGCCGATGCGCTCGACAAGCTGCCCTCGCAGCTGTCCGGCGGCATGCGCAAGCGCGCCGGGCTGGCGCGCGCGCTGGCGCTGGACCCGCCGCTGCTGTTCCTGGACGAACCCACCGCCGGGCTGGACCCGATCGGCGCGGCCGCCTTCGACCGCCTGATCAAGACCCTGCAGGAAGCGCTGGGCCTGACCGTGTTCCTGATCACCCACGACCTGGACACGCTCTACGCCATCTGCGACCGGGTGGCGGTGCTGGCCGACCACAAGGTGGTCGCCAACGCGCCACTGCCGGAGATCGAACGCCTCGACCACCCGTGGATCCGCGAATACTTCCACGGCCCGCGCGCACGCGCCGCGCGTAGCAGCGGGGAACGCGAAGCCGGGGGGCGCGAATGAACCGCTGCCATCGCTTCGCCTTCACCGCCCCGCTGCAGTCTTCATCCCCGCACCGGCCGGACGCGGCCGCGCACCGGCGTCCGCTGCTCCCCGCTCCCCTTCCCGGCCGTGACCCCATGGAAACCAAAGCCCATTACGTCCTGATCGGCGCCTTCACCCTCATCGTCTCGCTGGCCCTGCTCGGCTTCGGGTTGTGGGCGGCCAAGTATTCGTCCGACCGCACCTGGCAGGAGTACCGCGTCGTGTTCGACGAAGCGGTGACCGGCCTGTCGGTCGGCAGCCCGGTGCAGTACAACGGCATTTCGGTCGGTTCGATCACCGACCTGTCGCTGGCGCCGGATGACCCGCGCAAGGTGATCGCCAAGCTGCGGCTGAACTCGACCACCCCGGTCAAGACCGACACCCGCGCCAAGCTGGCCATCACCAGCATCACCGGCCCGGCCATCATCCAGCTCAGCGGCGGCAGCCCGCAGGCGCCGGCGCTGACCACGGTCAACCGCGAGCAGGTGCCGACGATCCAGACGTCGCCCTCGGCGCTGCAGAACATCACCGACGTGGCCAACCGCGTGGTCGAGCGCATGGACCAGCTGCTCAGCGACGAGAACGTGGAGCGCATCTCCAACACCCTGGCGCACCTGGAAACGGTCAGCGGCGGCCTGGCTGACCGTGACCAGGGCACCCAGGCGCTGCTGGTGGAAGCGCGCGACGCCGCGCGCAACCTCAACACCACCCTGGCCACCGCCAACGGTACCCTCCAGCACCTGGACCAGAACGTGGTGCGGCAGTTGCCGGCCACGCTGGACAAGCTCGACGCCAGCCTGGCCAAGCTCGATTCGGCCGCGGGCAACGCCAACGCGATCCTCGGCGAGAACCGCGCGGCCATCAACAGCTTCGCCAACGATGGCCTGGCCCAGCTGGGCCCGACCCTGACCGAACTGCGCGGGCTGATCCGTGACCTGCGCCGGGTCAGCGACCGCCTCGAGAACAACCCGGCGCGCTACCTGCTCGGCCGCGATGCACCGAAGGAGTTCGAACCCAAATGAAGCGCTTCCCGTCGATGCGACTACTCGCCCCCTTCTGCGTCCTGGCCCTGGCCGGCTGCGCGGTGCTGGCCAGCGGCGACCGCCACCCGATCACCATCTACGCGCCGCAGGCGCGGGTCGCGGTGGACGCCTCGTGGCCACGGGTGGACTGGCAACTGGCCGTGGCCAAGCCCGCCGCCGCGCGGCTGGTGGACAGCCCGCGCATCAACGTGCGCCCGACCCCCGGCGAACTGGAGGTCTACCGCGGCGCCACCTGGTCGCAACCAGCCACCGACATGCTCGAGGACGCGCTGCTGCGCGGCTTCGAGGACTCCGGCCGGATCGGCGCGGTGGCGCGCATCGCCACCGGCATCCGCTCGGACTACAAGCTGGCCATCGACCTGCGCCGCTTCGAGGCGGACTACGCCGGCAACGCACGCCCGGCGGCGACCATCGAGCTCAATGCCAAGCTGATCCACAGCCTGGACCAGCGCGTGGTGGCCTCGCGCACCTTCCTGGTCGCCGAGCCCGCCGCCGACACCGCGGTGCCCAGCGTGGCCACCGCGTTCGAGACCGCGCTGGCACGGACCACCACCGAGCTGATCGGCTGGACCCTGGCCGCCGGCCAGGCCGACTGGCAGGCCCACCCCGCCCCGTAGATGCGGGGCTTGCCCCGCCTGCTTTTTGCACGCCCTCCCGCATCGCACCGTGCCTGGCGAGACCATCCCGCCCCGCGTGTTTTTTGCAGGGCGTCGTGCCGGGCGAGGGCGCCGTGCCGGGCAAGCCCGGCACCTACGGTGTGGCGGGCATCCGCGCTGATCACGCGTTCGTCCATCCGTATCCCGATACCGGCCCGGCCGCCCCGCACAAGCCCGGCACCCGCATTGACATACCCGTAGATGCGGGGCTTGCCCCGCATGCTTTTCTGCACGCCTCCCCGCACGGTGCCGTGCCGGGCAAGCCCACCCCGCGCCGCGTGTTTTTTTGCATGGCACCGTGCCAGGCGAGGGCACCGTGCCGGGCAAGCCCGGCACCTACGGTGTGGCGGGCATCCGCGCTGATCACGCGTTCGTCCATCCGTATCCCGATACCGGCCCGGCCGCGCCGCACGAGCCCGGCGCCTGCATGGCATACCGTCCTGTAGATGCGGGGCTTGCCCCGCATGCTTTTTTGCACGCCCTTCCGCACGGTGCCGTGCCGGGCAAGCCCATCCCGCACCGCGTGCTTTTTGCATGGCACCATGCCGGGCAAGCCCGGCACCTACGGTGTGTGGCCTTCTCCGGTGCCGTGCCCGCGGCGCGGCGCGGCTGCTCAATCGTCCGCGGTGGCGGTTACCCGCGCATGCCACGCTGCATAGGGCGTGTTCTTCGCCAGGTGGCGGTTGTAGTCAGGGGCGCCATCGCTCCACCACACCGGGCCACGTTCGCCCAACACGCGCTTGGCCGCGTCCACCGCCTGGCCGGCACGCGCCAGCGCCCGTGGGTCGCCGGCGCGGCGCGCGCGGCCGACTTCGCGACGCGCGGCCATCAGCTCACGCACCGCCGCCTGCCGCTGTTCCTCCGGCAGATGCGGATTGGTGGCGCGCCACAGGCGGCCGCGCACCACCAGGTAACGACCATCGGGGGTACGCAGCGGCGACGCGCTCATGCCGGTCGGGGGTGCGGGGACATGCCACCACCCTGGCCGCCGGTGCGTGCAGGGGGTGTCGATGCCGCGCGTGCTCAGTGCAGCGTCACCACGATCGGCTCGCCACGGGTGACGATCAGCGTGTGCTCGTACTGCGCGGAGCGGTTGCCGGGCGCGCCGCTCAGGGTCCAGCCGTCGTCGCCTTCCTCGACCACGCGGCTGCGCGTGGACAGGAACGGTTCGATGGTGATGACCATGCCTTCGTGCAGCCGCCGCGTGTCGTGCGGGTCGTGGTAGCCGGGAATGTGGTCCGGTTCCTCGTGCAGCGCGCGGCCGACGCCATGGCTGCCCAGGTTCTCGATCACGCGGAAGCCGGCCTGGCGCGCGGTGCGCTCGATCGCCGCACCAATCCGGTTGAGCGGCTGGCCGGCACGCGCGACCTTCAGCGCGTTGGCCAGTGCGCTGCGTGCGGCGTGGCACAGGCGCAGGTCGCGCGCCGCGGCCGTGGGCAGCACGCGGGTACCGCCGGTGTCGGCAAAGTAGCCGCCCAGTTCGGCGGAGACATCCACGTTGACCACGTCGCCCGCGGCCAGCACACGCGCGCCCGGCACGCCGTGGGCGGCCTCTTCGTTGACGCTGATGCAGGTCGCGCCGGGGAACCCATACACCAGGCGCGGCGCCGGCTGCGCGCCGTGCGCGGCGAGCAGATGCTCGCCGATCAGGTCGAGCTCGCCGGTGGTCATGCCGGGGCAGGCGGCGGCGAGCATTTCCTCGCGCACCCGCGCGACCAGCCGGCCGATACGTTGCAGGCCGTCGATGTCCGACTGCGATCCGATGGTCATGGGGTTCCCCAGATGATTGGCGGGAACAGGCTAGCAGCGTCATGGCGATTTTATTCAAATCATTGATTTACATCATTAATTTGGCGAGTATCGCGGCCCCGGCGAACAGTCCGGCACCAAACACGGCATGCGTGGCCAGGCTCTGCAGCCGCGCCTGCCACGGCCGCGGCGTGCGCGCGGCGGCGATGCCGGCGCCGAACGCCGGCTGCATCACCAGGAAGGGCAGCAGCACGCTGCCCACGCCGAACCCCAACGCCGCGCCCCACGTCGGCTGGTGCAGCCAGGTACTGCCCGGCATCGCCATCAGCATCCCGGCCATGCCGACGCCGATGGCGCAATGCGCGCACCAGCCCAGCATGCGCTCATGCCTAACCGGCGCGGCGTCGCCGATGGCGGCATGGCGCCAGCGCCCGGCGCGCCAGTGCACGATCCAGCGGCCGAGCAGCGCGTAGTCCAGGGTGGGACGCCCGAGCCGGCGCAGCAGCACCGCCCACAGATCGGTCGCCGCGGTAGCGACGACGCCCATGACCACGACCCGCAGGAGGATTCCCCCACCGTCCATCGCCCTTCCCGCCTGTGCGCAAACCTGTTTCCATCCGTCTCGACGTTGAAGCCGACTTGAGGTCAAGCGTGCAGGAGATCGACATCGGGCAGGTCGTACGGCAGAGCGGGATCGCCGCGTCCACCCTGCGCTATGACGAAACCCGCGGCCTGGTCCAGCCGATCGGTCGCAACGGGCTGCGGCGTGTCTATGCGCCCTCGGTGCTGCAGCGCCTGTCGCTGATCGCACTGGAGCGCGCGGCCGGGTTCCCGCTGGAGGAGATCGGCAGCATGCTCGGCGACGGCGCCATGCCCGGCATCGATCGCCCGCAGTTGCTGCGCAAGGCCGACCCGCCGGAGCGGCGCATCACCCGGCTGCAGGCCCTGCGCGATGGCCTGCGCCATGCCGCAGGCTGCCGTCACGCCGACCACCTGCAATGCCCCACCTTCCAGCGCCTGATGCGCGCCGCACTGCGCCGACAGCGCCGGCGGGGCGATGACCGCGGGCGGACTTCACCGTGACTTCGCCGCGCCCCCATCGAGGCGCCGCGAAACGCGCCGATGCTGCGGGCTCCTCCTTCCCTCGTGGAGTACCGCCATGAAGCACCGCGTGATCCGCCCGGCCGTCGGCACCGGCCTGCTGCTGCTCGTCCCCCTGGCCCTGACCCTCCGCGACCGCCACGCGCCCGCCGGCGAAGGCTGGCATTGGGGCCCGCTGGACTTCGTGGTGATGGGCGCCCTGCTGTTCGCCACCGGGCTGGGCTACGCCTGTATCGCGCCCCGGCTCGGCGGCAGGGGCAGCGGTGGACGCTGGGCATCGCCCTGCTGTGCGCGCTGCTCGCGATCTGGGTGGAGCTGGCGGTGGGCGGCATCAGCCAGCTGGCCGCGCACCTGGCGGGCGCCCGCCCCGCCTGAGCGTGCGGCGCGGCGCCCCCGCGCCTCACGGCTTGAGCAGGCGCTCCTCGACCGCGGAGAACGCCGAGTGCTCGCCCTTGCGCGCTTCCGGCAGGCCGGTGGCGAAGACCGCCACGCCGGTGCCGCTGGCCGGGTCGACCCACAGCCCCGACAGCAGCCCGTACGCCGAGCCGGAGTGGCCGATGCGCGCCACGCCATCGCCGAACGGATCGTCCCGGCAACCCTTCACCGGCGTGGCCAGGGTCTGCATCGCCAGGCCATAGCGGCAGAAGAAGCCGTCACCGCCCTGGCCGCTGTCGTCCTCTTCGGTGGTCATGCCGTCGCCGGGGGCGTAGGTCCACTGCGGGCGCGCCAGTTCGCGCACGGAGTCGGCGCGCAACAGGCGCACGCCGTCCACTTCGCCCCCACCCAGCAACAGCCGCCCGATCTTCGCCAGGCCGTTGCCGGAAATGCGCAGCCCGCCCTGCGGTGCGAACAACGCACCGTTGTCACCGGCGCGCCAGCGGCCCAGGTCGCAGCTGCCATCGGCCGCGGCCACCACCGGGCAATCGGGGCGACGGCCGCGGTTGTCGTCGCGCACCGGCCGGTGCGCTTCGTCGTACAGCACCACCGCGCGCGCCACGCTGGCATCGTCGCAGCTGGCCCAGTTGTAGCAGGCGGCGATGCCGAGCGGCTGCAGCACCAGGCGTTGCATTAGCCGGTCGAAGCGTTCGCCGCTGGCCTTCTCCATCACCGCGGCGATGAGCGGGAAATCGATGTTGGCGTAGCGGAAGTACGTGCCCGGCGCGTGCGCCGTGTCCCACGCGCGCGGGTCGTCCAGCACGGTGCGCAGCGGCGCGCCCAGCGGCACGGCGTAGTAACCGGCGGCATCGGTGAGCCCGGCGCGGTGCGACAGCAGCAGGCGCAGGGTAATGGGCGTGTCCGGGAACTGCGGGTGGCGCAGCGGCCAGCCGAGCCAGCGCGACACGTCCGCGTCCAGCTCCAGCTGCCCGGCCTCGACCATGCGCATCACTCCCAGCGCGGTGACCAGCTTGGAGATCGAGGCGATACGCACCGGATCGTCGGCACTGACCGCGCGCCCGGCGGCGATGTCGGCCATGCCCTGCACCTGCGTGGCGGTCACGCCGTCGCGGTCGAACGCCACCCGTACCGTCGCCACCGGCTCGGCCGCCTGCAGGCAACCGGCCAACAGCCACATTCCCAGCACAAGCCCAACGCGCATTGCCCGCTCCCCTCGATTGGCGAAGCGCCGACCATAGGCAACAACCGCGTTGGCGTCGAGTGCGCATGGGCACATGCGCGGGCGCGCCGGCGCGGGGCGTCAGCTGAGCGCCGAGGTGGATTCGTAGGGCAGCGGGCGCAGGCCAAGGCGCACGATGGCCGCGCCGGCCACGTCGAGCACCTCCGGTTCGGCGTCGATCACCAGCAGGATGTGGCCGGCCTGGATCTCGTCGTCGAAGGCCTGGCGCACCGGATCGGGCACGCTCGCCCCCAGCAGTGCCGATGCCAGGCTGCCGACCATCGCACCGGCCACGCCCACCGCCGCGGCACCAGCCAGGGTGATGCCCAGCGGCGGCACGGCAACGGCCACCAGTCCGGCCAACAGCCCGGTGGCGGCGCCGTAACCGGCACCACGGCCCACCGCCGCCATCAGGTCGGTATCGGCCATCTTGCGCGTATCCGGAATCGCGCGCTTCTCGATGTCGGCGCGCGCGACCAGCAGGATGGCGTCGTTGTCCACGCCGGCGCTGCGCGCGGCCGCCATCGCCTGTTCGGCCAGCGCCAGCCCGGGCGCACTGAATACATGGCGCTTGTTCATGGCCGCCCCCTGCCTGCGCGACGACCGGCAAGCGCGCGCATGGCAGTGGCCGGAACGCTTGCCGCCACCCGCGCCGCCTGCCGTACGGGGGGATCGTGCGCGGGCCGGCCGCCAGCGGGGCGCGACGGCGCTTGCACCTGGCCGGTGCTGTCACGGGTATGGGCCATGGGAGTTCCTCGCGCATCGCGGCACCTGCCGCGGATCGAGCGTGCGCCGTGGCCGGTCAGCGTCGCGTGCCCGGGCGTGATGCGCGCGGACACAAACGTGAGCGCCGTGGGAACAACGGCGGTTCAGCCCTCCAGCCCAAGGAATACCCGCATCCGCGCCAGCTCCGCCTCCAGCGCGGTGTCGAACGCGGTGTCCTTCGGCGCGTGGCCGGCGACATAGTGCAGCCGCGCCTGCAGCGCGCCCGCCACGACCGACAGGTTGCCCCAGCCGATCACCTGCCCGCGCCACAGCAACGGCATCGCGTAGTAGCCGAGCTTGCGCTTCGGCGCCGGGGTGTAAGCCTCGAACCGGTAGCTCCAGCCCCACAGTTGTTCGAAGCGGCGGCGGTCCCATACCACCGGGTCGAACGGCGTCAGCAGGCGCGCGTCCTCATCCAACTGCCAGCGCCGGCTTTCGGCACGCTCACCGTCAGGCCACAGCCAGTCCACGCCGTCCACGCGCGCGCACTGCAGGCGCTGCCGCGCGCGCAGCAGCGCCTGCCGGCACGCATCGCGCCACTGCGGCACGCCGTTGCCGAGGTAGCCGACCAGCTGCCGCAGGCTGGCGGCCGGCAGCGGCGCGTAGGTATTCACGATCAGGTCGAGCAACGCATCCAGCCGCGCCTGGATCTCTTGCGCCGCCACCGGCGGGGCGTCCTCGCGCACGGCGTACACGCGGGTGCCGCCGTCGCGCCGCGCCACCCGCAGCAGGCCGCGGTAGTGCATGCCGTCGAGCAGCTGCGTGCTGGCGTTGGACGTGCCGCCGAACCAATTTGTGGTCTTGCCGTGGGCGAAATGGGCATCGACCTGGCGCGGATGCACCGCACCGTGCGCGGCGACGAACGCGCGCACCGCGTGCGCCTGCTTCCAGCGTGCCGGGGTCCATGCCACGCGCGCCTGCCGCGGATGCATCAGCGCCTGGTGCGCGCGCGGCAGGAAGCCGTAGTTGACGAAGAAATCCTCTTCCAGCGGCAGGCGCGGGTAGCGCCGTTCCAGCTCGCCGGCGCGGTAGTCCCTGACCCGGTGGCGCAGGGTCAGGTCCTGCGCGCGCGCCGGCGCACGGATGGGATCGGCCTGGACGAAGCCGAGTTTGGTGATCGCCCGCATCAGCGTGGTCGGCGCGAACAGCGAGCGGGCCACGGCATAGCGGCGGAGCTGGTCGAGGGTGGGCGGCATGCGCGCATCATGCCAGCCGCTGGCGCCCTGGCGCGCATCGCAGCATGCCGCTCACGCCACGCAGCGGCACGCCCGCGGCGGCGTGCGCGGGCACTTCCTGTACCATCGACCGCGAGAAGGACGCCATACGCAGACAGGGAGTCCGCCCATGCGTGCGAACCGCTCCAAGAGCGCACTGCTCTACCGCCAGCTCCGGCGGGCCTTGCAGTCGGGGCGCTACCTGCCCGGGCAGCGGATCGATCCGGGCACGCTGGCCGAGGAATTCAGCATCAGTCCCACGCCGGTGCGGTTCGCGCTGTACCGCCTGGTCGGCGAGGGGCTGATCGACGATCACGCCCGCGACGGACTGCATGTGCCGCTGCTCACCGAAGTCGCCCTGCGCGACCTCTACGACTGGATGGAACGCCTGCTGCTGATGGCCTGCGAGGTCGAGGCACCGCCCGCGGTGAGCGCCGGCGAAGCACTGCCGTACCTGCCTGGCGGTCCCCGCGGCGACCCGGTCAAGGGCACCTGGCAGCTGTTCGACGCCATCGCCCGCGCGCCCGGATTCCGCCCGCTGCACCATGCGGTGAAACAGGCCAACGACCGGCTCGCGCCGGTGCGTCGCGCCAAACGCGGCCTCATCGACCAGCCCGACGAGGAACTGGCGCGGCTCGGCGGCCACTGGCAGGCGCGCGACATGGTGGCGCTGCGGGCCGGGCTGCGCGCGTATCACGCACGCCGCAGGCAACTGGTGCCGCGGATCGTGGCACTGCTCGTCGACCGTCGCGACCAGCAGCCGTAACCGTCGCCCATGCACCATCGCCCGCGCGCATGCCATCACGCCGGTGCATGGTGCCGGCAGTGCCGGCCGGCGCATGCCGGAGCGGCGGCACCTCATGCATCGCACAGGGAAGCGGCGCATTGCATGACCGGCTGCACGTCTTCGGACAATCATCGTTTAGCAACGCAATAATCATTTGATAATCAAATTTCCCGGCTCCTAGGCTGGCTGTCGTCATGGAAACCGCCATGACGCAACCGCAGGAGAGGCAAAGATGAACAGCAACGACAACCACCGCATGCACGCGGACGATGTGATCGTGCTCGGCGTCGCCAGTGTGGAGACGCAGGGAGGCGCCGGTCCCGGCGAGCCGACGGGCCCTGGTCTGCCGATGATTCCGGGCATTTCCGAAGAGTAAGCCACCCAGGACGCGCACTCCGGTGCGCGTCCTGCCGGGAGAACGCATGCGCTGGCTCATCAACCAGGACTTGTCCTGCTGCGAGATCGACGAACACCTGGTCTTCCTTGATCTTGCTCTCGACCGCTACTTCAGACTGTCGCCTCCGCTGGAGTCGGCAATGCGTGCCTATCTGGCGTCGGGAACGCTTGCCCGGCATCAGCGCGAGGCGCTGGAACGCAGCGGAATCGTGATCGCCTACGCCCCCGAATGCGCCACCATGCCCGACCTGCCCGCCCCTACGGCCAGCGCCATCGAGTCGCCGGCCATGGCAATGCCCAGAACTGGGCCGTCGGTACTGGCGGAAGTCGCGGCAACCGTGTGGGGGACCAGGCGTCGCCTGCGACGCGACCCATTCAGGTCCGTTATCGACAATACCCTAACCGGCGGAGCTCCGCGCCCATCTGGTTCCTGCATGACGTCGCACCGGGCACTGGAGGAAGCCACATTGCAGTTCATCAGGGCGCGTCGTTACGTGCCCATCGCCCCATGCTGCCTGCTGGATTCACTGGCACTGTTCCGCTTCCTCGCACGCCGTCGTCTGCCGGCGCGCATCGTCTTCGGCGTGACCCTGCTTCCGTTCGCGGCGCACTGCTGGCTCCAGGCGGGGGGCACCATCCTCAACGAGACCTTGTCAGACGCGGGTGCGCATACCCCGGTCAGGATAATCTGATGGAACCACACTATCTTCTCCTGTTCGGCGAGAGCGCACGCGACGCCGCATCGACGGAAGCGTCCCTGCTTGCCCGGGGATTCCGCTGTGAACTACGTACCCCGCATGCCTGCCTGTACGTCTCCACCGCCACACCCGTGCTGAGGTGGCCTGGCCACGGCGTCCTGATAGGCCGGCTTTTCGACCGCAATGGCAAGGCAATCACCCTCCCCTTCGGTCTGGATTCAAACGCGGAGGAGCGCGAGCACCAGGTACTGCACGACAGCTGGGGCGAGTACCTACTGGTACAGCTGGCTGGGTCTGCTGAGGACCCGATACTGCGACTTCTGCGCGATCCGTCCGGCGCGGTACCGTGTGTCTACCAGGTGACCGGCAAGGGGGGATTCGTGACCTCCGACATCGCCCTGGCCGCGCACCTGGGCCTGTACCACAAGACAGTGGACTGGGCCGCGATGGCACATGGACTGGCCTATCCCTACCTGAGGACGGGGCGTACCACGTTGGACCAGCTACGAGAGCTACTGCCGGGGTTTGTGCTCCACTGTGACGGCACCGGCTCCTCCACGCGGATGGCCTGGACACCTTGGCGTTTCGTGTCTTCCGATAGGCGCCATGAGGATCGCGACGCGGCCGCGGCGGATATACGCTCAGCGGTCAGCATGGTGGTCTGCGCAATGACTGCCGCGGACCGGAAGTTGGTGGTGGAACTATCAGGCGGTCTTGATTCGTCCATCGTCGCGGTCTGCCTTCAGGAGCAAGCCGCGACCGCCATCTTCTGTACGCTGGTGATGCCGGTGGCCGGGACCGATGAGCGCCCCTATGCACGCCTGGTGACGGATGCCCTTGCAACCGAGCTCGTCACCCAGCAGGTTGGATTCCAGAATGTCCGCTTTGACTTTCCATTGGCGCCGTCGGCGTTCCTGCCGGCGATGGGTATCCTGCAGAATGCGGTGAACGAAGCCTGGGAGGTGGCTGGCGCAGCCCACGCGGCGGACAGCTATGTGTCCGGCGGAGGCGGAGATACCGTCTTCTGCTACCTGAAGACAGCAGCACCGGCCGCCGACGCCTTCCGCGAGAACGGGCTGTTGGCCGGCATCGCCGCCATTGAAGACCTCTCCACCCTTCACCAGTGCACGTTCTGGACAGCACTGCGGCTGACGCTGCGCAAGCTGGCTCGTCCAGGGCGCGACGTGTGGAAGCAGGACCGCCGCTTCCTTGCCATGGAACATGTGCCCGAAGCACCCGAGTACCATGGGTGGCTGGACATGCCGGTCGATGCGTTGCCGGGGGACCGGGAGAAGATCCAGGATCTCATCGGTACACAGTTGTTCCGTGATACCGCCCCCCGCCGCGGAGGGCGTTCCGTGCACTTTCCGCTGCTGTCACAGCCGGTCATGGAAGCATGCCTGCGCGTTCCTTCATGGATGTGGATAAATCGAGGCCGAAATCGCGCGGTGGCGCGCGACGCCTTCTCAGACCGGCTGCCGCTGGCTGTTCGCGATCGGCGCAGCAAGGGCTCGTATACCGGCTACATGGCCGCCGCCTATGCCCGCAACAGGCAGGGTATGCGCCGGTTTCTGGGAGAAGGACAGCTGGCTGCCCATGGGTTGCTGGACCACGCTGCGCTGATGGACTTCCTGGACCATGAACTGGCCCCCCGTGACCTTTCGTTCCTGCGCGTCTTCGACCTGTGTGCCGCGGAAAACTGGGCCAGGCAGCAGGTCTAGTCTGTTTCGCCGGTCCGCCCGCGATACTCCGCTCCTGATCCATGCGCGCGCATTTGGCGCCATAGACGGTACTGCACCGTCTTCCCGGGATCGGGATCCTCGTATGCCTGCAGCCAGAAGCGGAACCAGTCGATGTTGCGATGGTAGGCAGCCAGCTTGTGCCGTGGTTGGAACTTGATGTGGGCTTCTTCCGGGAACACGTACAGATCGCCCTGTTGCCTGCGCAGCAGAGGCAACGCGTAATCCAGCAGCATCCTGAACTCCTGTTCCGGCAACTGGAACAGCACCGGGACACGCACTCTGTCCAGCTGGAAAGCAGGTGATATCGTCTTCCAGCGCTCCGGAGTCTCGTCGGGCGCGCCAAGTTGCCACATCAGCTGCAGATTGCTGCGGAATGGCGCACGCAGGCTGTTGAGCAGGTAGTAGCTCGGCGTCGGTGAAATGCTGGATACGGACGCGGCTGCGACTACGTCAGAGTGCATGAGGGTCCACAACGTCACCTCGCTGCCGAAGCTGAGTCCGCCCATGCCGACCCGATGCGGATCGACCTTCCCTTCGGCAGCAAGGGCCGCAACCACGCTTTCCACGGCTGTCCGCCCCTGATCGTGGCGCTCGACGTAGTCCAGACGGAAGCCAGGCAGAGCATTAATGCACAGTGCCGATATGCCTTGCTCGGCAAGCGATGCCAGCGGCCATTCGTCACCCAGTCCACCACGCAGGAAGCCTTGGCAGGTATAGAACGTTACGAACAGCGGGGATGGCCTGCCAGCATTTTTCGCCTCGAAAAATTGCCCAGTGAACTCGCGCCCGCGTACGTCTGTCCAGCGGATCATCCGGGCAGGTGCCACGGCGGCGATGTCCTTTTCCAACCCCTTGTTGGGCTCGAACAGGATCCGCCGCTGTCCAGTGTCGATATCGATCGCCTCCAGGCGTGGCGGACGGTCCGCCTCTGCGGCAACGCATACCAGCGTCATCGCCGATACCGCGCAAGGCACGTCCCAGTGGCGTTGGCTTCCGCTGACCAGGCCGGCCGACACCACGACGGGCTGGACCGCTCCCGTGGCAACGTTCCAGCGATAGATGGACTGCGCGCGCCCACGCTCATGATCGGTGGTCGTGAACAGCACTTCGTCGTGCCCAGGTCGCCAGCGCACATCGCTTATCGTCCGCCCGTTGCACAGGCGGTCGGTACAACGTCGCCACTGGGTTGACCGCATGTGCGGCAGTACGGCCAGCATTCCGTCCCGAGGCTGCAACATGCCGGACTCGGGCTCACCTGCCGGGAACACGACCGCGACACGGCCATCGTGTGGATGCGCCGCCCGCATCGTCGTTATTGGCAGGGCCGCAGAGAAGCTGGCGGCCTTCTTCGTCCCGCTCGGCAGCTCGTGCACAGCTGCATCCCGCACCACTCCGGTATCCAGGTCAACGACTTTCCATCTCGCCGGCATATCCGCGAGCAACGGGCCGGTCGAGAACCAGTCGCCGAGAAACCGCTGGGTTGCGGCGCGGCCATTGACCCTGGCCGAACGGTGCAGGCCGGCAGCCAACACGACCGTTTCGTCGATGCGCACGCCCTGCTCATACTCGCGCTGCTCGGCGGCCAAGACCGCATCGCGCGTAGCGCCGACGCTGTAGAACAGCCGGGCTCCGTCCGCGCCCAGCGCGAAGTCCTGGACGTCAGCCGGGTCGTGCACCATCTCAACGGCACTTGCACCGTCGCTGGCGGCGCGCAAAACCGATACGCGGCCATCGATTCGGGCACGGTAGTAGAGCCAGCGCCCATCCTGGGACCATACCGCGGGCGACGGCATGACCAGTCCGGTGACGAGTTCGCGGATCGGCTCCCCGCCCTCGCCGATCCGTAGCGGCGGCGAACGTCCATCCAGGCGTTGCACATACCAGATGCTGTCATAGGCGTTACGCTCGACGGATGCACGCTCCACACGGAAAGCTATCTGGCGGCCGTCGGGCGAGAGTGCAGGATTGCCCAGGTCACTCAGCTCAAGAAGCCGGCGTGGCGAGATTGTCACGGCACCCGCTCCCGGTGAGGTGCACGCCACCACCAGCACCAGCCCCAGTGCCGCCGGCCAGGTGTGGGTGCGGAAGATGCAGGAGGCGCGGGTGACGCATGGCCCCATCCGCCACGCTCCAAGAAGGTGACCACGCATGCCTTATCTCCCCGTTACCAGCGCATCGAAACCGACGCACTGACGAGCCGTCCGATGGCCGGATAGTTCGTGGCGTCATAAGGCACATACGTCGCGACGGCCGGTGCATACAGCGGAGGAGCGCGATTGAGAACGTTCTGCACCGACAGACCCAGCGAAAGCGCCGGGACAATGCCGTCGCGGGTAGCCAGGTCGTAGCCCAGCGTGGTGTCCAGCGTGGTGAACGATGCGCCCTTCTCGGACATCGCGCCGCGGCGATCGGTTACCCCGCTGGTGTGATTGGCAAATGCGGACGCGGTGAATCCCCCTGACGTCCAAACCGCACCGAGGCGTCCGTTGAACCGTGCTGGATTGGCAACCGTGCCGGCCAGGGCATGAACCGGTTGGTTCGCGCTGGTCCGCTGTTCGCTGTCGAGCCAGCTGGACGCCCCCCTGATTGACAGCTGTCCCCGCGGCAGATCAAGCCGGTATGACACCGACAGATCGATGCCCTGGATGCGCTGTCGTGCCGCATTGACATACTGATCGCGGATGATTGCCACCACCTTCGTGGGATCGTAGGGCGCTCCGGCCAGGTTGTAGAACGCGCTGTTGTAGATCGACAGCAGCTGCGTTATCTGCTCGGGTGTCGGCGCATGGTCCACGAACTCCGCATATGCCGGATTTGAAAGCGCCTGCGCATAGCTCACCGGCTCCACCACGCGGTCCGTATAGTCGACATCGAACCAGGTCAGTTCTGCTTCCAGCCCGGGTGCCGCCAGCGGATGTACCGCCAGCGAGGCGGTCCAGGTGCGCGCGCGCTCGGCTTCCAGTTCCGCGTTGCCGCCATAGGACATCAGCACGGTGGCATCGGCGGGGCCTGCCGTCGCTCCCACCGCGGATGCACGCCACAGGTACGCCATCCGGTCCTGATGCCGCTGCAGCAACGTCGGCGCCTTGAATGATCGTCCCCATGAGGCCTTGAGGGTAAGGTGGGCATTGGGATCGTAGATCACGCCAAGCTTCGGCGTGGTCACGGCTCCGAAGCTGGCGTAATCCTCACTGCGCAGCGCCGCACTTAGTTCCAGGCGATGCATGCCGGGTACGCGACGAGACGGGGTGACCAATGGCGCGCTGAGCTCGGCGTAGGCCGAACGCGCGCGTTCGTCGCCGCCATAAGGTGTCCCGGTGACGCGCGGACGATACCGGAACGTGTCCTCACGCGAACCGATACCGACCGCCACGCGCGCCTCCCCTCCTCCAATCGCGAACAGCGGCCCTTCCGCGCCGATCTCATAGGAGCGGCTGCGGTTGCAGTAGCACGTCTGCGTCACCCGCCTGCTTCCGGCCGCGGAGACGAAATAGCGCTCGTCGGTGTTCTCGTCGCTGCCGTGCGCGCCGCCGACGGTGAGTGTCCAGCTTCCCAGGAAGAACGCGACGCTGGGCGAGACCAGCGCGATGTCGGTCTGTGGGGTATAGCGGTAGTAGGAGTTGCCCTGGCTCGCGTAGCGCAACATGTCGCGCCGGGTACGCAGCGCATCGAGTCTCAGCTCGGCCACCTCGCCCAGCGCCTGGTGGAGGCTGAGCAGTCCGCTGCGCGCGTCGCTGCCGCCGTGGATCGTGTAGTGCTCGCCCAGATGCCGGGTGTAGGCGCGTTGACGCGCATGGATCGGATCGGACGTGGTGTCCTTGAAGGTGGCGATCATCCCGCCGCGTTGCCACTGCGCACCAGCGGTCGCGGTGTACTCCTGCGTGGCGAACCCGCCGTCGGCGGTGGTGGCGCGCCGCATCCCCAGCGCCACGCCATCAAAGTCACGCTTGAGGATCACGTTGGCCACGCCCCCGACGGCGTCCGAGCCATAGATCGCCGACGCGCCATCGGCAACGATCTCCAGGCGCTCCACCGCCTCCACCGGAATGGCGCTGATGTCCACCGCCTGCGAGAACCCGTCGTACGCCATGCGGCGGCCATTGAGCAGCGTCAGCGACGCATCCGCACCCAGACCGCGCAGATTCAGGGCGGACCCGCCGGTGAGGTCCTGGTTGCCGACACCCGACGCCGCGCCGGTAACCCCCGGGTTCTGCCCACCATTGAAGTTCTGCGGCAGGCTGCGCACCACCTCGCCCAGCGTACTGAAACCCTCCTGGCGGATCTGCTCGCTGTCGATGGCGATCACCGGCGAGGGCGTGGTGCCACCGCGGATGCGGGTGCCGGTGACGGTCACCGTTTCCAGCTCGGTCGTCGCGTCGGCCGGTGGTGTCGCCGCCGCGGCGGCCGCGCGCGGCGCACCGGCGCCCTGCCCTGCTTCCTTGTCCACCGGCGGCGCCTGCCGCGGCGTGGCGCCCTGCCCTGCGCCCGGCGCGGCGCGGGCCGCGCCTGCCTCGCGCGCCGGGGCGGTGCCAGCCTGGCCATAGAGCGTGGCGAACAGGGCGATGGAAATGGCGTTGCGTAAAGCGCGGGTCTTCATGCTGCGTCCTTTGGTTTCCATGGTGGGTACTCGGTGCTGCGGTGCTGCTGTCCCACAGCCCGGACGGTGGCCGGTGCGGCGGGCACGCGATGCCGGCGCACAGGCGGCCGCGCGCCATGGCAGCGGCGCGCACCGACGGTGCGGACGAATTGCAGGTGGTGTTTCCCGTGGCCCTGTGCGGCGGCGGTGTGTGCGCCGTCGCGGCGCGGTTGCGTTGCCGCCCGCGCTTCCGCCGAGGGAGCGGAAGCGACATGCACGCATTGCGTTCATTCATTAACCCGGTGCGCACACTACGTTTAACGTAGTATCGGTGTCAAGCGCCCTTCCGGAAGCTTCCATGCACCGAAGCCCGGGATGTACACGGCCTTGTCCGAGAAGAGAGAGCTCCCCGTCTACAGCGTGCGTCTGCGCGAAGCGCGGGAGACCTATGGCATCTCGCAGCGCAATCTCGGCATCAAGGCCGGGCTGGACGATTTCGTCGCCAGCACCCGCGTCAACCGCTACGAAACCGGCGTCCACCAGCCCGACCTGCAGACCCTGCAGCGCATCGCCGAGGTGCTCGACCTGCCGGTGGCGTACTTCTTCGCCGAGGACGACGCGCTCGCGGAATTGATCAAGCAGTACGGGCGCGGGAAGCACGGCAAAGGCTGATCGCCGATACTGCGGCGCGTCGTTTCCCTACAGTCCCGTGCGGCAACTTCCTACGCCGCGTAGCGCACTTGCCCGACGGCTCTGCATCAACGCTTCCCCTGCCACCCACGCCTCCGGTGGCGTCCCGCACGCTACCCTGTCGCCCCGCACCGCCCCGCATCACCGGTTTATCCCGCCATGACCGCCTGCTCCCACCGCGTCCAGGGCCTCAACAACGACGAGGTGCCCGCCGACTGGCCCGCCATCGCCCCGCACGAGATCGCGTGGCTGGCCGGGCGCTTCGCGCAGCTGCGCGGCGCGACCGCCGCGCAGTGGCACAGCCCGCGGCCGCTGTCGGCCGCGGCGCTGGTGGAAACCGCCACCGGGCGCGTGTTCGTCAAGCGCCACCACCACAGCGTGCGCGACGCCGCCACGCTGGGCGAGGAGCACCGCTTCATCGCGCACCTGGCGGCCGCCGGCGTGCCGGTGGTGCAGGTGCTGCGCGACCACGACGGTGCCACCGCGGTCGAACACGACGGCTGGACCTACGAACTGCACACACCGGGCAACGGCGAGGACCTGTACCGCGACGCGGTGTCATGGACACCGTTGACCAACGTGGCCCAGGCACGCGACGCCGGGCGCATGCTGGCGCGCCTGCACCAGGCCGCCACCCGCTACCACGCCCCGCAGCGCGGCACCCACCTGCTGGTGGCGCGCGACGACCTGATCCGCAGCCACGACCCCATCGCCGCACTCAAGGCCGACCTGGACAACCGCCCCGGCCTTGCCCGCTACCTGGCGCGCATTCCGTGGGAGGAACAACTACGCAGGATCGTGCTGCCCTGGCATGCGGGCCTGGCCGAGCGCCTGCGCGACGAACCGCGGCTGTGGGCGCACAACGACTGGCACGTTTCCAACCTGCTCTGGCAGGGCGACACGGTGAGCACCGTGCTCGACTTCGGCCTGGCCTCGCCCGCCAGCGCGCTGTTCGACCTGGCCACCGCCATCGAGCGCAATGCGGTCGCCTGGCTGGAGCTGGAACGCGGCGCGCAGGCCGTGCGCATCGACATCGCACTGGCGCTGCTCGACGGCTACCGCCAGCTGCTGCCGCTGTCCGCCGCGCGCATGCACCTGCTGGCCGACCTGCTGCCGGTGGTGCACCTGGACTTCGCGCTGTCCGAAGTGGAGTACTTCGAAGGCGTCACCGGCTCCACCGCCAACGCCGACGTCGCCTGGCAACCGTTCCTGCTCGGCCACGCGCAATGGTTCGGCAGCGCCGAAGGCCAGGCGCTGTTGGCGGCGCTGCACGCGGCCGCCTGAATCCGCATGCGGGGCAAGCCCCGCATCTACGGAGTGCGGACCATGCAAGGCAAACCCGCCCCCACGGAGCGCAGCGCTCCGGGACCCGCACCCGTAGGTGCCGGGCTTGCCCGGCATAAGGTTATGGAATGCCGGTTGGCTGGACATTCCCAGTCGAGTTGGTCAAACACCGATGCCGGCTGCACTGGCCGGCGATACCGACGAACTGAGTAGGGCGTCCTTTCACTGCGCCGGCGGCAAACGCCCCATCGCGGACATGGGTGCCGTCGCCGAACCTGCCGCCGGGTCCGGCTATACGGTCGGCTTGTTAGCCGGACCCGATTAACCCTAAGCTCAAGCTGTATCAAGGCGGCAGCGAACCATACGATGCGCCATGGATAAGTCGTATAACCGGACCCACGAGTCCGGCTATTGGATAGTTAGGCGGCCATGAGAAATTACATCGCACTTGCAGCTCTCCTCTGGTCAGCCACCGCCTGCTCCGCAATGCCAGCCGCTGGCGCGAAGAAGGCCGCGGTGTCGGAGCCCGCGCCAGCCCAAGTGACGGGTCGGTGGCAGTTTCGTGTGGCCGGGAAAGACGGGGTCCGGGAGCCGGTAGTCACGCTCACCAAGGAGCCTGCAAAGACCTGCCAATCGGGTGATTGGCTCAAGGCTGTAGTCGTCTCTCCGGGCAGCTTGGCCTTCTCGCAACCCGCCTACACTTACTCAAACGGCCGGCTTGAACTCCTCCTGTCGTCCGAACTCTGCGATGCATACACTTCGCTTGTCGGCAACGTATCTGGCGGGCGCTTCAGTGGCACGCATGTGTCGGATGGCCTGTTCGGCAGCATCGAGCATGGCAAGGTCACTGGGGTGCGCCAGCCGTAGTCGCTGGCCGTGCGCATCGACATCGCACTGGCGCTGCTCGACGGCTACCGCCAGCTGCTGCCGCTGTCCGCCGCGCGCATGCACCTGCTGGCCGACCTGCTGCCGGTGGTGCACCTGGACTTCGCGCTGTCCGAAGTGGAGTACTTCGAAGGCGTCACCGGCTCCACCACCAACGCCGACGTGGCATGGCAACCGTTCCTGCTCGGCCATGCGCAATGGTTCGGCAGCGCCGAAGGCCAGGCGCTGTTGGCGGCGCTGCATGCCGCTGCCTGAGCACGCAGACGGTTGGTTGAACATTCTCGGTCAAGCTAGTCGAACACCGCCCCAGCTGAGCTGGACAGCAGCGCCAAGGAATTGGACACGGCTCCCTTTCGCTGGGCGGACGACCCAAAGCGGAAATCCGCCTGAGTGCACGCTCGGGACTCCGCTGGGTCCGGCTATTTCATCAGCTTGTTAGCCGGACCCAGACGTCCTAGTATCGGGCCGCATCAAGGGGATAGCTCACCATACGGTGCGCTGTGGATAAATCGTATAACCGGATCCGGGATCCGGCTATTAGGTAGCTAGACCTCAAATAAGAATTCAATGAGCCTTCGCAACTTCCACGTCGACTCAAACGTCACTGATGCCCAGCTACTGAAGCGGGCTGCGGCGCTCTATAAGAATTTTGCTGGCTCTTTCCGGCAAGCGGCCGCGAATGGGCACTTCACATTCGGTGGCATCACACTCCAAGATCGCGATCTAAACCGCGTTCATTCCATCGTTACCGAGATTGACGCACGCCGTTTGTTCTATGCTTGCGGCGAAGACGAGTCGCCTCAGTATGCTATGCAAAGCCCCTACGAAGCGCGCAAGGCGATTATGCAAGAGACCAAGGGTGTTTGGGCCGATCCGTCCTGCGAACGTCTCATTCAAGAGATAACAGCCACTCTGAGCGAGCACTGCACAGCAGCAGAGAAGCTGGCAAATGCAGGTGGAGACGTGTGGTCACCTGACAGGGTCAAGTTCATGATGGTTATGACCGAGATGCGTTTGGGCACTTGGTTGCTGGTTGCAGCTCTCAAGAAGAAACTCGGCTCAATAATTCAGCCTCGCAATCTGCCGATAGACCTCGAGAACCTTGTTCAGGCAGGTGAGGTCTAACAATCATTCAAGCCGACGCTGCTTCGCGGCGCGACCTAATTCAGGCGTTAGCAGTTACAGGGGGAATTGTGGCATACGAGTTGAAAGACAGGCTTGTGGTTGGCGTGGCATCAAGCGCCATGTTTGATCTGACTGAATCAGACAAAATTTTCAGGGGGCAGGGGGAGGAGCCGTATCGACAGTATCAAGAGGCTCATAAGAACAACCCGTTGAATGAGGGGGTCGCTTTCTCATTCATCAAGCGCTTGCTCACACTCAATGACCTAAGTCCAGCAGGTACAGGGCCATTGATAGAGGTTGTCTTGCTCTCTCGTAATGATCCAGATACGGGACTTCGCGTGATGAAGTCCATCGAACATCACGGATTAGGAATAACTCGTGCGATCTTTCAGCAAGGCGTGTCTCCATACGACTACATACCAGCCCTGAATATTTCGTTGTTCCTTTCATCCAACCAGAGCGATGTTCTTGAAGCCATCGCCAAGGGTTTTCCAGCCGGCTACGTGATGGAATCAAAGAAGATTGATGACCCTCAAGACAAGACCTTGCGGATCGCATTCGACTTTGATGGCGTAGTGGCTGATGACACTGCTGAGACCGTTATGCAGCAGACGAAAGATGTCCTGAAATTCCACGACCATGAGACTGCCAACGTAATGGAGCCACTCGGCGGTGGTCCACTCAAGGAATTTTTGCTGAAAGTTTCAAAAATACAGAAGGTCGAAGAAGAGAAACGAAAAGAAGACCCATCCTATAAGAATCGTCTTCGCGTATCTATTGTCACGGCAAGGAATGCGCCTTCCCATGAGCGAGCTATCAATACACTGAAGAGTTGGGGAGTAATGGCGAATGATGCATTCTTTCTTGGAGGGGTAGAGAAGAAGCTTGTCTTGGATGTTCTACAACCGCATATCTTCTTTGACGACCAATCCGGGCATCTTGCGACCGCAAGCGAGGTGGCTCCATCAGTCCACATTCCTTTCGGCATCGCGAACAAACCAAAAGATTGACTGCTAACAGTTCATTCAAGCCGACGCCTCTTCGCGGCGTGGCCTAACTCAGGCATCGATGTCCGCTCCTAGCCGACTCCTGCCATTAATTACCCACAGCCCGCTAAAGCGCCTCTACTGCGTCCAACTCGCTGGCGGCGGTGTCCAGTCCGATGGCAGAGCTTTCCCGCTCCTTGGCTGCACATAAGGGGCTTCGCCGGGAAGGCTCCATGCGGGGCGAGCCCCGCATCTACGAGGTGCGAGGCCCCATGCGCGCAAGCACCCCCAACCCACCCACGGGCCAAGCCACGCTATTTGTGGTCAAATACGCCCCTGAAGCGGGGGTGCCTGGGCTTGTCCAGGCTGAGAGAGTCCCTTGGAACCTGATCCGGTTTGCACCGGCGTAGGGAGCTTTGAGCAGCAGGCACACCGCCTTCGTGGCCGGTCGCGCGTGCGCGCCTTCGCTTCGTCTCCCCCACGGCTGATGACGAAACGAATGAACCGCTGCCCCTCCCTTTCGCTGTTGACCGCCGCGCTGGCCGCGGCCCTGCCGCTGCACGCGCACGCCCTGGACACCGCCGCCGAGCGCTCGCCCACCGAGCTGGCTGCCGTGCGTGTACAGGCCAAACAACCCGGCGCAAAGGAGCCGCAGTCCAACAGCTTCGGCAGTGGCGACTGGAAGAACACCCCGGCCTCCATCAGCGTGCTGGACCGCGGGCTGCTCGACCGCCGCGTGGTGCGCACGCTGTCCGAGCTGGCCGACAACGATGCCTCGCTGGGCGACAGCTACGCGCCGGTGGGCTACTACCAGAACGTCGCCATCCGTGGCTTCGCACTGGATACCGCCACCGGCTACCGCTTCAACGGCCTGAGCATCGCCGGCGAACAGCGGCTGGCGCTGGAGAACGTGCAGCAGGTGGAAATCCTCAAGGGCGAGGCCGGGCTGGCCGCCGGGGTGATCGCCCCGGGTGGCGTCATCAACTACGTTGGCAAGCGCCCGGCCGAGGTGCGCAAGGTCACCTTGGGCACCGACGCCGAAGGCTCGCGCTACGCCGCCATCGACATGGGCCACTGGCTGACGCCGCGCATCGGCGTGCGCTTCAACGCCGCCTGGGACAACAGCCACTCCTACATCGACCATGCCGATGGCCGCCGCAACTTCTACGCGCTGGCCACCGACTGGCTGATCGGCGAACGCGGCAAGCTGGAGGTGGACGCCAGCTACCAGACCAGCGCGCAGCGCTCGGCCTCGGGCTACCAGCTGCTGGGCGCCGGCGCGCTGCCGCAGCACGTGGACCGCACGCAGATGCTGGGCTACCAGCGCTGGCAGAAGCCGGTGGGCATCGACAGCACCAACCTCAGCGCACTGCACACCTACGATTTCAGCCCGGCGTGGCAGTCGCGGGTGTCGGCCAGCCACAGCCGCTCGGTGATCGACGACAACGTGGCCTTCGCCTACGGCTGCTACTACGCCGAAGCCTGCTGGGACGGCAGCGTGCCGGGCAACTACTTCGCGCCCAACGGCGACTACGACATCTACGATTACCGCAGCCCCGACGACACCCGCCGCAACCAGCAGCTGCGCGCCGAACTGCGCGGCCGCTTCGCCACCGGCGCGGTCGGGCACCAGCTGGTGCTCGGCGCCGACTACTTCCACCGCAGCGTGGACAAGCGCCGCAACGTCAACGCATACGTCGGCACCGGCAACATCCATGACCCCGCGGTGCCGCAGTTCGAGCCCTCACCGCTGCAGCCGGGCCCCTCCGTGCGGCGCGTGGACAGCCGCCAGAAGGCGCTGTTCGTACTGGACCGCATGCAGCTGGCCGACAACTGGCAGTGGCTGGCCGGTGGACGCTTCGTGCGCCTGGACGAGCGCGCCTGGGACAAGCGCGGCAACCCCGAGCGCGACAGCCGGGTGTCGCACTTCCTGCCGCAGACCGCGCTGATCTGGAGTGCCAACCCGCAGCTCAACCTGTACGCCAGCTACGTGCGCGGCATCGCCCTGGGCCAGGAAGCGCCGTTCTGGACCAGCAACGAAGGCAGCTTCCTGCCGTCGGTGCTGTCGCGCCAGCTGGAAGTGGGCGCCAAGTACACGCCCACCGACGCGCTGACCCTGGGCGCGGCGCTGTTCCGCATCAGCCGGCCGTTCCAGTACGCCAAACCGGACGCCAGCGACTACGGCTACACCTTCGTGCAGGAAGGCCGGCAGACCCACACCGGGCTGGAACTGAGCGCGCGCGGGCGCGTGGGCGACAACCTGCAGCTCAGCGCCAGCGCCAGCGTGCTGCAGGCGCGGGCGCGCGGCACCGGCACCCCGGCCTACGAAGGCCACCCGCTGATCAACGTGCCCACCACCCGCGCCAGCGTGCACGCCGACTACGCGCTGCCGTGGGTGCCCGGGCTGGGCGTGACCGGCGGCTGGCGCTTCGCGTCTTCCAACGTGGCCACTGCCGACGGCCGCGTGCGCGCCCCCGCCTACGGCGTGGTCGATGCCGGCCTGCGCTTCCGGCATGAGCTGCACGGCCGCACGCTGGACTGGAACCTGAGCGTGGACAACGTGTTCAACCGCTTCTACTGGCGCGACACCGGCAGCAGCTCGGGCGACTACTACCTGTTCCCGGGCGCCCCGCGCCAGGCGCGGCTGACGGTGAGCTTCGCGCTATGAACCCGGCCCTGCTGGAATGGTCGGCGGTCATCGCCAGCGCCCTGGGCGTGTGGCTGATGGCGCAGCGGCGCATGCTGGCCTGGCCGGTGGGGCTGGTGTCGGTGGGCATGTACGCGCTGGTGTTCTTCGAGGCGCGGCTGTATTCGGACATGCTGCTGCAGGGCGCGTTCGCCGCGTTCCTGGGCTACGGCTGGGCCACCTGGCACCGCCAGGACAAGCCCGACGGCCGCGTCGCCATCGCCCCGCTGGCCATGCAAGCCGGCGCCCGCGACCTGGCCATAGGCGTGGCCTTCGGCCTGGCCCTGGGCGCGGCCATGCACACCTGGACCAACGCCGCCCTGCCCTGGCTGGACGCCATGCTCGCCGCGCTCAGCCTGGTGGCGCAGTGGTGGCAGGCGCGCCGCCACGCCGCGGCATGGTGGCTGTGGATCGTGGTGGACGTGGTCTACGTGGGCATGTACCTGGTGAAAGCGCTGCACGCCACCGCCGCGCTGTACCTGGTGTTCGTGGCGCTGGCGGCCACCGGCCTGCATGCGTGGAAGAAACAGCAGAAGCGGGCTCGGGAGCACGCGCCGGCATCGTTTCCCTGACCCCGTCAAACGCCCTCGTTTGCCGGCGGCCATCGAAGCACGGGTGGCCGCCGGCGGGCGACAGGCCGCCCTGGTTGGCACAGGGAAGGGTAGCGGCGCTCCAAGGGAGGCCGCACTCAGTGCTCCAGTTCGCAGTGCAGCTCGATGCGGTTGCGGCCAGCGCTCTTGCCGCGGTACAGGGCGACGTCGGCCTGGCGCATGGCCTGCTCCAGCGAGGCTTCCCCGATGAAGCCGTGCGAGACGCCGATGGTCACCGTGCAATGCACCCCATTCCGGCGCGCTCCCTGCGACATGGATTTCTGCTCGATGGCGCTGCGCACACGCTCGGCCACCTGCAGCGCAGACGCGCTGTCGGACTCCAGGCAGATGGCGGCGAACTCCTCACCCCCCAGCCGGCAGACCAGGTCGCCCTTGCGCACCGCCCCGCGCAGGGCGTCGGCGACGCCACACAGCACGGCATCGCCGATGTGGTGGCCATGGGTGTCGTTGATGCGCTTGAAGTGGTCGATATCGATCAGCAGCAGATGCGCGGTACCAGCCCCGCGCCGGAAGTGAGTGTTCAGCGCCGCATCCAGGCCGCGGCGGTTGAGCAGCTGCGTCAACGGGTCGCGCGCCGCCGCGGCACGCAGCGCATCGCTCATGCGCCGCAACACCAGCCACACGATCAACGGCGGCAGAATCGTCGCCAGCGAACACATGTAGACGTAGAAGACCATCTGGAACTGGCTGTCCATGCGCAGCGCCTCCAGCCCGCCGCCGAGCAGCTTGGCGAACTTCATGGCGTTGAGCACGCTGATGCCGCTGATCAGGCAGACGAACAACACCATCTCGCCACGCAGATCCCGCGCGAAGCTGCGCATGCCACGGAGCAGCACCAGCACCATGCCGGCGAACAGCACCGCACAGGTGGCCGCGAGCAGGGCATAGCGCCCCACCGGCCCCCAGACCGCCTGCGCCAGCCCCTGCAGGGCGACGTAGCCCAGCGCCACGGCCAGCAACGGCCGCAGCAGCGGCGCCGAACGCCCGAAGAAGCGTAGCCCACCCACGCAATACGCCACCGGCGCGCACAGCGTGAGCATGTGGTTGGTCACGCTCATCCAGCCCCAGCCCTGCGTACCCTCCAGCAACTGCAGCACATACGCCCCGCCCAGCATGAGGTTGCCCAGCGCAAACACTTCCATCCCCATCCGGTCGCCCTCCAGGCGCCGGCTGATGAGCAGGAACATCACGGCAAAGCACAGCAGGTGGACGCAGAGCATGCCGACCAGGAGGGTTGCGATCATCGGGTAGTTCGAAGTTGGAGGGACAAAACCGGGGGCAGATTCGAGTGGTGAGTGGCTCACCTGCCGGCACGCAACGTTCGTTGCAGTGAACGTATCCGCTCACAGGCGGCGCGCCATGGTGGCGGCACGCATTGCGTGCAGTGCCGCAATTACTATCGGCATGCGCAGGCGTTCTTTGAACGCCCACGGGAAAGCGGAGCGGAAAACCGGAGTGAGAACCGGAGTCAGAGTGGCGTTTTCTCGAACGCAAACATGCGAGTTGGGCATGGACGCGCGCATGCACGCCTGGACCAACCCCGTCCTGCCATCGTTGGACGCTCGGCTGGCCGCGCTCCGCTTGGTGGCGCAGTGGGGCGATGGGCCTACGCGCCTGTGGCAAGGCCGTCAAACAAGCCTGAAAGGCGAAGGGCTCTCTACTGGCTCGAAGGGAACAAGGGCAGGCGTGTTGCCTGCAAATCACGGGTTTGCAGACGCCGGAACGCCCGGCGACCATGCCGGTCCCAAGGGGTTGGAAAGAGAAGCCATTGCTTCTGAATCAACCCGGGAATCGTAAAGAAACCAACCCTCCAACCTCCAAAATCTCTACAAATACTCCTTTTAAAGCAATAACTTGAAAACCAGCCAAGGCTTCTATATCGTCCATAAATCGTAAAGAAAAAAAACCCATCCCGTGCCCCGTCGCCCAGCCGCTACGCTCGTCGATCTGCTTGCCCTGCTGCGGGAAGGCGACCCGGTGCCCGCTGGCATACTGACCGAGCGACTCGGCATCACCCGCCCGGTACTGGCCCGGCTGATAGCCGAAGCCGGCAATCAGGTGTTGCGTATCGGCAATGCCCGCGCCACCAGCTATGTGGCCCGCGCCACGGGCAACACCAACGCATGGCCGCTGTTCCGTATGCGCGCCGATGCGACGCTGGAAGAACTCGGCACGCTGCATGCGTTGCGCGGCGACCGCTTCCACTTCCAGCCCTCGGGCAAGTGTCCCAACCTGACGCGGCCGGTGGATGCCGTCAGCGGCTACTTCCCCGGCCTGCCATGGTTCCTCGATGACCTGCGTCCACAAGGCTTCCTTGGCCGCACCTTGGCCCATCGCATGGGCCGGCAACTGGGCGTGCCGGAAGACCTGGCCCGCTGGCAGGTACGCGACACCCTCACCGCCATCCTCCATGGCGGCACCGGCATGGGTGACCTGTTGCTGGGGCAGTTCGCCGTCGAGCGCGCGCTTGCCGAGCTGGACACCCCCACCGATGCGGTCACCTCCGCACAACGCGCCCAGCGTTACCCGGCGTGGGCAAAGGAAGCACTGGCCGGCGAGGAGATAGGCTCGTCCCCGGGCGGCGAACAACCCAAGTTCACCGCCACGGTGGACACCGGGCACGGCCGCTACGCCGCGCTGGTGAAGTTCGCCCCGCCCGATGAAGGCCAGGCCGCACGGCGCTGGGCCGAACTGCTTGCCTGCGAACACCTCGCCCTGGACTGCCTGCGCGACGCCGGCCTCGATGCCGCCGAATCGGAGCTGATCCAAACCGACGGTCACACCTTCCTCGAAGTGCGCCGCTTCGACCGCGTACCCGGCACGCTGGGCCGGCGCGGCTTCGTCTCACTACTGGCGCTGGACGCCGCGTTCATCGGCGAAGGCACGCGCGACTGGGGCCTGGCCGGCGAACAGCTGCTGGCAGAGCATTGGATAGAACGCGGCACTGCCGACACCATGGCCCGCCTGCACTGGTTTGGCCGCTTCATCGGCAACAGCGACATGCACCTGGGCAACCTCGGCTTCCACCTGACCGACGCCGGCCCACTGCCCCTGTGCCCTGCCTACGACATGCTGCCCATGTACCTGGCCCCCTCGCGCACCGGCATCGTACGCCCGGCCGGCCCATTGCCACTGGCCGCCCCGGCCCGTGGCGGCCAACTGCCCCACATTGCATGGGCCGCAGACGCCGCACTGCGCTTCTGGGGTGCCGTGGCCGACAACGACCACATCACCTCGCCCGAACTCAACCGGCTCGCGCGCGAGAACCACACGGCCGTGGCTACGTTTGCGCGCAGGTTTGTGGGCTAGCCTGCAGCGTCGCAGCCACCGAGATGACAACGGACACAATCGTTGCATGGCCGTCAGGAAAACCGACATGCAATGCAACGTTGATCCAAATTGGCTGCAGGACTTTGATACCGCGTTGAAGCGCTACTTTCTGATTGACCATGCAGAAGCTGGCATGGGTGAGACGGAGCTAGCCCGCTATGCAGACCTTCGCCCGCACGACGCCGCTCTGCAGTATGGGGAAGACTATGACCTGCAACGGGTGGACATTGACTGGGTGTCGCCTACGCGACGGTGATTCACCGGCCAATGCCTACCACCTTTCGAGGGTGTGGCTGCGGCTGTCAGATGAGCTGTCGCAGCTATTAGCTATTAGTCCCAAAGCACTTCTTCGGGCCGTCGGCTGCTCACTTGGTCTTCGTACCCCGCATCCACATGCTCCAAGAACTGCTGATCGGTTGCGAAGCCGCCCGCAAGCCGCATCTTGGCCACTTCGCCGGCCAAGCTTGCGCCGTTGAGCAAGATGACGGGGTACTGATCGTCGTGCACCTCACGCTGCACCGCCTCGGAGAAAAACGAGGTAGTTACATAAGCGCCCACCCAGCCACGGCGCAGCCTTGCCACGGTGCGGGCGATATGAACACCGCCGGTCGGCGTGTCGACCTTCTCGCACTTGGCCTGTCCCAGCACCACTAGCTTCGTTCCCCAAGTGCCCTCGCCGATGTCGATACGGCCCACAAAGTCCAAGCCCCCATCCCCCGTTCCACGGGTTAGCCACCCACGCCTGTAGCCAGCGCCTGTACCGCGGACCATGGACTCACAAGCGAGACTAGCAAGCGCCTCGAATCGGTGCTTCTTCCCTTCATAGAAGCGATACACGGTGTCCAACGTTTTGCCGATTGTCGAGCTCGCCGGCATCACTTGGTCCTGCCTGCACACTATGTGATAGCGCGCAACACGCCGCTTGATGCGCTCGATCTCTGGACTTCCGTACTTCACCCATTGCTGCCAAGCCTTCGGCGCATGGGCGTTTGCAACCATTGCGTCATGTTTCGGATTGCGGCGGTCGCTGATCCAGAGCATCGCCAAGCTCTCGTCCTCTTCTGTTAAGGACAAAATGGCCAGGTCGAACAGATAGTTGGTAAAGAAGCCGCCGTTCTTTTCCGAGAACTGCGTAACCCGCTGAGCACCGGTAATCAGCCCCAACCCTGCAAATTCTTTGAACCCCTTCCGCGAGGAGCGGAACAGGAGAATAGGAGCTGCACGCTCGCGCTTGGTACGGTCAGGCGATGTATGAAGATCGAACTGACGCAGCAATGTACGGTTGCCCAGCGTCGTACCGGGGTCAACATCCGGCAGCTTGTTGTCGCCAAAGTACCTGGCGAAACCCTCGTCCGGCGCCAAGGTATCGTGCCACGGGTTCTCTGCCGAGCCGCGCTTGTGCTCATTACTAGAGAGCAAGATGACCGCAAGCCGCTCCCCGTCTACAGCGCGCGTGGCGCTAGGGGCATTGATTCCCCGCTCCAGCTGCAGCGTAGGCTGCCCGGGGGCTGCGACTACGTAGTGGAAGTTAGGCAGCCCATCAATCACAGGCTCCTCGGGCAGCGTGGGGCGTGCATACCGGTACAGCTCCCCCATACGAAACCGCTTCATGACTTCCCCTTACGATAGCGAGCTACAGGGTAACTAAGTGATTTGAAGCTACCAAGTAGCTGAAACAGCAGGCCCTGCCGATGCGTTGATGCCGGCGAATGGCACCCTACGTCTACCCAAGCTCATGAATTGCCCATCTTTGCTGCGCGCGATCGATATCGTCGCTGCTCCCAGTCACATGGATACTGCCCCTTGATCGAGGTAGGTATCTGTGGAAAATCAACACGGGTGCCTACCACTGCACGAGCGGCCAGCACTACGACGTCACCATGCGCAGCCGCTTCGCGCCCGAGCACGAAGCAGCGCAACACGGTCACCGCGCCGCCCATGGCCGCATCCGCTCCCCAGGCTTAACCATCGCCTACACAACGACAGTGATATCAAGTCGGCGCAGCCGGGCGAGCACCGTACGGATACGCGTTAAGACACATAGCCCCCTCATAGGTTGTGATCAGAATATCGCCGCTGCATAAAAAAGACCACCCCACTCAAGAAGGAAAACCAGCAACCGATATATGGAGTACATTAGCGAGAGAAACAAGAAGCATGAGCTCCAAGCCAACAATCAGCAAAGAAGCACGAGCTTCAAAATTACTTACTAACTTCCTCAAAGACTACAAGTGGCTGGGAATTAGCCTAGGAACACTCACTGTCCTGGCACACTTCTGGCGCATCCGCTATCTTCCAACGCTCGGAATTGCGGACGTAGGGCTATTGGCCTTGGCGATCCTCCTATTCTCATCAATAGCCTTGCTGTTGGTGGGAATAATGTGTGTCATGCCTGGATTTGCCCTACTCGGCTGGTCAACTCAGAGGGTTATCGCACGCCCCCGAGGATCAACTGAGCGCAGCCCTCGCAGGAGAGTGGCCCGAAACAAGGTACGCACTACAGATCCTGCCAGGCAGCCCCAATCCCGTAAGCGCTTAACAGGGATGGGCTTGGTGCTTCTGCAGATTTATGCCGGCTCTCTGGTCGCCTTCTTGCTCTATTGGAGCGTGACCCTGCTTCCCAAAGGCGCTCAAAAGCCGGCGTTTCTGTTTGTATTCTTTTTATCGCTAGTCGTTGTTGTTCTTTCCTCCATCCTCTTGGACATTCGTTGGATTCGCTATCGCGCACTAAAGGCCAAACATAAGAAGCTACTTTCATTTTGCCTAATAGCCTTCCTATACGGCGCCTCCACACCTTTCATGTGGGTAGTGTTCCGAGAATTAAGAACCCCAGCATTGACTCTAATCCCCCTCCTCGTCCTCTTTCCGCTTATCCATTGGGCCATATATGCGACGCAGCGCATGCCCCTGAAATTTCGAACGGTGATTACCGGGGTTGCTCTTGTCTATAGTTTGTTCGTGGCAGGACTGCCACTTCGCTTGATTGACGAATCTCTACGCACCTTTGGTGTTGGCCTCATGGACAATCAGACAGTCTTAGTGACGCAACGCGGCTGCGACATATCGAAAGCTGCCGGCATAAGGGCAATCTGCACCCGAATTGGTACAACCAATAGCGACCTCTTTGCCCTTGGCCCCGTCATAATTCAGACACGGCTCGGATCACACCTGTTGATAGCGGAACCGAGCTGGACACCAGAAACCCCCTTTCATCGCGCCCCAGTACCCGCTTCTGAGATCGCGTCTTGGTTCACCCGGGCAGACAAGATGGTCTCTAAAGAGGGGAAAGCTGAGAACACATCTTCAGCAGGTACGTCAAAGAAAGGATTGACAAAAGATGCCGAGCTTTAACCATCAGCATCAAACTCCTTAGAAGGCAAAATTAAATCCAAATAGGCGAATCCTTCCTCACTACTACCGCCTGGCAGCCATATCCGCTCCCGCCTCGAACATCGCTGGAGAATACCCGAGCCTAAGGACAGATACGCAACCACATCGCCTCACCCCTGCGCCTCAATTACCAGGCGCCCCTCCTGCGCGGTGATGCGCAGCTTGGCGCCGATGGCGAAGCCCAGCTGCTCCAGCCACAGGCCGCTCAGGCGCAGGTGCGGGACGGGTTGGTCGCCGCCGTGGCCGTGGGCGCCGGGGTAGTACGTGCAGCTGACGGTGCACTGGCGGGGCTGGCGTGGGCGGCGGGGTGCGCTCAGGCGGCCGCGGCGGGCGGGGAGTGGATCGGGTTGCAGGTCGGGGGGCGGCAGGGGCGGCAAGGCGTCGAGTAGCGTTTGGGCCAGGGTGCGTGTATCGCGGCGGGTCGGGCGCTTGGCGCGCGAGCTGGTGGAAGCACGGCGGCGGCTCATGGGGCCTCCTGCGCGGCGCACGCGGATTGGGCCACGCCACTGCATTCGCGCAGGGCGGCGTTGATGCGGGCGGAAAGGCTGCGCAGGCATTGCGTCAGCACGCCGGGCTGGCACAGCAGGTGCGCGGTGAGGTCGTGGTTGCCCTGCTCGGTGGCCGCCAGTGCGGCCAGCCGCTGCATGACGTCGCCCACTTCAAGCAGCAGGGCGTGCGCGCCCTCGGGCAACAGGTAGCCCGGCGCGGGTGTAATGACCCAGCACTTCCTGCACAGGTTAGGCCGCTAAAGCGTATGCCTCGGCGGGTGTCTTCATGCCCAGCGCCTGATGCGGCCGCCGGTGGTTGTAGAACTGGATCCAGTCGCCGATCACGCGCATCGCATGCTGTTGGCTTTCGAAGCGGTGCCGGTGTGCGCATTGCTCCTTCAGTGTCCGGATGACGCGTTCGACCATGCCGTTCTGCTGTGGACAGTGCGGGGTGATGAATTCCTGCCGCAATCCGTAGCTGCGCACCAGGCGCGTGTAGTGGCGGCTGGTGAAGACCAGTCCGTTATCCGAGCGCAGCAAGAACGGTTCGGGAACGCGGCCGAGCGTACCGAAGCGCGTGATCAACGCCTGCTCTAAAGCCGCTGCCGCCGTCGTCGCACGGCCGGTTCGCGACAGATGCCATCCCAGCAGTTGGCGGGTGTGGCAGTCGATCACCAGCGCCAATGTGAGCCAACCATCACGGCCGCCCCAGATCCGGCACAGATCGGTCGCCCAACGCTGGTTCGGCGCCGAGGCCACCGAGGGCAGTGCTTGGATGCGGGGACGCATACCCACAGCGCGTTTGCGCACCTGCCAGCCCATCAACTGGAAGATCCGTTGCACCGTGTTCTTGTTCATGCCCAGCAATCCGGCGACCGTGCGATAGCCAAACGAAGGTTCGGCCTCGATCAGTTGCTTGATCGGGCCGGCCAGCTCCGGGCGCACCGCCGGTGCAGTTCTCACTGGCCGGTAGTAAACCGTCCGACGCGGCACGTCGAACCAGCGGCACAACTGCGACATCGAGACCGCCACGCCGTCATTGCGCAGTCCCTGCTGGATCGTGACCATCAGGTCTCGTCCTTGCCCAGCAGGGACGCCAATTTTTTTCGTGCACGTAGCTCCAGCATCGCCTCGCCATACGCCTCCTGCAGATCCTTGAGCTGCCGCTCATACTGCTCGCGCACGTCCTCCGGCTTGGCACGCAGCGCGTTCTCCATTCCGCGCTTCCCGTCATCGACCCAGCTCTCGATCTCTGATGGCGGCAAGTCGAACTGGCGACTCGCCTCCGACACAGTGGTCTTGCCCTGGATGATCTCCAACACCAGCGCCGACTTCCGCCGTGCTGTCCAACGTTTGATCTCTTCTTCCATTACCGCGCTCATCGGTGTCTCCTTGAAAAGGTTACACCTGAGCAGGAAATCACTGGGTCATTACAGAGGTGGGTACCGCTGTGTGAGGAGTTTCGACGCTCCTTGAGGGCCGAGAGTGCTACTGCCTTCGCGCCATGTCAACTGCAATTCAGACAGAACAACAAAGATCGGGGAGAAGTCTTACATTGCTCTCATACGAGCGCGGCCTAATTGAGCTGCATCTATGCGCGTGCGAGAAAGAGTAGACATAGATGGAAGCAACCAGGCTCTCAGTAGAAGGCAAAAATCGAGCCAAGCCCACAAACTAACAAAAATTCAACGCCACTCCTGAAATACACACAGGCTCATGCAAATTCGTCGGAACTAATATTGATGTATCAAAAAAAGCGAAATTGTAACCGCCCTCCTTTAAAGAACTCCGATATCTCACGCCATCGTAGCCAATAGTCTTAATAAGCTCGCAAAGGTATTGCGTAGCAAGATAATCATAGAAGGCCCTATGCGGCGGCGTGGGCCTAGTCAGGTCTTCGCTGAGCATCGTCAGCAGCCCCATCGCATCCCGAACATTTCCAAGCGCCCCCAGATCTAACCGAAAGGGAGATATTAATGACCTTGGATCTGAAAGATCCACCAATTTAAAACCGCAAGCAGGCTCAAATCGCCCTACCGCGACCAAATCAGCCACGGTAGGACGAACTTCGCTAATCGCCGTTTCACGATCACTCGCAGCGTACAAGTATGAAAGACCCGCAGGATTGGCACGTCCCGCTTGAGCTACTCCCAACGGCGGCGCTTTAAGATCATCCAATTCGAATGGATTATCATCTCTTTGAACCCTAGCTCGAAAAAAATGCCTGGGAAGATCCTCATGAGAGATGACCAGCAGTCCAAGCAACTGAGAAAGCTCATCTCGATTTGGCGCAGACTCTGGAAAAAATCTATTTTTATACTTAAGCTCATCCTTGAGAGCCACCCAACGTTCTTCGGCAGTCCTTGTAACGGGCTGGCTCGTTACATACTTAAGCCCCGCAGTATCTGGAAGCAGATCTTTCAGTAACTCCGCTTTATCAATAACGCCTGGGGAAAAGAGCGCCCAATCACGCTCCAGAAGAGGCAAAAGATCATCCCCATCCTCCGACTCCCGATAGAGAGAAAGAAGAATAGAAAACTCACTACCGAGTTCTGCACAATCGATTCGGATCGCACGCGGAGTCAAGCAGCGTTCGCAATAGCCTTCATCTGAGCTTTGCCTTGCAATTTTTTGGCCTATAGCTCTATCCGAAAAGCATGCCATGCAGCACTTAGCCATGAAGAAAGCTCGCCATAAGCTCAAGGTGATGCTGCATACTTAGCTTTTTTACATAACCCAGACCCGGATAATGACCCCGGTCGTGCAATTCTAGGAATTCAGCCACTGCTTTCGTCACGGCGATTTTTGAGTTAGGCGCACGTACAGCGGCGGCGAGTTTAGCTAAAGCTTCGCTAAACTTACCCGCCGGATCGGCCGGCGTCAGGTTTGAATCAGAAACAAAATGACGAATAAACATTGACGATTCTTTATCTTCATCTAAAAATGTAAGATGAATCGCCACTGCGTAAGCCGGCCCACCTCCGTCTGCATACTCATCACCAACAGTAAGGAAATCCCCGAACCCATCCATCCCCTCCTCCTGATAAGTCAGGTGCAGATCGGAAAAATGTTCAATTTCGGGATCGAGATAGTCAGAATTTTTCTTCTTACGAAAGCCATCTCGAACAAGAACCCTGTCCTCGCCCTTAAAATTTCGGCGATATAAGGTGCCCGAATCCTTCGCATCAATGAATATATTTCTACTAAAGCTTGCCTCCGATTTCGTCACTGATGCCTTGATAGCGGAAGCATCAGCTGATCGATCATGTAGCAAGGCTACTGGCTCTGCGGGAATCTTAGTACTACCGTCCTCCAACCCTTGCGTCCGATAAATCCAGGCCAACCCTGTCGAAGCATCGATCAGCTTGGAAAGACTTGCCCGAAATTCATCCCCAAGCCCGACCTTTAAAGTCCCGCAACCCGGGTTGGCGACGATGTATGCGCGCCCTTTATGCTTTTCTATCTCTGACAAACAACGAAGCATTGAGCCAATATCATTCCTAACCGGCTCAACGACAGGACAAAAGCCAGCGTTTGACAAAAGCTCGGCATTTTCCTTGATACAGATAAGCTCGTACTGCTTACCACGAAAATAAGGATGATAGCTCACACCGCCCTCCCCTAGTGACGTCCATTTCGAATAGATCTATTAACCTTGCGATCTGAACACCTGTCAAGTCTTGCGCCAAGGCAGATGCCGCGAGTGATGCAGGCAACCCACTTACAAGAGCTTTCTTCGGAGCAGACCTAGCCAGAAGCCGCTTTGCTACAAAGGCATTGATCGCCACGGGATCCATTGCCAATGATGCAGAAAGAGCCTCTTGATAGATTTTTGTATTAGGAATTCGCTCACCATCACGCCCCAACTTGCATAAGAGGTCAAGTAGATCTTTGCGACGAAGAAGAGCCAACATATCGGTGTGGGACAACAATGAGTCAAATGTTTCCGCAGGCCTAATTACACGAAGTTGATATCTACCGGTTAATACAAGCAGACCGATCTCTGGACCGATTAGCCGTTCAACTATCGGCGCATAGCGTTCGCTTGTGACGACAGAGACCTGCCTGCACGCCTTTTGATATGAATTTAACTGCGTCGGTAGACGTGCCAGCTCGTCGTAGTCAGTCTTGATCTCGTAGGCACTCAAATATTCCCTTGCAAGCAGCACATCGAGCTTAGCCTCTGCAATTCTGACCTCCAGGCACGCAGTCGCTGTACTCAGAGAGTGCCGACCAAGTACCAGCTTTTGCACTATGGCATTTTTGTAAAAATACTCGACACGCTGATTTTTCAAGCAAAATTTGAATGCTGATTCATATAGGTCGGACAAGGTCATGCCTTCAGCTAACTGACCTGTGCCATCCAGAGACCGTAGAACGATCACCAGTTCCTTGGGTAATTCTCCGCTTCCAAGCTCTTTCAACACCCTACTAGAAAAGAGGCGCCGAACAAGAACTGGGTTGGTTCCTGCAAAGTTAACGTGCACTGCTGTCCTGAGCTGTTGTGCTTCCCGCTTCGAACTCATCTCCGCACCAAAAAGAAGAGGGGCCGAAGCCCCTCGTTCTCCATCAAACCCCAACAGGATTCGCCTTATCCGGATCGATGTTGTACTGCTTGATCGCCCGGGCCACATCCTTCGCGGTCATCTTGCCGTCCTTCGCCAGCGCCGCGATGGCGGCGTGGGCGATGTAGTAGCGGTCAACCTCGAAGAAGCGGCGCAGGTTGGCGCGGGTGTCGGAGCGGCCGAAGCCGTCGGTGCCCAGCACCGAATAGGTCATCGGCACGAAGGCGCGGATCTGGTCGGCGTAGGCGCGCACGTAGTCCGTGGCGGCGATGGCCGGGCCCTGGCGGCCTTCCAGCAGCTGGGTGACGTAGGCCTTGCGCGGTTCGGCTTCCGGGTGGAGGCGGTTCCAGCGTTCGACGTCAAAGCCGTCGCGGCGCAGTTCGTTGAAGCTGGGGCAGGACCAGATGTCGGCGGTGACGCCGAAGTCCTTGTCCAGCAGTTCGGCCGCGGCAATGGCTTCGCGCAGGATGGTGCCGCTGCCCAGCAGCTGCACGCGCAGCTCGCCCTTCTTGGGCTTGCCGGCGTCGGTGAGCAGGTACATGCCCTTGATGATGCCGTCGGCTGCACCTTCCGGCATGGCCGGGTGGGTGTAGTTTTCGTTCATCAGGGTGATGTAGTAGTACTCGTCGACCTGGTCTTCCATCATGGCCTTGGTGCCATGCTGCAGGATCACCGTGACTTCGTAGCCGAAGGTGGGGTCGTAGCTGCGCACGTTGGGAATGCCGCCGGCCACGATGTGGCTGAAGCCGTCTTCGTGCTGCAGGCCTTCGCCGTTGAGCGTGGTGCGGCCGGCGGTGCCGCCCAGCAGGAAGCCGCGGGTACGCATGTCCGCCGCCTGCCAGGCCAGGTCGCCCACGCGCTGGAAGCCGAACATCGAGTAGTAGATGTAGAACGGCAGCATGGGCACGTTGCTGACCGAGTAGCTGGTGCCGGCGGCCATCCACGAGGCAATGGCGCCCGGCTCGCTGATGCCCTGCTGCAGCACCTGGCCGCTCTGGTCTTCGCGGTAGTACATGAGCTGGTCGGCGTCGACCGGCTTGTACTTCTGCCCGTACGGGGCGTAGATGCCGATCTGGCGGAACAGGCCTTCCATGCCGAAGGTGCGGGCTTCGTCGGCGACGATGGGCACCAGGCGCGGGCCCAGTTCCTTGTCGCGCAGGCTGATGTTCAGCGTCTGCACAAAGGCCATGGTGGTGGAATAGGTGCGCTCGCCCGAATCCTTGAGCAGGCGCTCGTAGGTTTCCAGCTTGGGGGCGTTGAACGACTTATCGGCCTTGCGGCGGCGCTGCGGCAGGTAGCCGCCGAGCGCGGCGCGGCGCTCCTGCAGGTACTGCACTTCCGGCGAATCCGGGCCCGGGTGGTAGAACGGCACCTGGCCATCCTTGAGCTGTTCGTCGGTGACCGGGATGTTGAAGCGGTCGCGGAAGTGGCGCACCGCTTCGTCGTCCAGCTTCTTGGTCTGGTGGGTGGGGTTGAGCGCCTCGCCGGCGCTGCCCATGCCGTAGCCCTTGACCGTCTTGGCCAGGATGACGGTGGGCATGCCCTTGGTGTTCACCGCCTGGTGGTAGGCGGCGTACACCTTGTGCGGGTCATGGCCGCCGCGGTTCAGGCGCCAGATGTCGTCGTCGGACAGGCTGGCCACCATGGCGGCGGTTTCCGGGTACTTGCCGAAGAAATGCTCGCGCGTGTACGCGCCGCCGAAGGCCTTGCAGTTCTGGTATTCGCCGTCGACGGTTTCCATCATGAGCTTCTTGAGGACGCCGTTGGTGTCCTTGGCCAGAAGCGGATCCCAGTAGGAGCCCCACAGCAGCTTGATGACGTTCCAGCCGCCGCCGCGGAACACGCCTTCCAGTTCCTGGATGATCTTGCCGTTGCCGCGCACCGGGCCGTCCAGGCGCTGCAGGTTGCAGTTGACCACGAAGATCAGGTTGTCCAGGCCTTCGCGGCCGGCCAGGGCAATGGCGCCCAGGGTTTCGGGCTCGTCGCTCTCGCCGTCGCCGATGAAGCACCACACCTTGCGGTCGGACTTCTCGATCAGGCCGCGGTTTTCCAGGTAGCGCATGAACTGCGCCTGGTAGATGGCCGCCAGCGGGCCCAGGCCCATGGACACGGTGGGGGTCTGCCAGAAGTCCGGCATCAGCCACGGGTGCGGGTAGGACGACAGGCCGCCGCCGTCCACTTCCATGCGGAACTTGTCCAGCTGCTGCTCGCTGATGCGGCCTTCCAGGAAGGCGCGGGCGTAGATGCCCGGGGCGCTGTGGCCCTGGATGAACAGCAGGTCGCCGGGGTGGTTGTCGCTGGGGGCACGCCAGAAGTGGTTGAAGCCCACGTCATACAGCGTGGCGCCGGAGGCGAAGGAGGCAATGTGGCCGCCCAGGTCGCCCGGCTTGCGGTTGGCGCGCACCACGGTGGCCATGGCGTTCCAGCGGATGATGGAACGGATGCGCCATTCCAGCTCGGCGTTGCCGGGGCTCTTGGCCTCCAGCTGCGGCTCGATGGTGTTGACGTACTCGGTGGTGGGGGAGAACGGCAGGAACGCGCCCGAACGACGGGTCAGCTCAACCATGCCTTCCAGCAACTGATGCGCGCGCTCGGGGCCCTCGACATCGATAACGGCCTTCAACGACTCGATCCACTCCTGGGTTTCCAGGGGTTCGGGTCGTTGTGCAGCACTTCATTCAACCAGTTCATTGGCGCTCCCAGGTACGGCACGCACGCGCGCGCTTGTTCAGTAGTTTTGAGCCGCAAAGTGTAGCGCACCCGCCCGCCTGCGAAGCTGGCTACGCCTGCGTATGGGCGTGCCGGCGGCGGTGTCTGGCGGACAACGCGCGACAGTGCGTTGGCCGCCCGCGGGACAGCGGCGGACAGGTGCAACGCCCTGTGCGCCTTGTTGCGGCACGTTGCGCGTGGAGCGGCCGCGCGCCCGCGTTGAGGCAGTGCCGGCCAGGCACCCGTGGCGACACGCAGCGCCACGGAACAGCGTGTTCCCCGTGGATGCGGGGCTTGCCCGCAGGGGCCCGCATTTCGTAGATGCGGGGCTCGCCCCGCATGGGGGCTTTCCCGGTGAAGCCCCGTGCCAGGCAAGCCCGGCACCTACGGGGGCGTTTGCCCGCTCTCATATCTCGTGAATGCGGCGCTTGCCGCGCGTGGAGCCTGTCACCGTAGATGCGGGGCTTGCCCCGCATGGGGCTTTCCCGGTGAGGCCCCGTGCCGGGCAAGCCCGGCACCTACGGGGGCGTCTGCCGCTCTCTTGGCCCGTGAATGCGGCGCTTGCCGCGCGGGGAGCCGCGCATTTCGTGGATGCGGGGCTTGCCCCGCATGGGGCTTTCCCGGCGAAGCCCGTGCCGGGCGAGCCCGGCACCTACGGGGGCCTCTGCCCGCTCTCTTGGCCCGTGAATGCGGCGCTTACCGCGCAGGGAGCCGCGCATTTCGTAGATGCGGGGCTCGCCCCGCATGGGGGCTTTCCCGGCGAACCCCGTGCCGGGCGAGCCCGGCACCTACGGGGGCGTCTGCCGCTCTCTTGGCCCGTGAATGCGGCGCTTGCCGCGTGGGGAGCCGCGCATTTCGTAGATGCGGGGCTTGCCCCGCATGGGGCCTTCCCGGCGAACCCCGTGCCGGGCAAGCCCGGCACCTACGGACACGTTTGCCCGCTCTTTTGCCCGTGAATGCGGCGCTTGCCGCGCGTGGAGCCGGGCAGCGTAGATGCGGGGCTTGCCCCGCATGGGGCTTTCCCGGTGAGGCCCGTGCCGGGCGAGCCCGGCACCTACGGGGGCGTTTGCGCATTTTTGCTCCGTGAATGCGACGGTGCGGTGCGATGCGGCCAGGCGCTGGCTGGGGCGCCGGTTTGCGACAGGGTGGTTTTCGATATATCGTCACGACCAAATTCGATATATCGAAATCATGCCGCCCGCGCCGCCGCCCACCGCCCGTAAACGCCCCACCGCGCGCCCGCTCGGCCGTGGCGACCTGCGCCTGCTGCTGCTGTCGCTGCTGGGGCAGGCGCCGCGGCATGGGTATGAGCTGATCCAGCAGGTCGGTGAGATGTTCATGCACGTGTATGCGCCCAGTGCCGGCTCGGTGTACCCGCTGCTGGCCGATTTCGAGAAGCAGCGCTGGGTGGTGGCCGAGGAAGACGGCGGCCGCCGGCGCTACCGCATTACCGCCCTCGGCCAGGCGCAGCTGAAGCTGCGGCAGGCCGAGGTGGAAGCGGCGCAGCTGCGCGCCCGCCACAGCGCGCGCGCCATCACCAAGGCCAACCTGCCGCCGCCGGTACGCGAGGCGATGCACCGGCTCAAGAAGGCGCTGGTGCTGCGCGGCGGCCGCTGGCAGGACGTCGATGCCGGGCGCGTGGCCGCGCTGCTGGAACAGGCCGCGGCGCTGGTACGCCAGGGCGACGCCGACGCCTGACCTTTCTGTTTCCCCACGACCGAGCCAGACGCCTCCCACCAGGTCACCCCGGCGCACAGCGCCCACCGCCCCCCAGGTATGCCCATGTCATTGCACGAAAACCGCACCCTTCGCCTCACCCCGCGTTTCCGCCAGCTGCAGGTACTGCGCAGCGAGCGCCTGACCCCGCACATGCAGCGCATCGTGGTGGGCGGCGCCGAGCTGGAAGGCTTTGAAAGCCCGGGGCCGGACGACCACGTCAAGCTGTTCTTCCCCAATGCGCAGGGCGCGTTCGTGCTGCCGGAGCTGACCGCGCAGGGCCCGCGCTACCCGGACGGGCTGATGCCCTCGCCCAGCCGCGATTACACCCCGCGCCTGCACGACGCCGCAGCCGGTGAGCTGGTGCTGGATTTCGTGCTGCACGGCCACGGCGTGGCGTCGGGCTGGGCGCTGCGCGCGCAGCCGGGCGATGCGCTGGTGGTGGCCGGGCCGCGCGGTTCATTCCAGGTAGCCGACGACTACGACGCCTATGTGCTGATCGGCGACGAGACCGCGCTGCCGGCCATTGCCCGGCGCCTGGCGGAACTGCCGGAGCACGCGCAGGCCGAAGTGCTGGTCGAGATTCCCGAGGATGCCGACCGGCAGCCGCTGCCCAGCGCCGCGCAGGTGCGGGTGTCGTGGCTGGAGCGCAATGGCGTGGACGCGGCCAGCAGCACCCTGCTGGAGGACGCGCTGGTGGATTTCGAAGTGCCCGACGGCGATGCGTTCTACTGGATCGCGCTGGAATCGCGGCGCGCGCGGGCGATGCGGCAGTTCTTTGCCGGGCACCTGCAGGTGCCGGCGGACTGGATCCGCGCCACCGGGTACTGGAAGGCGCACCCCGGCGATGCCGACTGAGCCGCCCGCGCCACGACGCCGGCGCGGACGCCCGCTGCTATGCTGCGGGCAGTTGATCCGGTTGCCTGCCATGACCCCGCGCCCGCTGAACCTGCTGCTTGTTCCCGCCACCGCCGTGCTGCTCGCCGCCGGCCTGGGTGGCTGCCTGTCCACCCCCGGCCCGACGGTGGCCGGCGACGGCCGCTGCAGCGACACGCAGCTGCAGTGGGCGGTGGGCCAGCCGGGCAACGAGGCCAACATGCGCCGGCTGGCGCGCGAGAGCGGCGCCGGGCTGGTGAATCCGATCGGCCCGGCCACCATCGTCAGCCGCGATATCCGCCAGGACCGGCTGCGGGTGTTTCTGGACGCGGGCAACACCATCACCGCGGTGCGCTGCGAATAGGCGCCGCGCGGCACGACCGGCGACGAACGACGGACGAGGAAAGGCCCGCCCCCGGCGGGCCTTTTGCGCATGGGCGATGCGACAATCGCGCCCGGTCATGACGGAACAGGCGGCAACGTGGGCAAGCTGACGATGGCGGTGATGGATACCCTGCAGGCACGCGTGGCCGACGATGGCCAGTGCGACACGCTGCTGGCCGGGTTTGCGCAGCCGCAGGCGCTGCGCGCGCCGCTGCGGGCGCTGGTGCAGGCGCAGCAGCAACTGCTGCAGGCCGAGCACGAAGTGGCGCAGGTGGCCGACGTGCTGCGCCGCGACCAGAAGTACGCGCCGGCCGGGCGGCCGTCGATCCATATCGTGCAGCTGCGCAAGCAGCAGGCGGCCGCAAAGCAGGTAATGCTGATCGCGCGGCAGCGGCTGGCGCAGGTGGCGCAGACCTTCGTGCAGGCCAGCGGGCTGGCGCTGAAGCCGAAGCAGTCGCCCAGCGAGGCGGTGGCGGCGTGGCTGCAGGCGCTGCGCTGAGCCACCGGTGCCCCCGCGGCGCGGCTCGGCGCCGCGGCGGCCGCGATGAAAAGCACAAGGCCCGCCATTGGCGGGCCTTGCGCGTATTGCGTGCGGACCAGGTGCCCGGCGGCTTATTCGGCCTTCGGGATCGAGGCTTCGGTGGTGATGCGCACCTTGACCTCGTCGCTCACGGCTGGAGCGTAGGCGCCCACGCCGAAGTCGCTGCGCTTGAGGGTGGTGGTGGCGTCGAAGCCGACCGACGGCAGCTTCAGCATCGGGTGTTCACCGGCGCCGTTGATGGTGACGTCCAGGGTGACCGGCTTGGTGGTTCCCTTGACGGTCAGGTCGCCGGTGACGGTGAGCTTGTTGGTGCCGGCGGCTTCGACCTTGGTGCTCTTGAAGGTGGCGGTCGGGAACTTGGCGGCGTCGAAGAAATCGGCGCTGCGCAGGTGTTCGTCGAACTTGCCGGTGAAGGCGTTCAGGCCCGACAGCGGCAGGGTCACTTCCACGCTGGACTTGCTGACGTCGGCGGCGTCGTAGACCAGGGTGCCGTCGACGTTGCCGAAGTGCGCGCTGGGGTTGGAGAAGCCCATGTGGGTCCACTGCACCAGCACGTCGGTGTGGGTCGGGTCGAGCTTGTAGGTACCGGAAGCGACCTGGATCGGGGCGACTTCGGGCGCGGCCGGGGCGGCGGCGGCTTCGGCCGGGGCGGCGGCGGTGGTGTCGGCCGGGGCGGCCGGGGCAGCGGTGTCGGCCGGCTTGGAGCAGGCGCTGATGGCGGCGGCCAGGGCCAGCGGGAGCAGCAGCTTGGTGACGGTGGACATGGGTGTCTCCTGGGATGCGGAATGGGAAGGCGGGAACGGTCTTTTCAGCATGCCGGCGCGCCTGTTACGGCGCCGGGTGGAGCGGTCAAACGATACGCGCGGCTTCGTCGAAGGACAGGCGCGGCAGGCGCGGGAACACGCCGGAAGGATCGCCATAGCCCAGGTTGACGAGGAAGTTGGACTTGATGGCGGTACCGGCGAAGAAGGCGGCGTCGACCTTGGCGTTGTCGAAGCCGGACATGGGGCCGGCGTCCAGGCCCAGCGCGCGCGCGGCCAGCATCAGGTAGGCGCCCTGCAGGCTGCCGTTGCGGAAGGCGGCCTCGTGGCGGCCTTCGCGCGGGCCGTCGAACCAGGACTTGGCGTCGGTGTGCGGGAACAGGTACGGCAGCTTTTCGTGGAAATCCTCGTCGTAGCCGACGATCACCGTGACCGGCGCGGCCAGGGTCTTGGCCAGGTTGCCTTCGGACAGCGCCGGGGCCAGCTTCTGCTTGGCTTCGGCGGACTTGACGAACACGAAGCGCGCCGGCGTGGAGTTGGCCGCGGTCGGGCCCCACTTCAGCAGGTCGTACAGTGCGCGCAGCTGGCTGTCCTCGACCGGGCGGTCCTGGAAGGCATTCTGGGTGCGCGCGGTGCGGAACAGCTGGTCGAGCGCGGCATCGGCAAGAACATCAGACATGGAAACTCCGTGATGGATTGGCTACGGTCGTGGCCTTGTACGGGCAAGCCCCGGACAATGCCAGCGCAGCAGAGGCCGCAGTGTAGGGCGTCGTGACTGTTGCAACACCCGGCCTGACTGAAACGAATTAATGCCACACGCGAAACGATCGACGCTTCCCTGGACGATCACCGACGGCCGCGCCGGCAACGTGCGCCAGGCCGTGGCGTTGGCGTCGGCGCTGCGCCTGGGCGGCCAGCAGCGGCTGCAGCTGGCGCCGCGCGCGCCATGGCGCTGGCTGGCGCCGCGCACCCTACCCGGCGCCGCGCGCGGCTTTGGCGAAACGTTCGAACGCCTGGCCACCGGGCCGGCGCCGGCGCTGGCGATCGGCTGCGGCCGCCAGGCCGCCGGCGCGCTGCGGGTGCTCGGCGCGCGTGGCACGCGCACGGTGCAGATCCTGGACCCGCGCATCAATGCCCGCCACTGGGACTTGGTGGTGGTGCCCGAGCATGACCGCCTGCGCGGCGGCAACGTGCTGACCCTGCTGGGCAGCCTGAACCCGGTGACCGACGACTGGCTGGCCTGCGGCCGCGCCGCGTTCGCCAGCTTCGAGCAGTTGCCCGGGCCGCGCACCGCGCTGCTGGTGGGCGGCCCCACCGACCATGCGCCGTGGCAGCAGGCGGAGATCGTGCCGGTGCTGCGCGAACTGGCCGCGCGCATCCGCGCCGAAGGCGGCAGCGTGCTGGCCACCACCTCGCGGCGCACGCCGCGGCCGGTGACCCAGGCGCTGCTGCGCGCGTTCGACGACGTGCCCGGGGTGATCTGGAGCGACGGCGGCGACGGCAGCAACCCGTATGCCGGCCTGCTGGGCTGGGCCGACCGGGTGGTGTGCACGCCCGATTCGGTGAACCTGCTGTCCGAGGCGTGTGCCACGCGGGTGCCGGTGGGCGTGCTGCTGGGCCAGCGCGCGCAGGCGCGGATGCTGCGCTTCCAGCGCGCGCTGCGCGCGCGCGGGCGCCTGCTGGACGGGCTGGACGCGCTGCAGGCCGATCCGCGGCAACCGATAGAACCGCTGCGCGAAACCCCGCGCATCGCCGCCGAGGTAAAGGCGCGGCTTGGCCTGTAACGCTTTCTTACGTGCCCCCTGCAAGGATGCGCCGCCGATGAACCGCCCTCTTCCCGCCCTGCTGGCGCTGGGCCTGGCCACGCTGGCGCCGGCCGCGCTGGCGCAGCCGCCGGCCTGCGCCCCGCGCTACCCGCCGCCCACCACGATGGCGGCGATGTTCGACATGGCCGCGCTCACCGCCGACACCCTGGACGCCCTGCCCGGGGTGGACGTGGCCATTGCCGCGCGCGGCGGCCAGGACCTGAGCCGTTATGGGCTGCGCCACAGCCACCTGGCGTTCCTGCGCCGCGACGCCGCCGGCCGCTGGGAGGTACTGCACCTGCTCAACCGCTGCCAGGGCGGTACCTCGGCGCTGTACCGCGAGGGGCTGGTGAATCTGGTGGGCGAAAGCGCCATCCGCACCGACCTGCGCGTGGGCATTCCCAGCGCCGCGGTACGCGCGGCGCTGGCGCAGTTGCTGGACGGCGACGCCGCGCCGGCGCGTGCCCTGCACCAGCCGCGCTACAGCATGCTGGCCTACCCCGGCAGCAGCGACTACCAGAACTCCAACCAGTGGGTGCTGGAAGTGCTGGCCGCGGCGATGGCGCGCGCCGGCGAGGGCCGCGTGCTGGACGGGCGCAGCGCGGCCCGCGACTGGCTGCAGCGCAACGACTACCGCCCGCGCGGCTGCACATCGGCCTGGGCAAGCGGCTGGGCGCGCGCCTGTTCGCCGACAACGTGGCGGTCACCGACCACCCGGCCAGCGAGCGCCTTTCCGGCAACTATTCGGTGGTGACGGTGGAATCGGTGTTCGATTTCCTGCACCACCGTGGCGCGCTGGAGCGCGAGCTGAGCATTCCCCACCAGGGCGACGCGGCCGCCGCGCCCGCCCCTTCTTCCCCGTGACCCCAGGAACGCCCCCATGAAGCCCTTGCCCGCCGCTGCCGCCCTGACCTTCGCCCTGGCCCTGCTGCTGCCCACTGCCCCGGCACGCGCCGGCGACAACCTGAACACCTCCGACGTCTCGGTGCTGCTGGTCAGCGGCAGCGCGGTGATGGTGGTCTCCGGGCCGGTGTTCCTGTCGGCGGCGGGCGTGAACCGCGCCAGCGAGCTGTCCAGGACGGCGGACGCCCCAGGCGACGGCCGCCGCCGGATCAGTGCCGGGCCGCTGCCGGACATGCAGGTCAAGGCGATCGCACCGACCGCCGATGGCGGCCGCAGCGTGACCCTGGTGGACCCGCGTGACCCGGCAAACAGCGCGCGCCTTCAGTGGCCGCAGCGCGAGGACAACCCGGCCGCCAATTTCGTGCCCGGCCAGACCGTGGCCTTCACCCCCAGCCCGCGCGGCAGCGGCTGGATGCTGCGCGCCGAGGATGGGGCGGTGCTGACCTTCGTGCCGACCATCGAGGCGGCCGACGACAGCCACAGCGCCACGCTGTAGGCCCGTACCCGGCCACCGGCAGCGGGTGAAGGGCGGTAAAGCCGGCGGCCGGTACAATGCCGGCCCGTTGTTGCCTGCCTGCTCCGGCACCGCCACCCACTTTTTCCCGCCCGCCGGCGGCCACGCTCCCTGGCGTTGCCGTCCGTTGCCTGCCTGCTGCCATGCCCCCGACTCCGCCGATCCGTTTCGCCCCGCTCACTCCGCTGTCGCTGCTGCTGGCCGTGCTGGCCATGGGCGCGGTGGTGCTGGGCTCGAACGTGCTGGTGCAGTACCCGATCAACGACTGGCTGACCTGGGGCGCCTTCAGCTATCCGGTGGCGTTCCTGGTGAGCAACCTGATCAACCGCCGCTTCGGCCCGCAGGCGGCGCGGCGCGTGGCCTGGGCCGGGTTCGCGGTGGCGGTGCTGCTGTCGGTGTGGATCGCCACGCCGCGCATCGCGGTCGCCTCGTGCATGGCCTTCATCTGCGCGCAGCTGCTGGACATCACCGTGTTCGACCGGCTGCGCCGCGGCAACTGGTGGCGCGCGCCGGCGGTGGCCACCAGCTGCAGCGCGACCCTGGACACGGCGATCTTCTGGACCATCGCCTTCGCCGGCGCGCCGCTGCCGTGGGTGAGCTGGGCGGTGGGCGACTGGCTGGTCAAGCTGGGCATCGGCCTGTGCCTGCTGGTGCCGTTCCGCGCACTGCTGTGGAAGATGGCCCCGGCGCGGATGTAAGGCGCCGCGGCGGCGTGTTTCACGGCAGCGGGGCTTGCCCCCGGCGTGTGGCTTTGCCGGTGATGCCCCGTGCCGGGCGAGCCCGGCACCTACGGTCCCGCGGGGCGCGGCTGCACCTGCGCCTGCGCCAGCGCGCACAACGCATCGGCAGCCTGCGTCCCTGCGGCAATGGCCATCGCGGCGTAGATGCGGGGCTTGCCCCGCATTCGGCCTTCCCGGTGAGGCCCCGTGCCGGGCGAGCCCGGCACCTACGGTTCCGCGGGGCATGGCTGCACCTGCGTCGTGCCATCCCCGCGCGAACATCGCCTCGGCAACCTGCCTCCTTGCGGCAATGACCATCGCAGCGTAGATGCGGGGCTTGCCCCGCATTCGGCCTTCCCGGTGAAGCCCGTGCCGGGCGAGCCCGGCACCTACGGTCCCGCGGTCGCGAGTACACCTGCGTCGTGCAATCACAGCGCGCACAACGCATCGGCAGCCTGCCTCCCTGCGGCAATGACCATCACGGCGTAGATGCGGGGCTTGCTCCGCATTCGGCTTTCCTGGTGATGCCCCGTGCCAGGCAAGCCCGGCGCCTACGCTTCGAATGGCAAGCCCGGTACCTACGCTTCGAACGGCAGGCCCTGCGCCACCGCCGCGGCGGTGATCGCCGCGCACGCGCTTTCGATGCCCGGGGTCGGCACGGTGATGCGCGGGCGCCGGTCCAGGGTGCACGACAGTCCGGCATCGAGCAGGGTGGCGTGGGCGTCGTGCAGGGCCGTGGCGGTGGCGGGCGGCAGCCAGCCGCTGGTGGCCAGCGCGTCGATCAGGCGTGGGGTTTCGCGCGGCCCGCACAGCGCCGGGGCGCTCGCCGCGCCGGCCAGCACGCCGGTCTGCAGCAGGAACTCCAGGTCCACCAGGCCGCCGGCGCCCTGCTTGAGGTCCAGCCGCGCGGCATCGCTGCGGTCCAGCTCGGCGCGCATGCGCGCGCGCATCTTCAACACGTCGCCGAACAGGGTGCCGGGGTCGCGGGTGCGGCCCAGCGTGCTGCCGCGCACCTGCTCGAACGCGGCCAGCAGGGCCGCGTCGCCGGCCACGCCGCGGGCGCGCACCAGTGCCTGGTGTTCCCAGGTCCAGGCGCGCTCGCGCTGGTATTCGGTGTAGCTGGCCAGCGAGGACACCAGCGCGCCCTTGCCGCCGTCCGGGCGCAGGCGCACGTCGATGTCGTACAGGCGCCCGGCGGCGGTGACCGCCGACAGCAGCGCCATCACTTTCTGCGCCAGCCGCGCGAACCAGCGGCTGCTCTCCAGCGGGCGCCGGCCGTCGCTTTCCTCGGCCGCGGGCGGGTGGTCGTACAGGAACACCAGGTCCAGGTCGGACCCGAAGCCCAGTTCCAGCCCGCCCAGGCTGCCGTAGCCGATGATGGCGAAGCGCCCGCCGGGCACCTGGCCATGTGCGGCGGCCAGGTCGGCGTGCGCCATGGCCAGCACGGTGTCGACCACGGCGTCGGCCAGCTGCGCCAGCTGCCGGGTGCAGTCCACCGCGCGCTGGCGGCCATCGTGGAAGGCCAGCGCCATGCGGAAGCTCAGCGCCAGGCGTACCTCGTTGAGCGCGCGCAGCGCGGCTTCCGGGTCGTCGATGGCCAGTGCCGCGGCGCACGCGTCGCGCATTTCCTGCGCCTCCGGCAGCGGCCCGGCCACGCGCGTGTCCAGCAGTTCGTCCAGCAGCAGCGGGAACGCCACCAGGCGTTCGGACAGCAGCGCGCTGCGCGCCAGCACGTTGACCAGCCGGGTAAGCGCGCTGGGTTGTTCGTCCAGCAGCGCCAGGTAGCTGGTGCGGCGCAGGATCGCCTGCAGCAGGCCGAGCACGCGGCGCAGCGCGGCGTCGGGCTGCGGCGAGCGGGTGGCCGCGTGCAGCAATGCCGGCAGCACCCGGTCCAGGCGCGCGCGCGCGGCGTCGGACAGCGATTTCACCCCGAGCGACTGCGCGAACTCGCGCAGCGACTGGTCGGCGCCGGCGGCGTCGGCGAAGCCGGCCGCGGCCAGCACCTCGGCGTCGCCGCCACCGGGCAGCACCCGCCAGTAGCTGGACAGCGCGTCGGGCGCGGCCTGGCCGCGGCGTGGCGCCAGCAGCGCGGCGAATTCGGTGGCCACACACTGGCGCTGCTCGTCCAGCGCCACCAGCAGTTGGTCCCAGCCGGCATGGCCCAGGCCCAGCGCGATGCGCAGGCGGTCGTCGGCATCGGCCGGCAGGCGGTGGGTCTGCGCGTCGCGCAGCATCTGCAGGCGGTTCTCCAGCCGGCGCAGGAAGCGGTAGGCGTGGGCCAGCGCGGCGCCGTCGGCCGCGTCCATCTGCCCGGATTCCACCAGCGCCTGCAGCGCCGGCAGCAGCCGCCGTTCGCGCAGCGCCGGTTCGCGGCCACCGCGGATCAGCTGCAGCGCCTGGGCGAGGAACTCGATCTCGCGGATGCCGCCGGGGCCGCGCTTGATGTCGTCGAAGCGGTCGCTGCGTGCGACTTCGGCGGTGATCGCGGCTTTCATCTCGCGCAGGCCGTCGAGCGCGGTGAAGTCCAGGTAGCGGCGGTAGACGAACGGGCGCAGGGTTTCCAGCCAGGCCTCGCCGGCGGCGATGTCGCCGGCCACCGCGCGTGCCTTGATCCACGCATAGCGCTCCCAGTCGCGGCCTTCGCGCTGGAAGTACTGGTCCATGCCGGCGAAGGACAGCGCCACCCGCCCGGCGCTGCCGAACGGACGCAGGCGCAGGTCGACGCGGTGGCAGAAGCCGTCGGCGGTGGTTTCGTCCAGCAGCCGCGCCAGGCGCTGGCCCAGCCGCGCGAAGTATTCCTCGGCCGCCAGCGGCCGCGCGCCGTCGGACTCGCCCGCCTGCGGGTAGGCATAGACCAGGTCGATGTCGGAGGAAAAATTGAGTTCGCCGCCGCCCAGCTTGCCCAGCCCGAACACCACCAGCCGCTGTGCGCTGCCGTCGTCGGCGCGGACCACGCCGTGGCGCTGGGCGAACTCCTGCTCCAGCGCGGCCAGCGCTAGCTGCAGGCAGTCCTCGGCCAGGGCGGTGGCGCCGCGCAGGGTGGCGTCGACGTCGTCCAGCCCGTTCACGTCGCGCCAGACCAGCCGGGTGGAGGCGGCGGCGCGGTAGCGGCGCAGCTGCACCGGCCAGGCGCTGGGCTGCAGCGGGTCGAGCACGGGCAGCGGCAGCGGCGCGTCGACGGCCAGCTGCGCCAGCAGCTCCGGCTGCCGGCACAGGGTGTCGATGGCGAAATCGCTGGCCAGCGCCAGCCGCCGCAGGCCGGCCTCGACGTCAGGGACCTGCGGCCAGTGCGCCGGGTCTGGCGCGGCGAGCCTGAGGCGGGCGATGGCGCGGTCGAGCAGGGCGGCCACGGGCGGGGGCGGGTCGGAAATCGGCAAGGTCATGGGCCCATTCTGGCATTGCCGGGCGCCTGCCCCGCGGGAGCGGAGGCTCCAAGACAGCTGATGTGACAGCATCACGCATCAATCATCAGGGAGAGCCTCATGCGCACCACCCTCGACATCGCCGACGACGTGCTGTTTGCCGCCAAGGAGCTGGCACGCCGCGAGAAGAAGCCACTCGGCCAGGTGATCAGCGAACTGGCGCGGCGGGCGTTCGCCCAGTCCGATGCCCCCTGGGGCACGACCGGCGTGGCCGAACCCCTGGCCGATTACGGCATTCATCCGCTGCCGCCACGCGGCGTGGTGGTCAGCAATGAACTCATCGACCGCCTGCGCGACGAAGAGGGCATCTGATGCGTGCGTTGCTCGACGTGAACGTGCTGATCGCACTGCACGACAGCGACCACGTCCACCATCACCCTGCCTCGGCCTGGCTGCGCACGCATATCGCGCATGGCTGGGCCAGTTGTCCGCTTACCCAGAACGGTTGCCTGCGCATCATGTCCCAGCCCGGATACGCCAAGCCGCAACCGCTGGGCAGCCTGGTGAGCATGCTGGCGCGTTCCACGTCCACGCCCTTCCATGCGTTCTGGCCAGACGCCATCAGCGTGCTGGATCGCACGCATTTCCAGCACGCCTACATCCACAGTCCGCGACAGTTGACCGATCTGTACCTGCTGGCGCTCGCGGTGCACCACGGCGGGCGGCTGGTGACCTTCAACCGGCACATTGCGCTGAGTGCGGTAGCGGGCGCGCGGCCCGAGCACCTGGTGCAGTTGTAAGGCCGACCGCGGCACCGGGCACGGCACCGGGAGACCGCAAGTAAAAAGCCCGCTGGCAGCGAACTGCCAGCGGGCTTTGCTCCCTCCCCCACGTCGGGATGCAGGGCGATCCTGCGGGGTCGGCGTACAAGTTGCACGCTGCAGTGCAAAAAAGCCGCTGGCACCGGCAAGGCCCCTGAAACGGCCCGTGGCCGGCCCCGCCGCCCCCGCATCGCCGGGCGAATGCCATCCCACGAAGGTAGAACACCGCCGGTGGCCGCCATCCGGGATAATCGGCCATCCCCACGAGCCAACGTCGTTTCCATGTCTGTAGAACGCATCCTGGACCCGCGCCTGCGCGAACGGGTCGTCTCCGCCGAACACGCCGCCAGCCTGATCCAGCCGGGCGAAACCGTCGCGATGAGCGGTTTCACCGGTTCCGGTTACCCCAAGGCGGTGCCGCAGTGCCTGGCCCAGCGCATCGAACAGGCGCACGCGCGCGGCGAGGAGTTCCGCATCAACCTGCTGACCGGCGCCTCGACCGCGCCGGAGCTGGACGGCGCGCTGGCCAAGGTCGATGGCATCGCCATGCGCATGCCGTTCCAGAGCGACCCGGACGCGCGCAAGCGCATCAACGCCGGCAAGCTGGACTACCTGGACATCCACCTGTCGCACGTCGCCCAGCACGTGTGGTTCGGCTTCTACAACGAGATCGACACCGCGGTGGTCGAGGTCTCGGCGATCCACGCCGACGGCTCGCTGGTGCCGTCCACCTCGGTGGGCAACAACAAGACCTGGCTGGACCTGGCCAAGAAGGTGATCATCGAGGTCAACGCGTGGCAGCCGCTGGGCATGGACGGCATGCACGACGTCTATTACGGCACCGCGCTGCCGCCGCACCGCAAGCCGATCCCGCTGGTGCGCGGCGACGACCGCATCGGCCAGACCACGCTGCGCTGCGACCCGGACAAGATCGCCGCGGTGGTGCTGACCCACGCGCCGGACCGCAACAGCCCGTTCAACCCGCCCGATGCCGACAGCCAGCGCATCGCCGGGCACCTGATCGAGTTCCTCAAGCATGAAGTGGCGCGCGGGCGCCTGCCGGCCAACCTGCTGCCGCTGCAGTCGGGCGTGGGCAACATTCCCAATGCGGTGCTGGCGGGGCTGGCCAGCAGCGGCTTCCGCGACCTGGAAGCATTCACCGAGGTGATCCAGGACGGCATGCTCGAGCTGCTGCGCACCGGCGTGCTGCGCTATGCCTCGTGCACCGGCTTCGCGCTGAGCCCGGTGGCCACCGAGGAGTTCATGCGCAACATCGACTTCTACCGGCAGCGCATCATCATGCGCTCGCAGGAAGTGTCCAACCACCCGGAGCTGGTGCGCCGGCTGGGCTGCATCGGCATGAACGGCATGATCGAGGCCGACATCTACGGCAACATCAATTCCACCCATGTCATGGGCAGCAGCATCATGAACGGCATCGGCGGCTCGGGCGACTTCGCGCGCAACGGCTTCCTGTCGATCTTCCTGAGCCCGTCCACCGCCAAGAACGGCAGCATTTCCTCGATCGTGCCGATGGTCAGCCATGTCGACCACACCGAGCACGACGTGGCGGTGGTGGTCACCGAGCAGGGCCTGGCCGACCTGCGCGGGCTGCCGCCGCGGGCCCGCGCACGCACGCTGATCGCCAACTGCGTGCACCCGGAGTTCCGCGACCAGCTCAGCGATTATTTCGAGCGTGCCTGCCGCGACAGCTACGGCAAGCACACCCCGCACCTGCTGCCGGAGGCGCTGTCCTGGCACCAGCGCTGGCTGGACACCGGCACGATGAAGGCCTGAGGCCCGCATTTGCCGCACCGCATGAAGCCCGGGATTCCCGGGCTTCATGCGTTTACGGGCGGGCCCGGCTCAGCCGCCGGTCTGGTCCTTGACCGTCGTGGCCTGGCCGTTGGCCTTGACGCTGCTGATGCCGGCTTCGCGCGCGGCCCGCGATGCATACAGCTGGCTGCTGCCGATCACCTGGTGGTTGGCCGCCGTGAGGTTGAAATGGTAACGGCCGTCGCTGGCCGTCCTGCGCGCGTAGCGCGCGTCGTCGGCACAGTTGGCGCGTACCGAGGCGATGCCGTTCTCCGCGGCCGCGCGCGTGGTGTAGCGCTCGCTGCCCAGGATGACTTCGGCATTGCCGGCCTTGAGCACGAAGTGGAACTGGCCGTCACTGCTGCGATGCAACTCGAACCAACCCTTCATCAGGTTTCCCCGCTGCTGGAGTCGCCGGCGCGCGACACCGCGGCACCGCCGCCGCCCCGCTCCGGCCGGAGGCCCGCCGCAAGCGGGCCGCTGTGGCCGCGCAAAGCCCCACGGCCAGGCCCGAATCTACCCTTATCGGCCGCCGTGTTCGAGCCAGGCCAGCTTGCGGTCGCGCGGTTGCCGCTTCAGCTGCCACTCCGCGCGCGACGCGGCGGCGCGGTCGGCGTACTGGCGGACACCCAGCACGCGCAGCGGCGGGTGCGCGCGGGTGTAGCGCGCGCCCTTGCCGGCCGCATGCGCCTGGAAGCGCGCCTGCACGTCGGTGGTGATGCCGGCGTAGTAGCTGCCGCCGCTGCACTCCAGCAGGTACAGGAACCAGGCGCCGCCGGCCACGTTGCCCCGTCCGCGGCTTACAGGCTGGCGGCGTCGGCGATCTTGCACATGCCCTCGCCCACGGCCTTGTTCGAGGTCATCTGCCCGCCCTTGATGCTGAAACGCACTTCCACGCGGATGCTGCCGTCGTCCTGGCGGCGCACGGTGGTGCGCAGCGGCACGGTGGAACCGCCGCCACCGCGCACCGGGTTCTCGGCGGCGATGTAGCCGGTGCGCTCGTTCGGCGACACCGACACCATGCCCTCGGCCTCGATCGCGGCGACGGTCTTGCGGAAGGCTTCGGCGTAGCTGACGCCTTCGTGTTCGGTCGCGGCCAGGAACTGCTTGCCGGTGGTGAAGCCGCCGGTCACCGACAGATTCTGCAGGCAGCCACTGCCCGAGTCCTGGACCGGCTTTTTGGCCACGGCCAGTGCCGGCACCAGCATCAATGCCATCGCGACGGTGCAACTGAGGATACGCATCACTTCCTTCTCCCTGGTACGGTGATTGATCGGCTTCCTGCCGGACGCGGCGCGTCCTGTTCCACACAGCAGGCGGGAGGCCTGGCGCCTCCCGCCGGGTAAGCTACTTGGAGCGGCCGGCCGTTGCCAGTGCAGGCGTCACACCCGCTCAGGCGGCCGCCTCCAGCCGCGCGCGGCGGCGCACCCGCACCGCCTCGGCCAGGCGCTCGAGCACCTGCACGGTGCTGTCCCAGCCGATGCAGCCGTCGGTGATGCTCTGGCCGTAGACCAATGGCTGGCCGTCGACCAGGTCCTGGCGGCCGGCGACCAGGTGGCTCTCGACCATGACCCCGACCACGCGCGATTCGCCCGCTTCCAGCTGCCCGGCGATGTCCGCGATCACCTGCGGCTGGTTCTCCGGCTTCTTGCTGCTGTTGGCATGGCTGGCGTCGATCATCAACCGCGCCGGCAGCTGCGCCCTGGCCAGCACCTCGCTGGCCGCCTGCACGCTGGCCGCGTCGAAGTTGGGCAGCTTGCCGCCGCGCAGGATGACGTGGCAGTCGGGGTTGCCGCGGGTGGCGACGATGGCGGTGCCGCCTTCCTTGGTGACCGACAGGAAATGGTGCGGATGCGAGGCCGCGCCCACCGCATCGGCGGCGATCTTGACGTCGCCGGTGGTGCCGTTCTTGAAGCCCACCGGGCACGACAGCCCGGAGGCCAGCTCGCGGTGCACCTGGCTTTCGGTGGTGCGCGCGCCGATCGCGCCCCAGGCCACCAGGTCGGCGATGTACTGCGGCGAGATCACGTCGAGGAACTCCACGCCGGCCGGCAGGCCCAGCCGGTTGATGTCGCGCAGCAGGCCGCGCGCCACCCGCAGGCCCTTGTTGATGTTGAAGCTGCCGTCCAGGTCCGGGTCGTTGATCAGCCCCTTCCAGCCGACGGTGGTGCGCGGCTTCTCGAAGTACACGCGCATGACGATTTCGAGTTCGCCGCCAAGCGCGTCGCGCAGCGGGCGCAGGCGCTGGGCGTAGTCCATCGCCGCCACCGGGTCGTGGATCGAGCACGGCCCGACCACCACCGCCAGGCGGTCGTCATGGCCATGCAGGATGTGGTGCAGCGCGGCGCGGGCGTCGGCCACCGTCTGCGAGGCCTGCTCGTCGCAGGGCAGCAGCGAGATCAGGTGCGCCGGCGGGGTCAGCGGATCGAGCCGGCGGATGCGAAGGTCGTCGGTGTGGGGGGCATTGCGGGGTCTCCGGTGTCAAGCGTGGTGGGGGCCCCAGCGGAAGGCGGCATGAAAAAACGGCAGGACAGTCGTTTTTCACGGCGAAGCCGCCCGCAGGGTGGCGCACAGGGATGTGCGCCATGAAAAAAGCCGCCAGGTTCGCTGGCGGCTTTTCGGGAGTGCGTCTGAAAGTTTCTTCAGGGTGAGCGCAGTCCTTCCTCCGCCAGCGGCTTCGGAAAGTAGTACCAGAAGTAAAAGCTGGCGCGGGTTGCGTTCATGGGCAGCATTGATAACACGGTTTTTTGTGCGATGCGACAGTTTCAACCGCAACCGCGATTCACCCCCGGGGCGCGATACTTGTGCGTCTTCCCCCGATGCCCGGCGAGGCCCGGCCATGACCACCGACACCCTGCTGCAGGTCGCCTGCCCGCACTGCAACGCCATCAACCGCCTGCCGGCCGCGCGGCTGGCGCAGTCGCCGGCGTGCGGACGCTGCCACCGGCCGCTGTTCGCCGCCACCCCGGTGGCGCTCGACGCCGCCGCCTTCGAGGCCCACGCGCAGCGCTCGCAGCTGCCGCTGCTGGTCGACTTCTGGGCGGCCTGGTGCGGCCCCTGCCGGCAGATGGCACCGGAGTTCGCCAGAGCGGCCGCGCAGCTGGAGCCGCAGGTGCGCCTGGGCAAGCTCGACACCGAGGCCGAACCGGCGCTGGCGGCGCGCTTCGGTATCCGCAGCATCCCCACGCTGGTGCTGCTGCACGGCGGCCGCGAGCTGGCGCGCCAGTCCGGGGCGATGCCGGCCGGCGCGATCGTGCAGTGGGTGCGCGCGCAGTTGCGGTGAGCGCCCGGCATCGAAACAACCCGCATACCGTAGATGCGGGGCTTGCCCCGCATGAAGCTTCACCGCGAAAGCCCGGTGCGGGGCGAGCCCTGCACCTACGGCACGGTAGCTTCATCGCAAAATCCATCGTGCGGGGCGAGCCTCGCCCCACAAGACACCCGGTCCGGCGACGGGGAACCGGAAAGCAGAAACCCCGCCTCGCGGCGGGGTTCCTTCGTGCAACGGCAGCGGTGAGGCTGCGGCGGACTTAGAAGTCCATGCCGCCCATGCCACCCATGCCACCCATGCCACCGGCAGCGGCCGGCTCGTCCTTCTTCGGGGCCTCGGCCACCATCGCTTCGGTGGTGATCATCAGGCCGGCGATCGAGGCGGCGTTCTGCAGCGCCGAACGGGTCACCTTGGTCGGATCCAGGATGCCGAACTCCAGCATGTCGCCGAACTCGCCCGAGGCGGCGTTGTAGCCGAAGCTGCCGGTGCCTTCCTTGACCTTGTTGACGATGACCGACGGCTCTTCACCGGCGTTGGCGACGATCTCGCGCAGCGGGGCTTCCATGGCGCGCAGGGCGATCTGGATGCCGTGGTTCTGGTCTTCGTTGGCGCCCTTCAGGCCGGCCAGCGCGGTGACCGCACGGATCAGGGCGACGCCGCCGCCCGGCACCACGCCTTCCTCGACCGCCGCACGGGTGGCGTGCAGGGCGTCGTCGACGCGGTCCTTCTTTTCCTTCATTTCGATCTCGGTCGAAGCACCGACCTTGATCACGGCAACGCCACCGGCCAGCTTGGCCACGCGCTCCTGCAGCTTCTCGCGGTCGTAATCGGAGGTGGTGTCCTCGATCTGCACCTTGATCTGCTTGACGCGCGATTCGATGGCGGCGGCATCGCCGGCGCCGTCGATGATGGTGGTGTTCTCCTTGGAGACCTGCACCTTCTTGGCGCGGCCCAGGTCCTTGATGGTGGCCTTCTCCAGCGACAGGCCCACTTCCTCGGAGATCACGGTGCCGCCGGTCAGCACGGCCATGTCTTCCAGCATCGCCTTGCGACGGTCGCCGAAGCCCGGGGCCTTGACCGCCACGACCTTGACGATGCCGCGGATGGTGTTGACCACCAGGGTCGCCAGCGCCTCGCCTTCGATGTCCTCGGCGACGATCAGCAGCGGCTTGCCGGCCTTGGCCACGCCTTCCAGCACCGGCAGCAGGTCACGGACGTTGGAGATCTTCTTGTCGTGCAGCAGGATGAACGGGTCGTCCAGGTCGGCCGACTGCGCCTGCTGGTTGTTGATGAAGTACGGCGACAGGTAGCCGCGGTCGAACTGCATGCCCTCGACCACGTCCAGCTCGTTCTCCAGGCCCGAGCCTTCCTCGACGGTGATCACGCCTTCCTTGCCGACCTTCTTCATGGCTTCGGCGATGATGTTGCCGATCGACTCGTCCGAGTTGGCCGAGATGGTGCCGACCTGGGCGATGGCCTTGTCGTCGGCGGTGGGCTTGGAGATGTTCTTCAGCTCGGCGACGGCGGCCACGACGGCCTTGTCGATGCCGCGCTTGAGGTCCATCGGGTTCATGCCGGCGGCCACGGCCTTGGCGCCTTCGCGGATCAGGGCCTGGGCCAGCACGGTGGCGGTGGTGGTGCCGTCACCGGCGTTGTCGTTGGTCTTGGAAGCGACTTCCTTGACCATCTGCGCGCCCATGTTCTCGAACTTGTCGGCCAGTTCGATTTCCTTGGCGACGGACACGCCGTCCTTGGTGATGGTCGGGGCGCCGAAGCTCTTCTCGAGCACGACGTTGCGGCCCTTCGGGCCCAGGGTCGCCTTGACGGCATTGGCGAGAATGTTGACGCCGCGCACCATGCGCGAACGGGCGTCTTCACCGAAACGGATATCCTTGGCAGCCATTGCTATACCTCAGTGGATCAGGGTTTAAGGGGTCTTGGGAGTCGTTCGGAAACGCGGCTCAGCCGATCACGGCCAGCACGTCGTCCTCACGCAGCACCTTGTATTCGACGCCGTCGGCCTTGTAGGTGGAACCGGCGTACTGGCCGTAGATGACCTTGTCGCCGACCTTCAGCGCCGGGGCGCGGACGCTGCCGTTGTCCAGCGGCTTGCCGGGGCCGACGGCCACGACTTCGCCCTTGGTGGACTTTTCCTTGGCCGAATCGGGGATCAGGATGCCACCGGCAGAGACTTCCTCGGCTTCGATGGGCTTGACCACGACGCGGTCGTGCAGCGGCTTGATGCTCATGTGAGACCTCTTGGATGTTGGTGATGGGTCTGGAAAGTCCGGTGGTCGCCACCGCTGCCGTCCGGCAGCAGCGACGCCACGCCTAAAAACGCCCGTCGCCGGGCTTGGCTGGGAAATGGGGACCGCCGGCGGGCTTTCAAGTGCCTGAACCCAACTTCCTGCGACCCCGCCACCGGTGCCCCGGCGGCGGCGGCGGCATCTGCGACAATGCCGCGGATGGACGCCCGCCTTGTCTTCTGTACCTGCCCCGACGCCGCCACCGCCCAGGCGCTTGCCCGGCTGCTGGTCGAGCAGCGGCTGGCCGCCTGCGTGAACTTGTTGCCGCATATACAGTCTGTGTATCGCTGGCAGGAGCGGGTCGAGCAGGCGGAGGAAGTCCAGCTGCTGATCAAGACCACCGCCGATCGCCTGGACGCGCTGACCGCGGCGCTCCTGCAGCACCACCCGTATGAATTGCCGGAAATACTGGCCGTTTCCCCAGCGCGGGGCTGCCGGCCTACCTGGACTGGATCCGGGCCCAGACCCGCGAGGACCTGACTTGAAGATGCTGTTGCGCCGTTTCACCGCCCTGTGCCTGCTTACCCTCTGTGCCTTCCCGGCGCTCGCCCTGGACGAGAAGGACCTGCTGCCGGTCGACCAGGCCTTCGCCCTCCAGGTCCAGGCGGACACGCGCGACCGCATCGAGCTGCGCTGGGACATCGCCCCGGGCTACTACCTCTACCGCCACCGCACCAGCGTCAAGGCCGGGCCCGGGTTCAGCGCCGGCGCGCTGCAGATGCCGGCCGGGGAAAAGAAGCACGACGAGTTCTTCGGTGACGTCGAGACCTACCACCGGCAGCTCAAGGCCACCCTGCCCGGCACCGCGGACGCCGCCGCCGGGACGGTGACGCTGGAGGTGCGCTACCAGGGCTGCGCCGATGCCGGCGTGTGCTATCCGCCGCAGAAGCGCACCGTCGAGGTCCGGCTGCCCGGCGCCGCGGCCACCCCTGCCGCGGCGACCGGCGCGCCGCTGTTCAACCCGCTGGCGCGCACCGACGGCGGCGGCCTGAAGCTGCCGGGCAGCGCCGCCACCCAGTCGCTGCCGCTGCCCTCGGAGCAGGCGTTCGGCTTCGAGGCGATCGTCGACGACGGCAACCGCCTGCTGCTGCGGTTCTCGCCGGCACCGGGCTACTACCTGTACCGCGACCGCACCTCGCTGGCGCTGGAAGGCGCGGCCGGGATCCGCACCGGCAAGCCTCAGTGGCCGGCGGGCACCTCCCACCGCGACGAGCATTTCGGCAACGTGGTGGTCTACTTCGACCAGGTCGACGTCCCGCTGCCGCTGCACCGCGAACGCGCCGACGCCAGCCCGGCGACGCTGGTGGCCACCTTCCAGGGCTGCCAGACCGACGGCATCTGCTACCCGCCGATGACCCGGCGGGTGCGGCTGTCGCTGCCCGCCGGCAAGGTCTCGCCCAGCGGCGAGGCCATGGTCACGCCGCTGGTGATCACGCCGCTGCCCAGTGGTCGCAAGCCCGCCGACCCGGTGGCCATCGACCCGGCCAACCCGCCCGCCCCGCAGCCGCTGGTGGTCCGTTCCAACGACAGCGGCAACGGCGCCGCCACCACGCCCGACGCCTCGGCCGACAACGCCGGCCGCAGCCAGCCGCCGGGCAGCGCCGGCGAGGATGACTCGCTGGCGTGGATCCTGCTGCTGGCGCTGGCCGGCGGCCTGGTCCTGAACCTGATGCCATGCGTGCTGCCGGTGCTGTCGCTGAAGGTGCTGGGGCTGGCGCAGAGCGGTGAGAGCCGCCAGCACGCCCGCCGCCACGCGCTGTGGTACACGCTGGGGGTGCTGGTGGCGTTCACCGCCATCGGCGCGCTGGTACTGGCCCTGCGCGCGGCCGGGCAGGCCGCCGGCTGGGGCTTCCAGCTGCAGCACCCGTGGTTCATCGCCGCGCTGGTGTACCTGATGTTCGTGGTCGGCCTGAGCCTGAGCGGCGTGTTCACCCTGGGCGGCAACCTCGGCGGCGTCGGCCAGTCGCTGGCGCAGCGCCAGGACGCGGCCGGCGACTTCTTCACCGGGGTGCTGGCCTGCGTGGTCGCCAGCCCGTGCATCGCCCCGTTCATGGGCCCGGCGCTGGCCTATGCGTTCACCGCGCCGGCGGCGGTGGCGATGCTGGTGTTCCTGGCCCTGGGGCTGGGGCTGGCGCTGCCGTTCCTGCTGATCGGCTTCGTGCCGGCGCTGGCCCGGCGCCTGCCCAGGCCCGGCGCCTGGATGGAAACCTTCAAGCAGGTGCTGGCGTTCCCGATGTACCTGACCGCGATCTGGCTGCTGTGGGTGCTGGGCAAGCAGCGCGGCATCGACGCGATGGCGCTGCTGCTGGCCGGCGCGGCGCTGCTGGCGCTGGGGCTGTGGTGGTTCGAGCGCAACCGCTGGCGCAGCCGCCGCGCGGGCATGGCGCTGGGCGCGGTGCTGGCGCTGCTGGCACTGGTGCCGGTGTGGGGCGTGACCCGCATGGAACCGCCGGCACGCGCGGCCAGCGAGGGCACGGTGGCGTACTCGCCGGAAATGCTGGACCGGCTGCGCGCGGACAACCGCGTGGTATTCGTCAACATGACCGCCGACTGGTGCGTGACCTGCAAGGCCAACGAACGCAACGTGCTCGACCGCGATACGTTCCGCGACACCCTCAAGCGGGTGGACGCGGTGTACATGCGCGGCGACTGGACCAACGTGGACCCGCAGATCAGCGCGTTCCTGGAGCAGCACAAGGCGGTGGGCGTGCCGCTGTACGTGGTGTACGGGCCGGGTGCGCCGCCGCGCGTGCTGCCGACCGTGCTGACCCAGGCCATCGTCGAGGACGCGCTGCTGCGCGCGGCGCGCTGAGATGCGCAGCGCGGCAGGGTGGGTGGTGGGCATCGCCGCGGCGGCCGGGCTGGCCGCCGGCGCCTGGCTGAGCCGGCCCGCGCTGCCGCCGATGAACGAGCCGTCGACGCCGCCCGCGGCCACGGCGCCCGCGGCGCTCGCCCCGGGCGACCGGGTGCCGGCCTTCACCCTGCCCGACCTGGACGGCATGCCGGTGCGGTTCCCGGACCGCTTCCTGGGCCGGCCGCTGCTGATCAACGTCTGGGCCAGCTGGTGCGCCCCCTGCATCGAGGAGATGCCGGAACTGGCGCGCTTCGCCGCCCGCCATGCCGACGACGGCCCGCAGGTGGTGGGGCTGGCACTGGACACGCATGAAGCCGTGCTCGATTTTCTCGGCAACGTGCCGGTGTATTACCCGATCGTGCTGGAGACCCCCGGCCCGGCCGACGCCAGCGTCAAACTGGGCAACCACCAGGGGCTGCTGCCCTACAGCGTGCTGATCGACGCGCAGGGGCGCGTGGTCCGGCAGAAGCTGGGCCCGTTCAAGGCCGGTGAGATCGAGGCGTGGGCCGGGCTGGACGAAGAAGCGCGCTAACCGCGGCGAACGTGACGCCAACATCCGCCAGCACGCCGCGCCCATGGCGCCCCGCGGACGCCGCGCGCATGCGTCCACACGACGCCCCGGGCACCCGGCGGGATCCCGGGCAATTTCAAACAATCGATTAAAACGTCGTCAATTTCGCCGAACTGGACAGTATTCCCCGGTTCGCTCACACTGCCGCCCTTTCCCGCCCACCGCTGGCCCATGGCAAAACTGCTGGTCCTCCACGGCCCCAACCTGAACCTGCTCGGCACGCGCGAGCCGGAGGTCTATGGGCACACCACGCTGGCCGACATCGACGCCGCGCTGGCGCGCCAGGCGCAGGCGGCGGGGCACGCGGTGGAGAGCCTGCAGTCCAACGCCGAGCATGTGCTGGTGGAGCGGGTGCAGGCCGCGCGCGGCGATGGTACCGGTTTCATCCTGATCAACCCGGCCGCCTTCACCCACACTTCGGTGGCGCTGCGCGACGCGCTGGCCGCGGTGGCCATCCCGTTCATCGAGATCCACCTGTCCAACCCCCACGCCCGCGAGCCGTTCCGCCAGCACAGCTATTTCAGCGACAAGGCGGTCGGCGTGGTCTGCGGCTTCGGCGCGGACAGTTACCGCTACGCCATGGACGCGGCACTGCTGCGGCTGTGACCCCCATTCCCGGGCGGTGGGCGCGAGCGCGCCACCGCCTACACCACCCAAGAGGCATCCTATGGACCTGCGCAAAATCAAGAAGCTGATCGACCTGCTGGAAGAGTCGAACCTGGCGGAGATCGAGATCAAGGAAGGCGAGGAATCCGTGCGCCTGTCGCGCACCCCGGTCGGCGGCTACGCGCCGGCGCCGGTGATGGCCGCCCCGGCCCCGGTCGCCGCCCCGGCCGCGGCCGCGCCGATGCCGATGAGCTCGCCGACCGAAGCGTCCACCGGCGGCACCGCCAAGCCGGGCAACGCCCTGCCGGACGGCCACGTGCAGCGCGCGCCGATGGTCGGCACCTATTACGCGTCGCCGTCGCCGGACAAGCCGCCGTTCGTCAGCGTGGGCCAGCAGGTCAAGGCCGGCGAGACCCTGGCGATCATCGAGGCGATGAAGATGTTCAACCCGATCGAGGCCGAGGTGTCCGGCACCGTGGTCGCCATCCTCGGCGAAAGCGGCAACCCGGTGGAGTTCGACCAGCCGCTGTTCGTGATCGCCTGAGGCGCCGGCCATGCTCGACAAGGTCGTAATCGCCAACCGGGGTGAGATCGCGCTGCGCATCCTGCGCGCGTGCCACACCCTGGGCATCCGCACGGTCGCGGTGCACTCCACCGTCGACCGCAACCTCAAGCACGTGGCCATGGCCGACGAATCGGTCTGCATCGGCCCGGCGCCGTCGTCGGAGAGCTACCTCAACATCCCGGCGCTGATCGCCGCGGCCGAGGTCACCGACGCCCAGGCCATCCACCCCGGCTACGGCTTCCTCTCCGAGAACGCCGATTTCGCCGAGCGCGTGGAGCAGTCCGGCTTCATCTTCATCGGGCCCAAGGCCGACACCATCCGCCTGATGGGCGACAAGGTCGAGGCGATCCGCGCGATGAAGGCCGCCGGCGTGCCGTGCGTGCCCGGCTCGGGCGGCCCGCTGGGCGACGACCCGGCAACCAACGTCAAGATCGCCCGCGAGATCGGCTATCCGGTGATCGTCAAGGCGGCCGGCGGCGGTGGCGGCCGCGGCATGCGCGTGGTCCACACCGAGGGCGCGCTGGTCAACGCCATCGCCACCACCAAGCAGGAAGCCAAGGCCGCGTTCGGCAACGACATGGTCTACATGGAGAAGTTCCTGGAGAACCCGCGCCACGTGGAGATCCAGGTGCTGGCCGACGGCCAGGGCAACGCCATCCACCTGGGCGAACGCGACTGCTCGATGCAGCGCCGCCACCAGAAGGTGGTGGAGGAAGCGCCGGCGCCGGGCATCACCCCGGAACTGCGCGAGGAGATCGGCAAGGTCTGCGTGGAAGCCTGCATCCGCATCGGCTACCGCGGCGCCGGCACCTTCGAGTTCCTGTTCGAGAACGGCCGCTTCTACTTCATCGAGATGAACACCCGCATCCAGGTGGAGCACCCGGTGACGGAGATGATCACCGGCATCGACCTGGTCGCCGAGCAGCTGAAGATCGCCGCCGGCCACAAGCTGTCGATCAAGCAGAGCGACATCAAGATCAACGGCCACGCCATCGAGTGCCGCATCAACGCCGAGGACCCGGAGACCTTCTTCCCGTGCCCCGGCACCATCACCGGCTTCTACCCGCCAGGCGGCCCCGGCGTGCGCGTGGACACGCACATCTACGGCGGTTACCGCGTGCCGGCCAACTACGACTCGATGATCGGCAAGCTGATCGTGCACGGCCCGGACCGCGACACCGCCATCGCCCGCATGCGGGTGGCGCTGAGCGAGATGGTCGTGGACGGCATCAAGACCAACGTCGCCCTGCAGCAGCGGATCATGCGCGACAAAGGCTTCCAGGCCGGCGGGCAGAACATCCACTACCTGGAAAAGCGCCTGGCCGAGCGCAAGAACCAGTCGATCGCGCTGACCTGAGCGCGGTGCGTCGCGGGTGAAGGAAGAAGGCGGGGAAACCCGCCTTCTTCCGTCTGCGCGGCCGCATGGGGGTGCAACGGCCCCGGGCACCACGGCACCCGTGGCCGGCAAGAGAAGGAAAACATCCGCCGCCTCGTCTAGGATGCCCGCTTCCGTTCTGCCGTCGCCGTCATCGCCATGCCCTTTCTCGAACTCACCCTGCGCTGCACCGAAGCCACCCAGCCCCGCTACGAGAACGCCCTGGAGGACGTCGGCGCGCTGGCGGTGACGATGCTCGACGCCGATGCCGACACCAGCAACGAACGCGCGATCCTGGAGCCGGGCGTGGGGCAGACGCCGCTGTGGAACGAACTGGTGCTGAGCGCACTGTTCCCGGCCGATACCAACGCGCTGGCGCTGCTGGCCGCGCTGGAATCGTTCGACGCCGGGCTGGACTGGAGCAGCGCCGGCTTCCGTTCGGTCCAGGACGAGGACTGGGAACGCGCCTGGCTGGACCAGTTCCAGCCCATGCAGTTCGGCCAGCGCACTTGGATCGTACCGTGGAACCATGAACTGCCCGAAGCGGCGCAGGCCGCCGACGCCGCGGTGGTGCGGCTGGATCCCGGCCTGGCGTTCGGCTCGGGCACCCACCCGACCACCGCGCTGTGCCTGCGCTGGCTGGACCAGCTTTCGGCCGAGGGCGAACTGGCCGGCCGCAGCGTGCTCGACTTCGGCTGCGGCTCGGGCATCCTCGCCCTGGCCGCGCTCAAGCTCGGCGCCGCCGCCGCGGTGGGCGTGGACAACGACCCGCAGGCGCTCACCGCCACCGCCGACAACGGCGAGCGCAACGGCGTGCACATCGCCGCGTACCTGCCCGAGGACGAGCCGGCGGCGACCTACCCGGTGGTGGTCGCCAACATCCTGGCCTCGGCGCTGGACGCGCTGGCCGAACGGCTGGCGGCGCGGGTGGCGCCCGGCGGGCGCATCGCCCTGTCCGGCATCCTGCATGGCCAGGAAGGCGAACTGCTGGAACGCTACGCGCCGTGGTTCGTGCAGCTGGAAGCCGTGCAGGACGGCGACTGGATGCGCATTACCGGCGTGCGCCGTGCTTGAATGAACGCAGCGTCCGCGACCGACCTGCCATGAGCGAAGAAACCCCGCCGCCCCGTCCTTCGCTGGCCACGCTCCTGCGGAGCGGGGCCACACCGCCGCCGGACACCCCGCCCGCCCGCGACGGCGACGTCGATGGCGGCGGCGATGCGCCGCAGCCGGTACCGCCCGCGGACGGGGCCGCCGACGGCGAAGCGCCGGCCCTGGGCGACGCCGCCGCGGACAGCGCGCAGGACGGCGACGGCCCGGCGCAGGAAAGCGGCAGCGCGCCGAGCTTCCTGCAGCGCTCCCCGGTGGCAACCGCCAGTGGCCGCCGCGCACCGCGCTGGCAGTGGCTGCTGCTGGCCGCGCTGGCCCTGCTGCTCGCCGTCCAGGTGGTGATCGCCGACCGCGCCACGCTGGCCGCGCGTCCCGGCTGGCGCCCGGTCGTGGCCGGCCTGTGCGCGGTGCTGCGCTGCAGCCTGCCGCCGTGGCACCAGCCCACGGCCTACACCATGCTGCAGCGCGAAGTGCGGCCGCTGCCCGGGCGCCCGGGCGTGCTGCAGGTACAGGCCAGCTTCCGCAACGACGCGCGCTGGGCGCAGGCCTGGCCGGCATTGTCGTTGTCGCTGTCCGACGCCGACGGCCGGGTGATCGGGCGCCGCCTGCTGCAGCCGCGCGACTATCTGGGCAGCGCGCACGACCCCGCGCAGCGGCTGGAACCGGGACAGAGCGCACAGATCGCGTTCCTGCTGCGCGAGCCGTCGGCGGCCACGGTGGCCTACGCGTTCGAGTTCCGCTGACCCGGCGCCCGACATGGCGGCCCCCTCGTTCACGCGCTAGACTCCCCTCCCCATGCCGGGCGCGGCCGCGCCGGCTCCGCTGAATCCGGGAATTCCCTTGAACGCTGCCCCACCCCGTCCTGACAACAGTCGTGGCGCTCCGAAGCCGCCGCTGCGCGAACACGTCGCCCAGTCCGTGCGTCGCTACCTGCGCGATCTGGATGGCTGCGACGCCGACGATGTCTACGAGATCGTCCTGCGCGAGATGGAGATTCCGCTGTTCGTGGAGGTGCTCAACCACTGCGAGGGCAACCAGAGCCGCGCCGCGGCGCTGCTGGGCATCCACCGCGCCACCCTGCGCAAGAAGCTCAAGGAATACGGGCTGGCCTGAGCGGCGCCATCGCTGCGCGCTGGCGCCGCACGGTCTGCAGTACAAACCGCGGGCCCCGTCTTTCGCCCTGCATACCCCGCGCCTTCGGCGCGCCCCCTGACCCAGGGGGCTTTGCTCCGGATATATCCCCCACTGCCTGCGGTGGGTGCCGAGCGTTGGACGGCACGTCATCGACAGCACCTGTCGGACAAGCCGGTGCTGCGCACCACCCCGAACCGGCAACCGGCAGTACCGGTCGTCACCGCTGCAACCGGACCGGCACGCTGCGCGCGGCTACAATACGGGCCCGCTTCCGCTTCCCTCCCCACCCCCATGTCCGCTGATCTGCTGCCCGTGCGCCGGGCCCTGCTGTCCGTTTCCGACAAGACCGGCCTGGTCGAACTGGCCCGCGCGCTGGCCGCGCACGGCGTTGAACTGTTGTCCACCGGCGGCACCGCCAAGGCGATCCGCGAGGCCGGCCTGCCGGTCAAGGACGTGTCCGACGTGACCGGCTTCCCGGAGATGATGGACGGCCGGGTCAAGACCCTGCACCCGATGGTGCACGGCGGCCTGCTCGGCCGCGCCGGCACCGACGATGCGGTGATGGCCGAACACGGCATCGCGCCGATCGACCTGCTGGTGCTGAACCTGTACCCGTTCGAGTCGGTCACCGCCAGGGCCGACTGCACGCTCGCCGACGCGGTGGAGAACATCGACATCGGCGGCCCGGCCATGCTGCGCAGCGCCGCCAAGAACTTCGCCCGCGTCGCCGTGGCCACCAGCCCGGACCAGTACGCCGCGCTGCTGGCCGAACTGGACGCCAACGGCGGCCAGCTGTCGGCGGCCAGGCGTTTCCAGCTGTCGGTGGCCGCGTTCAACCGCGTCGCCCAGTACGACGCGGCGATCAGCAACTACCTGTCGGCGATCAGCGACACCGCCGCCGCGGTGCCGGTGCGCGAGGAATACCCGGCGCAGATGAACTCCACCTTCGTCAAGGTGATGGACCTGCGCTACGGCGAGAACCCGCACCAGAGCGGCGTGTTCTACCGCGACCTGTACCCGGTGCCGGGCACCCTGGCCACGTTCGTGCAGCTGCAGGGCAAGGAGCTGAGCTACAACAACCTGGCCGACGCCGATGCCGCGTGGGAATGCGTGCGCCAGTTCGAGCTGCCGGCCTGCGTCATCGTCAAGCATGCCAACCCGTGCGGCGTGGCGGTGGCCGCCGATGTCGGCGCCGCCTACGAGATGGCCTACAACACCGACCCGACCAGCGCGTTCGGCGGCATCCTGGCGTTCAACCGCACGCTGGACGCGGCCACCGCCAAGACCATCCTCGACCGCCAGTTCGTCGAAGTGCTGATCGCCCCGGACTACGAGCCGGCCGCGCTGGAGTACGCCACCAAGAAGGCCAACGTGCGGGTGCTGCGCATCCCGGCCGGCGACGCGCGCAACAACTACGACACCAAGCGTATTGGTTCTGGCCTGCTGATCCAGAGCGCCGACAACCGCGGCATGAGCGCCGACGAGCTGAAGACGGTGACCCGGCGCGCGCCGACCGCGGCCGAGCTGCGCGACCTGCTGTTCGCCTGGCGCGTGGCCAAGTACGTCAAGTCCAACGCCATCGTCTATGCCAGGGACGAGCGCACCATCGGCGTCGGCGCCGGGCAGATGAGCCGGGTGTACTCGGCGCGCATCGCCGGCATCAAGGCCGCCGATGCCGGGCTGGTGGTGCCGGGCTCGGTGATGGCCTCCGATGCGTTCTTCCCGTTCCGCGACGGCCTGGACGCCGCCGCCGAAGCGGGCATCACCGCGGTGATCCAGCCGGGTGGCTCGATGCGTGATGCCGAAGTGATCGCCGCGGCCGACGAACATGGCATCGCCATGGTGTTCACCGGCGTGCGCCACTTCCGCCACTGAGGCCGCAGGCATGGCGGCGGGCATGATCCGGACGCTGGCGGTACTGCTCGCCGCGCTCGTGCTGGCGTCGTGCCGGCAGGATGCGGCCACCCAGGACGGCGGCACGGCGCAGGCGCCGGACGGCGATGCGGCCGTGCTGGCGCTGCTCAAGGCGCGTTACGGCGCGCCGGCGCGGCTCAAGGGCCCGTGGACGCAACGCCTCGACGACCCGCAGCTGGACCCCGCGCGCCAGGTCCAGCGCGCGCTGTGCGCCGACCGCGGCATCACCCTTGCGGGCGGCCGCTATCGCATGCTGGCGGTCTGCACCCGCTATGCCGACGCGACCCCCGTGGAACTGGGCGTCAGCGACTTCATCGTGCTGCGCGAGGCCGCCGATGGCAGCGTGGGCATCGCCGCCGAGCTGCCGGGCCGGGCCAGCGGCAGCGGCGGCCAACCGGGCGCGATCAGCATCCTGCAGGTCGGTGCCGGTGCCTGGGCCTACCAGATCGACGAAGAGCGGGTGGTGGTGGGCGCGCGGATGCGCGACCGCAGCTGGCTGGTGTTCGACGGCGGCGACACGGTGGCCGAAGCGGGCTGGCTGCGTGCCCACCTGGACGACCAGAATGCGATCGACTGCGTCACCACCGGCAGCTGCCGGCCCGGGACGCTGGACCTGGATTTCGACGCCCGTCCGGACGACAGCGAGCCCGGGCTGCGCTACTGGCCGTTGCGCGTGCACGAGGCCGGCAACGGCTGCACCGGCACGGTGGATGCGCTGCATTCCATTGCCTACGATCCGGCGCAATCGCGCTACCTGGTCCCGGCGCGCATGCAGCTGGAGGGTTGCGGCTGATGCGCTGGCGCCTGCCCCTGTTCCTGGCCGCCTGCCTGGCGGCGGCCACCGGGTGCGGCAACCACGCGCTCGACCAGGCGCAGCGCGCGGCCCTGCAGGAGATCGGCGCGCAGCTTCCGCGTCCCTATCGCGACGGGCTGGTGGTCGAATCGGTGCACCGCGACGGCGACGAGCTGGTGCTGGTGATCCGTTCGGCGGAGATCACCGTGGCCATGGCCAAGGCCAGGCCCGCCGTGTTCGACGCGCTGCGCGACGACGAGCAGGCCGCGATGCAGGCACTGTGCGCCGATCCGCTGTTCGCCCCGCTGCATGCCGCCGGCGGCGGCGTGCGCCGGCACTTCGTCGATGCCGACGGGGCGGTGTTCTTCGACGCCACGCTGAAAGCCTCCGATTGCCTTTCCCCTTGAATGCCCCTACAGGAACTGCCCCATGAAAATCCTCGTCATCGGCGCCGGCGGCCGCGAACATGCGCTGGCCTGGAAGCTGGCCCGGTCCGCGCGCGTGAGCGAAGTGATCGTCGCCCCGGGCAATGCCGGTACCGCGACCGAAGCCAAGTGCCGCAACGTGGCGGTCAAGGTCACCGACATCGCCGGCCTGCTCAAGTTGGCGCAGGACGAGGCCGTCGGCTTGACCGTGGTGGGCCCGGAAGTGCCGCTGGTGGCGGGGTGGTGGATACCTTCCGCGCGGCGGGGCTGCGCATCTTCGGGCCGACCGCCGCCGCCGCGCAGCTGGAAGGCAGCAAGGCCTTCGCCAAGGATTTCCTGGCCCGCCACGGCATCCCCACCGCGTTCTACGCGGTGCACACCGAGGTCGATGCGGCACTGGCCTACCTGCGCGAGAAGGGCGCGCCGATCGTGATCAAGGCCGACGGCCTGGCCGCCGGCAAGGGCGTGATCGTGGCGATGACGCTGGACGAAGCCGAGGCCGCGGTGCGCGACATGCTCAGCGGCAACGCCTTCGGCGATGCCGGCGCGCGGGTGGTGATCGAGGAATTCCTGGAGGGCGAGGAAGCCAGCTTCATTTCCATGGTCGATGGCCGCGTCGCGCTGCCGATGGCCACCAGCCAGGACCACAAGCGCGTGGGCGACGGCGACACCGGCCCCAACACCGGCGGCATGGGCGCGTACTCGCCGGCGCCGGTGGTGACGCCGCAGGTGCACGCCCGGGTCATGCGCGAAGTGGTCGAGCCGACCGTGGCCGGCATGATCGCCGACGGCGTGCCGTTCACCGGCTTCCTGTACGCGGGGCTGATGATCGACGCCACGGGCGCACCGAAGGTGATCGAGTTCAACGTGCGCTTCGGCGACCCGGAAACCCAGCCGGTGATGCTGCGCCTGCAGTCGGACCTGGTCGACCTGCTCGAAGCGGCCATCGACGGCGCACTGGCGGGCGTGGACGCTCAATGGGATCCGCGCCCGTCGCTGGGCGTGGTGATGGCGGCAAAGCCGTACCCGGACGCGCCGATCACCGGCGATGTGATCAGCGGCCTGGATGACGTACCGGCCAGCGCCAAGGTGTTCCATGCCGGCACCGCGCTGGACGCCGACGGCAACGTGGTCAGCGCCGGTGGCCGCGTGCTGTGCGTGGCTGCGCTGGGCGACAGCGTCGGCGACGCGCAGGCCCATGCCTACGCCGGCGTGGCGAAGATCCACTGGGCCAACGAATTCCACCGCAACGACATCGGCTGGCGCGCGATCGCACGCGAGCAGCAGTAAACCACCGGGGTGGCGGAAGATGAGAAGGGCGGCCCCGGGGCCGCCCTTTTCGTTGTCTCCCTCTGCCGGCGGGATGGAACACGGCCCATGGCGGCGAGAGGCGCAAGGCGCAGAGCTGCCGCTGTCGCTTCCTTCAGCGATGCACGCTGCCGATGCTCGCCGCCGGGTAACGTGCACCGGCGGCCACGTCCACCGGGAACACCGCGTCGATGCGGGCCAGTTCGTCGGCATCCAGCACCACGTCCAGCGCGTCCAGGTTTTCCTCCAGGTAGGCCAGGCGCTTGGTACCCGGGATCGGCACCAGGTCCTCGCCCTGGGCCAGTACCCAGGCCAGGGCCAGTTGCCCGGGACTGATGCCCCTGGCGGCGGCAATCGCGTTGACCTGCGCCACCAACGCGAGGTTCCGGGCGAAGTTCTCGCCCTGGAAGCGCGGCGAATTGCGCCGGTAGTCGCCGTCCTCGAAATCGTCCGGGCTGCGGATCGCGCCGGTCAGGAAGCCGCGGCCCAGCGGCGAGTACGGCACGAAGCCGATGCCCAGCTCACGCACCGTATGCAGCACGCCGTTGTGCTCGGGTTCGCGCGACCACAGCGAGTACTCGGTCTGCAGCGCGGTGATCGGGTGCACCGCATGCGCGCGGCGGATCGTTTCCGGCGCCGCCTCGGACAGGCCCAGCCAGCGCACCTTGCCCTGCTCGACCAGCCGCGCCATCGCGCCCACCGTTTCCTCGATCGGCACCTGCGGGTCCACGCGGTGCTGGTAGTACAGGTCGATGTGCTCCACGCCCAGCCGCTGCAGGCTGGCCTCGCAGGCGGCCTGCACGTATTCGGGGCGACCATCGACGCCACGCGCCTGCGGGTCGGACGGGTCCAGGCGGACGCCGAACTTGGTGGCCAGCAGCACCTGCCCACGGCGACCGGCGATGGCACGGCCGACCAGCCTTTCATTGGTATGCGGGCCGTACATGTCGGCGGTGTCGAGCAGGGTGACGCCGCGTTCCAGCGCGCGCTGGATCACCGCGATGGCCGCGGCATCGTCGCCACGGCCGCCGTAGAACGCGCTCATGCCCATGCAGCCAAGGCCGAGGGCGGAAACCACGGGGCCGTCGCGGCCAAGGGTGCGGGTCTGCATGGCAATGCTCCAGAACGGGGGACGCCACTGTAGGGCGCGGGAACCCGGCGATAAATCGGGGTAATCTGCAACATCAATGAAGCAGCACTTCACAATAGCCCCCTCCCTGCTGCCGGCGCTGGCGGCCTTCGCCTGCGTCGCCCGCCACGCCAGCTTCAGCCAGGCGGCGATCGAACTGGGCATGTCGGCGTCGGCGGCGTCGCAGTCGGTGCGCACCCTGGAGCGGCGGCTGGGCGTGCGCCTGCTGCACCGGACCACGCGCCGGGTCGGCCTGACCGAGCCGGGCGAGCGCCTGCTGCGCGAGGCCGCACCGGCGCTGGCGCGCATCGGCGGCGCGCTGCAGGCACTGGAGGAAAGCCGCGACGTGCCCGCCGGGCGCCTGCGCATCACCGCGCCGCGGATCGTGGTCGAACAGATGCTGCTGCCGCACCTGCCGGCGTTCTCCATGCGCTTTCCGCATGTCGAGGTGGAGCTGGCGGTGCAGGCGGCGCTGACCGACCTGGTGGCCGAAGGTTTCGATGCCGGCATCCGCCTGGGCGAATCGCTGGCCGATGGCATGGTGGCGGTGCCGCTGGGCCCGCCGCAGCGCCTGGTGGTCGTGGCCGCGCCGGACTACCTGCGCCGGCACCGGCCACCAGACACGCCGCAGGCGCTGGCCGCGCATGCCTGCATCCGCTACCGGCGCAGCGACGGCCGGCTGATGCCGTGGGAGTTCAGCCGCGACGGGCACGATTTCAGCGTCGAGGTCGGCGGCGGGCCGATCTTCAACGACAGCGGGCTGGGCCGGCGCATGGCCATCGCCGGCCTCGGCCTGGCGCAGGTGTTCGAAGCGGCCGCGGCCGAGGACCTGGCCGCCGGCCGCCTGCAGCGCCTGCTCGATGCGTGGCAGCCGCCGTTCCCCGGCTTCCACCTGTACTACCCGTCGCGCGAGCAGCTCGCGCCCAAGCTGCGGGTGTTCGTGGATTTCATGCGCGACGCCAACGCTCCGCCCCGGTAGAGCAGCGCCTGCTCCACTGACGTCTTGCACCGATGCTCCGCAGGAGCGCGCTGCCGTGCGCGACGAAGCACCCACGGCAAGGCCCAACCGCGCACGGCAGTGCATGCCTGCGGGGCAGCTGCTTCGCACCAACGGCCTTGCCCCATTGCCTTGCCGCTTTCATTCGCGCACGGCAAGCTGGGCCATCCCCACGCTTGGCGACCCACCGCACCGGCATGCGCCCCACCGAACGCCTGTTGAACCGGCTCTGGGCCCATGAGAAGGCCAGCTACGGCCTGCGCGTGTTCATCGCACTGGGCACGCTGATGGCCGTGTGCTGGTACCGCGGCGACCTGCAGCCGCTGCCGTCGCTGTTCCTGGGCACCATTGCCAGCGCCGTGGCCGAGACCGACGACAACGGCTGGGGCCGCAGCAAATCGGTGCTGCTGTCACTGCTGTGCTTCGTCGCCGCCGCCGCCGCGGTCATCCAGCTGTTCGACTGGCCGCTGCCGTTCGTCGCGGCGCTGGCACTGGCCGCGTTCGCGCTGACCCTGCTGGGCGCCCTGGGCGAACGCTACGCCTCCATCGGCCAGGCCACGGTGACCCTGGCGATCTACACCATGATCGCGATGGACCAGCACCGCGGCGCCGGCACCGGTGCGGCCTGGCGCGACGTGGCGCAGATGCTGGCCGGCGCGGCGTGGTACGGCGCGCTGTCGATCCTGTGGACGGTGATGTTCGCCAACCGGCCGGTGCGCGAGCGGCTGGCGCGGCTGTTCGCCGAGCTCGGGCGCTACCTGCAGCTCAAGGCGGACCTGTTCGAGCCGGTGCGCCATGGCGACCTGGAGGCACGGCGGCTGGCGCTGGCCGAGCAGAACGTGCGCGTGGTCGAGGCGCTCAACGCGGCCAAGACCGCGATCCTCAGCCGCTTCGGCCGCTCCGGGCGCCCCGGGGTGCAGTCCGGGCTGTATTTCCGCCTGTACTACATGGCGCAGGATTTCCACGAACGCGCCAGTTCCTCGCACTATCCCTACGAGGCGCTGACCGAGGCGTTCTTCCACAGCGACGTGCTGTACCGCTGCCGGCGCCTGCTGTCGCTGCAGGGCAGCGCCTGCATGGCGCTGGGCCAGGCCATCCGCCTGCGCCAGCCGTTCGACTACGGCGAGCGCAACCGCCAGGCCGGGCAGGACCTGGAACATTCGCTGCAGTACCTGCGCGACCAGCACAACCCGCACTGGCAGCGCCTGCTCGGCTCGCTGCAGCTGCTGGCGAGCAACCTGTCCAGCATCGCGCGGCAGTTGTCCGAGGCATCGCTGGCCGACACGCCACTGGAAGGCATCGACACCCGCCTGCGCGATTCCTCGCCGCATACCCTGCGCGAGATGGCCACCCGGCTGCGCCAGGCGCTGACGCCCGGCTCGGTGCTGTTCCGCCACGGCGTGCGCATCGCCCTGGCGCTGATCGCCGGGTACGCCGTGCTCAAGCTGGTGCACCCCAGCAACGGCTACTGGATCCTGCTCACCATCGTGTTCGTGTGCCGGCCGCACTTCGGCGCCACCCGGCTGCGGCTGGTGCAGCGCATCGGCGGCACCCTGGTCGGGCTGGGCGTGACCTGGGCGCTGATGCAGCTGTTCCCGGGCACCACGCTGCAGTTGCTGCTGGCGCTGGCCGCGGCGCTGCTGTTCTTCGTCACCCGCACCGAGCGCTACGTGATCGCCACCGCCGCGATCACCACCATGGCGCTGCTGTGCTTCAACCTGCTCGGCGACGGCTTCGTGCTGATCTGGCCGCGGCTGCTGGACACGCTGATCGGCTGCGTGATCGCCGCCACCGCCTCGCTGCTGATCCTGCCCGACTGGCAGGGGCGGCGCCTGCACCGGGTGATGGCACAGGTGATCGCCACCAGCGCCCGTTACCTGGACGAGGTGCTGGGCCAGTACCGCAGCGGCATGCGCGACGACCTGCCCTACCGCATCGCCCGCCGCGACATGCACAACGCCGACGTCGCACTGTCGGTGGCGCTGTCCAACATGCTGCGCGAGCCCGGCTACGCGCGCGGCAACCTGGATGCCGGGTTCCGCTTCCTGGCGCTGTCCAACACCCTGCTCGGCTACCTGTCCGCGCTCGGCGCGCACCGCGCGCGCGCCACGGTGACCGACGATCCCCTGGTCAGCCATGCCCAGCAGTGCCTGCAGCAGGCGCTGGCCAGGCTGTCGGCCGCGCTCGCCGCGCGGCGGCCGGTGCCGGCGGCCGAGGTCGATGAGGCCGCGCTGGCGGATACGCTGGAGCAGTTGCCCGGCGACAGCGACGACAAATCGCGCCTGGTACGCACCCAGCTGGCGCTGATCCTGCGCCTGCTGCCGCGGCTGCGCGCGGCGGCGGACGAAGCGGTGGGCGCGCCGGCGCCGGCCACGCTGGCGGCTCCGCAGGGCTAGCGTCGCGCCGACGCGCGCGGCATTGCCAGCAGCGCCGCCAGCGCCAGTGCGATGCCCACCGCGCACACCCCGTTCCAGCCGTACCGGGTCCAGCCCAGCGTGCCCAGCGCGGAACCGGCCGCGCCACCGATGAAGTAGCAGGTCATGTAGGCCGCGGTGATGCGGCTGCGGGCGCTCTCGTCCAGGCGGTAGATCGTGCTCTGGTTGTCGATGTGCACCGCCTGCACCGCCACGTCCAGCGCCAGCACGCCCACCACCAACGCGGCCAGCGACACCGGCGCCAGCAGCAACACCCCCACGACAGCAGCAACAGCACCAGCCCGCCACCGGTCACCAGGCGGCCGTGGCCGCGGTCGCTCAGGCGCCCGGCGCGGCTGGCGGCCAGCGCACCGGCGGCACCGACCAGCCCGAACAGGCCGATGCTGGCGATGGAATAGCCATAGGCCGGCCCGGACAGCAGGAACGCCAGCGGCGTCCAGAACACGCTGAAGCCGGCGAACAGCAGCGCGCCCAGCCATGCGCGCCGGCGCAGCACCGGTTCGTCGCGCAACAGCGCCAGCACCGAGGCGAGCAGCCGTGGATACGACAGCGTCGCCCGCGGCCGGTAGGCCGGCAGCGCGCGCGCCAGCGCCAGCGCCATGAGCAGCAGCGCGACGCCGGCCACCCAGTACACGGTATGCCAGGAGCCGATCCCGGCCAGCAGCCCCGAAGCCGTGCGCGCCAGCAGGATGCCCAGCAGCAGCCCAGCCATGAGCGTGCCGACCACGCGCCCGCGCCGCTCCGGCGCCGCCAGCGTCGCCGCATGCGGGATGATCACCTGCGCGGCCACCGCGCACAGCCCGCTGAGCGCGGTGCCGGCCAGCAGCTGCGTGAAATGGCCGGCGCTGGCACTGACCAGCAGCCCCAGCGCCGCCAGTACGAACAGCGCCACGATCAGCCGGCGCCGTTCCAGGCGGTCGCCCAGCGGCACGATCAGCAGCAGCCCGGCGGCATAGGACAACTGCGCGACCGTCACCACCCAGCCCACGCGACCGGCGCCCAGCCCGAACGCGTCGCCCAGCAGCTGCAGCAGCGGCTGGGCGTAATAGTTGCTGGCCACGATCAGCCCGGTGGCGGCGGCCAGCAGCATGACCCGGCGCTGGCTGAGCACGTGCGGTTGGGGGATTGGCTGGACATCACGGCCTCGATGGGGAACAACGGAAGGCAAGTCTGTGGGCCACCCATGAATGACGCCAATGTATTGTTTTCATCCTTTCCATCTTTCTGAGTGATGGCATGTTCACCCTGCGCCAGCTGGAGTTCGTCGTCGCCGTCGCCGAGGAGGGCGGGTTCACCGCCGCCGCCGCGCGCTGCCATACCGTGCAGTCGGCGCTGAGCCACCAGGTGGCGCGGCTGGAGGACGCCTTCGGCGCACGCCTGTTCGAACGCGGCCACCGCCAGGTGCGGCCCACCGCGGCCGGTGAAGTGTTCCTGCGCAACGCCCGGCTTACCCTGCAGGCCGCCGACCGGCTGCAGGAGGAAATGGCGCTGGCGCTGGGCACGGTGCGCGGGCGCATCCGCATCGGCCAGATCACCGCGCTCAGCGTGGTCGACGTGCCCGCGCTGCTGGCCCGCTTCCGCAGCGCGCATCCGGCCGTGGACGTGCACCTGCGCGTGGGCATGAGCGAGGAACTGCTGGCCGAGCTGGCCGAGGGCCGGCTCGACGTGGCCCTGGTCGGCGTCGGCCCGCAGGTGCCGCTGCCGGCGCAGCACCGCCTGCTCGACGAGGAAGGCCTGTCGCTGCTGCTGCCGCCCGGGGATGCGCTGGCGGCGATGCAGCGGGTGCCGCTGAGCGCGCTCAACGGCGTGCCGCTGGCGGCGCTGGTGCCCGGCGCCGGGGTGCGCCGGATGATGGACGACGCGCTGGACGAGCGCGGCGTCGTGCCGCGGCTGCAATACGAAGTCAGCCACGGCGAACTGCTGCGCCAGCTGGTGGCCGCCGGGCTGGCGGTCGCGGCGATCCCGGACAGCATGGCCGCGCGCATGCACGCGGTGGAGGTACGCCCGCTGGACGAACCGTTCCGCTTCCGGACCTGCGCGGTGTGGCGTGCCGATCCCACTCCGGCCGCGCGCGCCCTGCTCGCGCTGCTGCCCGCCGCCGCGACGCACGGGGCGGGCAGCGAACCTGCTAAGGTGCGCCGCAAACCAAGGAACCCACGTGGCCGGCCATAACCAGTTCGCGCTGCTCGGACAGCGCCGCTTCCTGCCGTTCTTCGTCGTCCAGGCGCTGGGCGCCTTCAACGACAACGTGTACCGCCAGGCGATCATCGGCCTGCTGTTCTTCCTCGGCGTCAGCACCAGGGAACGCAGCATCTACGCCATGCTCGCGCCGGCGATCTTCATCCTGCCCTACTTCCTGTTCTCGGCGCTGGCCGGCCAGTTCGCCGAGAAGCTGGAGAAGCAGCGGCTGATCGTCATCACCACCACGATGGAAATCGTGATCATGTCGCTGGCCGCGCTGGGCTTCCTCACCCAGAGCATGCCGGTACTGCTGGTGGCGCTGTTCTGCACCGGGCTGCAGTCCACCCTGTTCGGACCGGTGAAGTACTCGGTGCTGCCGTCCATCCTCAAGCCGGAGGAACTGACCGGCGGCAATGGCCTGGTCGAGATGGGCACCTCCCTCTCCATCCTCGGCGGCATGATCGCCGGCGGCATGATCTTCACCCTGGCCGGCAGCCACGGCCCGGTCGTGGCTTCGGTGGCGGTGATCGCGCTGGCGGTGGCCGGCAACATCGCCGCGCGGCTGATCCCGAAAGTGGATGCCGGCGCGCCCGGCCTGAAGATCAACTGGCACCCGCTGTCCGAATCGCTGGCGGTGCTGCGCATGGCCAGGAAGCAGAAGGCGGTGCGCAACGCGGTACTGGGCGTGTCCTGGTTCTGGTTCGTCGGCACCGTGCTGACCTCGCAGCTGCCGGCCTACGCCGAGATCAACCTGGGCGGTGGCTCGACCCTGTACATCTTCGCCCTGGCGCTGTTCTCGGTAGGCACCGGCACCGGCTCGCTGCTGTGCGAGAAGCTGTCCGCGCGCACCGTCGAGATCGGCCTGGTGCCGCTGGGCGCGTTCGGCATGAGCGCGTTCCTGTTCGACCTGTACTTCGCCCGTACCGGCACGGTGGCGGCGAGCGGGCTGGACGTGGCCGGCTTCCTGCGCCAGCCCGGCAGCGTGCGCATCGTCATCGACCTGCTCGGCATCGGCCTGTTCACCGGCCTGTTCGTGGTGCCGCTGTTCGCGCTGATCCAGAGCCGCACGCCGAAGTCGGAGATGTCGCGCGTGTTCGCCGCGCTCAACATCCAGAACTCGGGCTTCATCGTGCTGGCGGCGATGGCCGGCCTGCTCACCCAGAGCGTGCTGGACTGGAGCGTGCCGCAGCTGTTCCTGGCGCTGGCCATCGCCAACGTGCTGGTGGCCGGCTACATCTTCAGCATCGTGCCCGAGTTCCTGATGCGCTTCCTGAGCTGGGTGATGGTGCGCGCGCTGTACCGCCTGCGCCGGACCGGCATCGAGGAACACGTGCCCGACGAAGGCGCGGCGCTGATCGTGTGCAACCACGTCAGCTACATGGACGCGCTGATCCTGGCCGCGGTGATCCCGCGCCCGGTGCGCTTCGTCATGTACTACCGGATCTTCAACATCCCGCTGATGCGCTGGATCTTCCGCACCGCCAAGGCCATTCCCATCGCCAGCCCCAAGGAGGACGCCGAACTGATGCAGCGCGCGTTCGACGCCATCGACGCGGCGCTGGCCGAAGGCGAACTGGTGTGCATCTTCCCGAGGGCGCGCTGACCCGCGACGGCGACATCGCGCGGTTCCGCTCCGGGGTGGAGAAGATCCTCGCGCGGCGGCCGGTGCCGGTGGTGCCGCTGGCGCTGAAAGGCATGTGGAGCAGCATGTGGAGCCGCCGCGACACGCGGCTGGGGCGGATGCGGGTACCGCGCCGCTTCCGCGCCCACATCGAGGTGGTGGCCGCCCCCGCGGTCGACGGCACCGCCACCGACGCGGCGGCGCTGGAGGCGCGGGTACGGGCATTGCGCGGCGACGACGCCTGACCGGCTTTACCGCCTGCCCGGCAAATCGCTACGCTACCCGTCCACACGCGGCTGCAGGGATTGCACGGCATCCGCCGACACCGAGGAACCATGGACATCCCACCGCCCCCTCCCAGCGCTCCCGCCGCTCCCGCGCCGCAGCAGGTGCACCACTACTACCATCCGCAGAAGTCCGGCGGCGTGGCGGCGCTGCTGGAGGTGCTGCCGGGGCTGTTCCTGCAGACGTTCGGCATCGGCCACATGTACGCCGGCAACGTCGGCACCGGCCTGATCATCATGTTCGGCTACTGGGCGCTGACCTTCGTCAACATCCTGCTGTGCTTCGTCTTCATCGGCTTCATCACCTGGCCGCTGTGCTGGGTCGCGGCCATGATCCTCTCGTCGCTGACCGCGGCGAACGCCTGCAAGTCACGCTGATCGCCATCCCACCGGAGAACCCATGAATACCGTCAATCCCGCCAGCAGCATCCCCAACCACCTGGCCTGGTCGATCATCGCCACGGTCCTGGCCACCTGCCTGTGCTGCCCGCTGGGCCTGGTGGGCATCGTCGCCATCGTGTTCTCCAGCAAGGTCAACAACCTGCTGGCCCAGGGCGATATCGACGGCGCGCGCCGTGCCTCCAACAACGCCAAGACCTGGTGCTGGGTGGCCACCGCGCTGGCCATCATCGGCGTGGTGTTCAACGCCATCTACTTCGCCATGGGCGGCGCCGCCGCCTACATGGAAATGCTGCAGAAATACCAGTAAGCCGTGGCATTGGTGCTCGAAACCCGGCACAGGCTCGGGCTGGCGGGGGTCGCACTGGCGATTCCCGCCGGCCTCTGGCTGCTGTGGCATTTCGACCCGAACGTCGAGGGCAACCCGTTCCCGCCCTGCATGTTCCTGGCCTTCACCGGCTACTACTGCATCGGCTGCGGACTGACCCGCGCGCTGCACGCGCTGGCCCACGGCGACCTGCTGCGCGCGTTTTCGATGAACCCACTGGGCCTGGTGACCCTGGCCCTGATCCCGTTGATGGTGCTGTGGTCCGCCGGCTGGAACCCACGCTGGTTGCAGCCGCTGATGAAGGTGGTGATGGCGCCGAAGCTGTGGCTGGCGGTGCTGCCGGCCTACTGGATCGCCCGCAACCTGCCCTGGTATCCGTTCACCCTGCTGGCACCGGGCTGAAAAACACCGGGCGGCAACCTCCGGCGCGCCATGCCTTGCGCGCGTGCCGGCATCGCGCGCACCAGGCCCCGTGCCGGGCAAGCCCGGCACCTACGTTTGCGCCCCGGCGGCATCAGGCGACCGGCGTGTGGAGGCGGCTCTTGCCCCGCATGAAACCCCCTCGGCGATGCCCCGTGCCGGGCACGCCCGCCACCTGCGCCGGTCTCAGCCCACCCAGCCGGCGATGATCAGCAGCGCCAGCAGCGCCATCCACAGCAGCAGCATGCGCCAGACCATGCTCATCGCGTCGCGCAGCTCGGGGTGACGCTCGGCGTGCGGGACCAGGCCGGCCTCGCGCGCATCGGCCGCGTCCTCGGCCAGCTCCATGCCGACCCCGGCGCGCGCGGCCTCGCCCAGGAATCCCAGGTCCAGCGCCCAGCGGTTGCCGCCGGCGCGGCGCCATGCCGAGAACACCGTGTCGAAATTGCCGACCAGCGCCATCGACAGGGTCATCAGCTGGGCCACCGGCCATTCCAGCAACGCCAGCGCCCAGCCCCCGTTTCGCGGGCTTCGGCGGCCACCCCGGCGGCGATCGGCCCATGCACCGACTGCACCAGCAGCCGGTACAGTACCGCCCCCAGCGGGCCCAGCAGCAGGAACCAGAACAGCGGCGCGAACCAGCGCCGCAACGCGTTGTACAGGGTCGCGTCGACCAGCGTCGGCAGATCCTCGCGCAGGCTGCCGCCGGCCGACTGCAGCTGTGCGACCGCCGCGTCGTAGGCGGCCGGGTCTTCGGCGTCGATGACCGCCTCGACGTCGCGGTCGAGGTCGCGCGGCCCCCAGCACAGCGCCAGCACCCCCATGCCGAACAGCAGCGACGGCAGCCCGTGCAGGTGCCCGGCGAGCAGCCACTGCACGACCGCCACCAGCAACACCCAGGGAAGGATCGCCAGCAGCAGCCCGAAGCGGCCGGCATTGCCGCCGCCTTCGTGTACCTGCAGCCAGCCCAGCCAGCGCCCGAACCAGCGCCAGTCGCGCAGCGCCGCCATCGCCGCGGGCGCCAGGTGGCCAAGGACCAGTGCCGCGATCACTGCTACCAGGGTCGTGAACATGCGATTCCTCCGGGTCCCGATTGTAGGCCCCGCCATGGCCGCGCAGGCTGTTGCCGGCGACGACCCGCTGCCGGCTTCATGGCTGCCGGCGCCGGTACCAGTCCTCGATCAGAGTACGGGCGATCGAGATGCGTGGCGACAACAGGATGCCCTGGCCATCGTCGGCCTGCTCGCGGCGCAGTGCCGCGCCGATTTCCTCGGCATCGAACCAGCGTGCGTCCTCGAGCTCGCCGTCGACCTGCGGCACGTCGCCGTGCGCGGTCGCGCGGAAGCCGACCATCAGCGCCCCGGGGAAGGGCCACGGCTGGGTGCACAGGTAGTCGGCCTGGATCACCCGCACCCGGGTCTCCTCGAACACTTCGCGCGCGACGGTCTGCTCGAAGGTCTCGCCGGGCTCGACGAAACCGGCCACCACTGACCAGCGTCGCGGCGCCCAGCTGGCTTGGCGGCCCAGCAGCAGGCGGCCGTCATGCTCGACCGCGACGATGACCGCCGGATCCACCCGCGGGTAGTGCTCGGTACCGCACTGGCCGCAGCGCCCGATGAAACCGCCGCGCCCGAACACCACCGCGGCGCCGCAGACGCCGCAGAAGCGGTTGCGCGAGTGCCAGTACGACATGCCGCGCGCATAGCAGAACACGCCGGACGCCTCGGCCGGCCACTCGGCGGCGGCGCGGCGCAGGTCGATGCGTCCCGGCGCCTGTACCGACACCATCGCCGCTTCAACCACGAACCAGGCGCGCGCCTGCTGCATGCCCAGGAAGATGGCGGTGCCCGGGCCGCCGCCCAGTTCGCGGCCACTGGTCAGGAACGGCTGGCCATCAGCGTCGGCGAAGGCGGTGCCATCGGCGTCGAGTACCAGCACCCGGGCATCGGGCCACAGCCGCGCCAGCGCGTCGGCGTCGTCGCGCAGTGCGTCGGCGCGGTCCAGCGCTGCGCCGGCAAAGGCATGGGCGTGGAAGGAAGAATCGGAAGCAGGCATCGTCGGCAGACTACCGGCAAACCAGCGTGGCGAGAAGCGGCCGGCGTCCGCCGCGGGATGCGCGTGCCGGCGGCCTGGCGCCGCGCTCAGACGGCGAAACTGCTGCCGCAGCCGCAGGTCGTGCGGGCATTGGGATTGCGGATCACGAACTGGGCCCCGGTGAGGCTTTCCGAGTAATCGACCTCGGCGCCCATCAGGTACTGCAGGCTCAGCGGGTCCACCAGCAGGGTCACGCCATCGGTGACCACCGCCAGGTCGTCGTCGGCCCGGTTCTCGTCGAACTCGAAGCCGTACTGGAAGCCGGAACAGCCGCCGCCCTGGATATAGACGCGCAGGGCCAGGGCAGCGTTGCCCTCCTCGCGGATCAGCTCGCCCACCTTGGCCGCGGCGGCCGGGGTGAAGTTCAGCGGGCGATCAAGGGACTGGTAATCGGGGCGGCCGTTGCGCCGGGCAGGGAAACGAGCGTGCTCATGCGCCCAGCATGGGGACGCCCGCCCGCCGATTCAAGCCTCCGCCGCTTCAGCCTGCGCCTGCAGCGCGGCCGCCTCGGGCGAGGGCAGCGCGGCCATCGTCGTGGCATGCACCAGGCGGCCGTTGAGCTGCGCGCCGGCGCCCATCTCCACCACCTGGTAATGGACGTTGCCGTTGACCCGGGCGGTGGGCGTCAGTTCGATGCGTTCGCCGGCGTGGACGTCGCCGTCCATGCGCCCGCTGAGCACCACCACCGACGCGCGCACCTCGCCGTCGATATGGCCCTGTTCGGCCAGGGTCAGCACCGCCTTGGCGCCCTCCTCGGCGATCACCCGGCCCTCGATGCGGCCTTCCACGTACAGGCCGCCGCTGAACACCACGTCGCCCCGGATCACCACCTGCGGCCCGATCAGGGCGTCCACCACCAGGTGGCTGTCGCGGCTGGACTTGTTCTTGAACATCACTGCTCCCCTCTGCCGTTGCCGGCGAGTTTCCAATCGAATGTCTGCGTCGCGCTCCCCCGGGCCCGGTCAACGAGACTCGCACACGTTGCGGGGTGAAATCCTTGGGCAGCATCACGCTGCCGTCCAGGCGCTGGAAATAGCGGAACGAATAGGCCTGCCCGGGCACGTCGCGGCGCTGGTGGAGCTCATCCCAGCTCACCGTCGCCAGCTTGCCGCCCTTGACCCCTTCCACCGAGAACCGCATCTGCCCCTGGCTGATGGCCCCCCTGTTCAGGTTCTGCGTCAGCACCACACTGTACTGCCAGGTGCCGGCGGCTTCGGCGGAGAACTCCACCGAATGCGCATTCAGCCCCTTGCGCTGGCTGGTGGCGCCCACCAGGCGCTCGTAGAACGCGACGTCCGCGCGCAGCCCGGCGATCTCCTCGTCACGCTCGGCCAGCGACGCCTGCACCTCGGTGTTGGCCGCGCGGCTGATCTTGTCCGATGCCTCCAGCGTGGCCTGGCGCTGCCGCAGCTCCTCGATCTGCGCGCGCTGCGCGGCCACGGTGCGCTCGCTCTGGCGCAGCCGCTCGCGCAACCCGCCGGCATCGGGCGAGGCGTAGCGGGCGGCCAGCCAGCCGACCAGCAGCAGCGACACCAGCCAGGCGACGGCGAGGGCGGCCAGCCGGGTCCAGGCCGATCGCTGCGGGGTGCCGCGCAGGGTGATCTGGAAACGCGACGGGGATCGGTTGCTCATGGCGCTGCATCACCGGTGCCGGGTCCTGCGCGAAGCGGCACCTTCGCTCCGGTTGAAACGGCTGGGCAGTGTAAACGACTCCCGGCATGGCCTGCCGGGAACTGGCAATCGCCAGGGGCATGGTCGATAGTTGCGATTCTGCTCACAGTTCCCGCGGGAGTCCGCGACCATGACCGACGCCCACGTTTTCGTCATCGGCATCCTGCTGGCCTGGCTGGCCGGCATCCGCGTGTACCTGACCGTGTTCGGCGTCGGCCTGGCCGGCGTGCTGGGCTGGGTCGAGCTGCCACCGGCACTGCAGGCCACCCAGTCCTGGTGGGTGCTGGGTACCTCGGCGGCGCTGGCGACCACCGAGTTCTTCGCCGACAAGATCCCCGGCGTGGATTCGATCTGGGACCTGCTGCAGACCCTGGCGCGGGTACCGGCCGGGGCCTTCCTGGCCGCGGCCACGTTGTCCCCGGATGGGCATCTGGGTGCCGGCGCGCTCGCCGCCGGCGCCGGCGTGGCGCTGGCCAGCCATGGCCTGAAGGCCGGTACCCGCGCACTGCTGAACACTTCCCCGGAGCCGGCCAGCAACTGGGCCGCATCGGTGGCCGAGGACGGCGTGGTGATTGCCGGCCTGGCCCTGGCGCTGGCCCACCCGTGGCTGGCGCTGGCGCTGGTGGTAGGCGCCAGCCTGCTGGGTGCGCTCACCGTATGGCTGGTGTGGCGCGCGCTCTGGCGCGGGGTCAAGCGCCTGTTCGCCGCACCAGCGCCGGCCGCGCCAGCGGCACCGGCCAGGGACCATTCGCTGCCACCGGCTCGTTGACCGCATAATCCACGGCATACGGGGAGTACCGATGGCAAGCAACGACACACCCACTTCCTCCGCCCGGCTGACGCGCGCGGAGGTCCCGCCGGCTGACTACTGGCAGCGCTGGAGCGTGGAGAACGCGCCGCCGGCCGAGGCGGTCCGCGCGCATATCGCCGCCGCGCCGGCCACCGCGCCCGAGCCGGGCCAGGCCGCCGCAGCGGCCGAAACGCCCTATCGCGTGCTGATCGTCGAGGACGACCGCTCGCAGGCCCTGTTCGCGCAGAGCGTGCTGCACGGCGCCGGCATGCAGGCCATCGTGCAGATGGACGCCGAAGGCGTGCAGCAGGCGATCGTCGAGCACCGCCCCGACCTGATCCTGATGGACCTGCACATGCCCGGGCTCGATGGCATGCGCCTGACCGCGCTGATCCGCCAGAACCCGCAGCAGCAGTTGCTGCCCATCGTGTTCCTGACCGGCGACCCGGACCCCGAGCGCCAGTTCGAGGTACTCGACAGCGGCGCCGACGACTTCCTCACCAAGCCGATCCGCCCGCGCCACCTGGTCGCCGCGGTGGCCAACCGCATCCGCCGCTCGCGCCAGCAGGCGCAGGGCACGGCCGAAGGGCTGGCGCTGAGCAACCCGGAGACCGGCCTGCCCACGCGCCACAACCTGATGCTGCAGCTGGATACGGCACTGGCCGGATCCGAGCACGGCGGGTTGATGTTCATCGAGATCGCCAGCGCGCTGGGCCTGCGCGAACGCTATGGCTATGCCGCCTTCGAACGGTTGATGGTGCAGGCCGGCCGGCGCCTGGCCGAAGCCGCGCGGCCGCACCTGCTGGCGCGGCTGAACGACAACAGCTTCCTGCTGCTGGGCCGCGGCATGGACGAGGACGCGGTCGAGGCGCTGGCCCGTTCGGTACGCCAGGCACTGTCCGCGCACCCGTTCGTGGTGCGCGATGACGAATCGCTGCATCTGCGCTGCGCGGTCGGCCACGCCCGCCTGTCGCAGGGCTTCGAGGATGCCGGCGTCGCGCTGGAGGCGATCGAGCGCACCGCCCTGCAGGCGCGGCTGCTGGCCGACGGCGTGGCCGCCCACCAGGGCAACGGCGATGCCGCCGCGCAGGAACACCTGGCCCTGCTGGAAGGCCAGATCGAGCTGGCCTACCAGCCGATCGTGGCCGTCGCCGGCAGCGACACCGCGCAGTACCAGGTACTGCTGCGCCTGCGCCGCAACGACGGCACCCTGCTGTCGGCCGGCCAGGTGATTCCGGCGGCCGAAGCGGCCGGGCGCATCGGCGACCTCGACCAGCAGGTGCTCGACCACGCGCTGGGACTGCTGCACCGCTACCAGCACGCCATGCCACCGATGCGGCTGTTCGTGTCGCAGTCGCTGCGCAGCCTTGCCCGCGAGGCCTTCGCCGGCTGGCTGCTCAAGGCCATCGCCGACCGGCAGATCGCCGGCAGCTCGCTGGTCATCGACGTGCGCCTGGGCGATGCGCTGGTGCACGCGGTGACGCTGCAGCAGTTCTGCGAGCGGCTGATGCCCGCCGGCGTGCAGTTCTGCCTGAGCCAGTTCGAACCCGGCGACGAGGCCAACGCGCTGATGACCCAGCTGCCGCTGGGCTTCGTGCGCATGGCCGGGCGTTTCGCCGGCAGCCATGCCAGCCAGAAGCTGCGCGACGAGCTGCGTGGCGCGATCGACGCCGCGCACCGCGCCGGGCTGCAGATCATCGGCCAGCAGATCGAGGACCCACAGGCCGCCGCCGCGATGTGGATGAGCGGCATCGACTTCATCCAGGGCAACGTGGTGCAGTCGGTCGGCAGCGAGCTGGACTTCGACTTCCAGAACACGGTGCTCTGACATGCGGGCAGCCAACCGCTGGGCCATGGCTTCGGCGATGCTCGCGGTGGCCGCGGGCGCGGCGCAGTGGCTGCCGCCGCCGCTGCCGGCGCACGCGGTGTCCACCGTCTTGGCCGGGTTTGCCTGCCTGTGCGCGCTGCTGGCGGCGCTCGCCGCGCGCGCCCTGGCCGAAACCTCCGCCGCGTTCGCGCGGCGCGCGCGCGACAACGAGCGCGAGCTGCAGCGCCTGCGCCAGGAACAGCAGCGCCATGTGCAGCTGGAGCAGCAACTGCTGCAGGCCAAGCAGGACGCCGAAGCGGCGATGCTGGCCAAGGGCGAGTTCCTGGCCACCATGAGCCACGAGATCCGCACCCCGCTCAACGGCATCATCCCGATGCTGGAGATGGTCGCGCAGGGGCCGCTGGGCGCCGAGCAGCGCGAGATGCTCAACACCGCCAGCGAAAGTTCGCGTGCGCTGTTCCGCATCGTCGACGACATCCTCGACTACTCCAAGCTCGAAGCGCAGCGGCTGGAGCTGGAGATCACCACCTTCAACCTGCGCGAACTGCTCGATTCGCTGCTGCAGCTGATGCGGCGTTCGGCGGCGCACAAGGGGCTGGACATCACCCTGGCGCTCGATCCGGCGGTGCGGCTGGCGGTGCGCGGCGACCCGGTGCGCCTGCGCCAGGTCCTCAGCAACCTGATGGTCAATGCGATCAAGTTCACCGAGCGCGGCGGCATCCAGGTGCAGGTGCGGCGCATGGGCGAGACCAATGCCCAGCACCTGCTGCGCTTCGAGGTTCGCGACACCGGCATCGGCATCGACGCCGACCAGCAGCAACGCCTGTTCAGCGCCTTTACCCAGGCCGACGCCTCGACCACCCGCCTGTACGGTGGCACCGGCCTGGGGCTGGCCATCTGCAAGCGCATCATCGACCTGATGCACGGCAAGATCGGCCTGGACTCGGTACCGGGCCAGGGTTCGACCTTCTGGTTCGAGATTCCGCTGCTGAAGGTGATCGGCGACCTGCGCGTGCCCGCGCATGCCGCCCATCCCCGGGTGCTGCTGGTGTCCACCGACGCGCGCCTGCGCCAGCGGCTGGAGCTGGTGCTGCCGAACTGGGGGTTCGACGTGCGCAGCGTGGACACGGTGCAGGAAGCGCTGGACCTGCTGCGCGCCGGCGGCACGCCGCAGCCCTGGCATGCCGTCATCGGCGACCTGCCGTCGCTGCGCCTGGGCGTGGCGGCGCTGCAGCGCGCCAGCGGCGAGCACCGCCTGGTCTGGCTGCAGGGCGATGCGCCACTGCCGGCCGAGCTGCACGACGGTGCGCGCGTGATCGCGCGCGAGGCGGCCGATGCGGCACTGCGGACGGCCTTGAGCGAACCGGCCACCCGCGCGCCGCTCCCGCTCCAGCAGACGCCCGCCACCACAGCGGAAGCGCCGCATGCCGACATGCCGCCGCCGGCACGCGCCGGCGGGCTGGCCGGCGCGCGGGTGCTGCTGGTCGAGGACAACCCGGTCAACCTGCTGGTGGCGCAGAAGCTGCTGGGCGTGCTCGGCTGCGAAGTGGACACCGCCATCAACGGCCAGCTGGCGCTGGACAAGCTGCACGCCACCACCTACCAGGCGGTGCTGATGGACTGCCAGATGCCGGTCCTGGACGGTTACGCCGCCACCCGCCGCTGGCGCGAGCACGAGGCCGCCACGCAGGCCGCACGCCTGCCGATCATCGCCATGACCGCCAACGCCATGGTCGGCGACCGCCAGCGCTGCCTGGACGCGGGCATGGACGACTACCTGTCCAAGCCCATTTCGCGCCAAGGCCTGCAGGCCTGCCTGCTGCGCTGGTGCGGACCCGCGCCGACCGCCGGCGACGAACCGCCGCAGGCGGCACCGGCCCAGCTCGAGGAAGCCCCGGCCTCGGCCGCGCAGTCCACCGCCCTGCCGGTGCTCGACCGCGAGGTGCTGGACGAACTGCGCGAGATCGCCGGCGCCGAGACCGCCACCATCATCGACGTGTTCCTCGACGACACCACCCCGCTGGTGCGGCAGTTGCAGGAGGCCGCGGTCGCTCCCGACCTGGAGCAGTTGCGTGAACTGGCGCACAGCCTCAAATCGGCCAGCGCCAACGTCGGCGCGCTGGCACTGTCGGCCGCCGCGCGCCGGGTCGAACTGGCCGCCCGCGCCGGCAAGCTGGAACGCCCGGCGGTCATGGTCGCGCTGATCATCGCCGAGTTCGCGCGCGCGCGGCTGGCATTGATCGGCTACCAGTCGGACATGCGCGGCGAACGCGCCGTGCAGGCCTGAACCCGGCTCATGCGCATGCGCGCGTCGCGCCCGAGCGCGCGTGCGGGCAAGGGAGTGAGATCACCGCCGCGCAGGCAGCACCGCACTGCGCAGGTGAGGGATGCCGTGGCACACGGCGGCGCGGACGCGCCGTAGCCGGGGAGCCGGCAGTGCCCGGCGCGGCGCCGGGCCGCAGGTTCAATCGTCCAGCTTGGTCAGCAGGTAATTCGGTTCGCCGATGCGCTCGATCAGGTCGAGCTGGGTTTCCAGCCAGTCGATGTGCTCTTCCTCGGAATCGAGGATCTTCACGAACAACTCGCGGCTGACGTAGTCGCCGATGCTCTCCGCGTACGCCACGGCTTCGCGCAGCACCGCCACGGCTGAGGTTTCCAGCGCCAGGTCGCAACGCAGGATTTCCACCGGGCTCTCGCCGATGCGCAGCTTGCCCAGCGCCTGGAAATTCGGCAGCCCCTCGAGGAACAGGATGCGGTCGGACAAGGCGTCCGCATGCTTCATCTCGTCGATGGATTCCTTGTACTCGTGCTCGGCCAGTTCCTTCAGGCCCCAGTTCTTCAGCATCTTGGCGTGCAGGAAGTACTGGTTGATCGCGGTCAGCTCGTTGTAGAGCACCTTGTTGAGGAATTCGATGACCTTGGCGTCGCCTTTCATGGGGGTTGCTCCTGCACGCGTTGAACGCGCGCACTGTAGCGTCACGCGTGCGGCGATGAAGGAACGCGAATCGTATGCATTGGTCCGGCCGCGATGGCGGCAGCGTCCCGCGAGGTCACCCCGCGGCGGTGCGCCGCGACGTTCTTCAGGCCACCCTGGCCAGGCCGAGGATCGGCAGCGGCAGGTCGCGCGCCGCGCGTGCCCGGGCCAGCAGCTCGCCCGCCATCTCCAGGCAGGAACCGCAGTTGGAACCGCAGCCGGTACGCATCGTCAGTTCGGCAACCGAACTGCAGCCGTTGTCGGCCGCTTCGCGGATCTGGTGGTCGGTGACACCGTTGCAGATGCAGACGTACACGGGGGCGCTGGGCAGGACCGGCCGGGAGTGGCCGGACACCATTTCATCGAAAACGAGAACGATTGTCAATTAAAATCCTGAATCGTTCTCGATCAGACGCCGCCAGTCAGGCCGTCGGCCCCTCGCCCTGCGCCTTGCGCGGCCAATAGCCGCGCTTGCGGGACCGCTTGCGCGGGCGCTCATGGCCCGCCGCATGGCCCGGCATCCACGCCTCCTGGGCGCTCTTCGGCATCGCGGTAACGCCCTGCCCGGCGATGCCCCGCGCCAGTGGCGCCAGGTGCCGCAGCGCACGCGCGTAGACCCCGCGCTTGAACATCACCACATGCTCGACCGGGTACCAGAAATCCACCCAGCGCCAATGGTCGAACTCGGGGCCTCGGTATGGTCCAGGCGCACATGGCCCTCGTCGCCGGTCAGCCGCAGCAGGAACCAGACCTGCTTCTGGCCGATGCAGACCTGCTTCTCGGTGCGGCGGATGGCGCGACTGGGCAACCGGTAGCGAAGCCAGCCCGGGGTAGCCCCGAGCACTTCGACATGTTCAGGCAACAGGCCGGTTTCTTCCTGCAACTCGCGATACATGGCCTCGACCGGGGTCTCGTCGGAGTTCATCCCACCCTGCGGGAACTGCCAGCCATCCCGGCGCACGCGTCGTGCCCAGAACACCTGTCCGTCTTCCCGCATCAGCACGATGCCGACGTTCGGTCGATAGCCGTCCGGATCGATCACGATGCGGACTCCTAAATATTTCTACTGGCTTGGACTCTGCCATGGCCGCTGCAATGCCACAAGCGTGGAAAAAACAGTTGACAGGCAAGCCGCCGATACGCAGAATTGCGGGCTCCCTGAGGCTATGTAGCTCAGCCGGTTAGAGCACAGCACTCATAATGCTGGGGTCGGTGGTTCGAGTCCACCCATAGCCACCAAGGGAGCAGGAGCTCGGCTCCTGAAAGCCACAGCCCCGTCGCCAAGCGGTAAGGCATCTGACTCTGACTCAGACATTCGGAGGTTCGAATCCTTCCGGGGCTGCCAGATACCGAAGACCAGATCGAAAGATCTGGTCTTTTTTTGCCTGCTCCAGCGGTCTTGCCACGCCTGTTGGCCTCGGCCGCCGCGGCATGCGATAATCCACCCCTGCCTAGCCCCGTCGCCAAGCGGTAAGGCACCTGACTCTGACTCAGGCATTCGGAGGTTCGAATCCTTCCGGGGCTGCCAAACAGCAAAGGCCTGATCGAAAGATCAGGCTTTTCTTTTTGCCCGTCCTGCCATCGGCAGGCACCTCGACCGGGCGGCCGCGCGGCATGGCCTTCGCGCCACCCTTGAACGACAAAAGCCCGGCCAAGGCCGGGCTTTTGTTTTCCCAGCGGGATCCCGGAGGATCCCACGCCAGGCGCGATGGATCAGCGCTTGGAGAACTGGGTGGCGCGGCGGGCCTTGTGCAGACCAACCTTCTTGCGCTCGACTTCGCGGGCGTCGCGGGTCATGAAGCCGGCCTTGCGCAGCTCGGACTTCAGGCCTTCGTCGTACTCGACCAGGGCGCGGGCGATGCCCAGGCGGATCGCACCGGCCTGGCCGGTGGTGCCGCCGCCGGTGGCGGTGACGATGACGTCGAAGCTCTCGGTGTTCTTGGTCAGCTCGAGCGGCTGGCGCACGATCATGCGCGCGGTCTCACGGCCGAAGAACTCGTCCAGCGGACGGCCATTGACGGTGATGTTGCCCGAACCCTTGCGCAGGAACACGCGGGCGGTGGAGGACTTGCGGCGGCCAGTGCCGTAGTTTTGCGTGATAGCCATGATTAGATATCCAGAACTTGCGGCTGCTGGGCGGCGTGCGGATGCTCGGCGCCGGCGTAGACCTTGAGCTTGCGGTACATGGCGCGACCCAGCGGGCCCTTCGGCAGCATGCCCTTGACAGCGATCTCGATCACGCGCTCCGGGTGGCGCTCCAGCGCTTGGGCCAGGGTCTCGGTCTTCAGGTTGCCGATGTAGCCGGTGAAGCGGTGGTACTGCTTGTCCTGCAGCTTCTTGCCGGTGACGACAATCTTTTCTGCGTTGATGACAACCAGATAGTCGCCGGTATCGACGTGTGGGGTGTAGACCGGCTTGTGCTTGCCACGCAGGCGGCGGGCCAGCTCGGTGGCCAGACGGCCCAGGGTCTTGCCCGAGGCGTCGACGAGATACCAGTCACGCTGGACGGTCTCGTTCTTTGCGGTGAAAGTGCTCATGAAAGAACTCAGGTTAGGTCGGGCTCATTGCGGCGCTGCACTGCCGGAACTCTGCCACGCGTTGTGAAGGTGAAACACAAGAGGCGGGATTGTACCGGCCGCGGCCGGCTCACGCAAGCCGCCGCCCGCCCGGCCTTGGCAGCCCCGGGGACAGCGGCGAGAATCCGGCTCTCCCCCACCCCGCCTGGACGCCATGATCACCGACCGCGCCTTCACGCCCCTGGATCGCCTGCTGACCGAGGCCCAGCGCGCCCTGGACACGGTGTTCGGCAACCCGCCGGCGCGCCGGCCCAACCCGGCCGGCGACACCCCGGACGTGGTGCTGGAACCCGATGAAAGGCGCCACGCCGCGGGCCTGATGCGCATCAACCACGTCGGCGAAGTCTGCGCACAGGGGCTGTATTTTGGACAGGCGGCCGTCGCCCGCGATGCGTCCACCCGCGCGCACCTGCTGGCAGCGGCGCAGGAAGAGACTGACCACCTGGGCTGGTGTGCGGACCGCCTGCGCGAGCTCGACAGCCGCCCCAGCCTGTTCAACCCGCTGTGGTATGCCGGCAGCTATGCCATCGGCACCCTCGCCGGGCTGCGCGGCGACGGCTGGAACCTGGGTTTCGTGGTGGAAACCGAGCGCCAGGTCGAGGCGCACCTGGACGAACACCTGGAGACCCTGCCAGCGGCCGACCAGCGCAGCCGCGAGATCCTCAAGGTCATGAAGATCGACGAGGCGCGCCACGCCGACCATGCCGAACACGCTGGCGCGCGACTCCTGCCGCCACCGATCCCGACGGTGATGGCACTGGCCTCGCGCGCCATGAAAGCCATCGCCTATCGCCTCTGAATCCAGGCCCCGGGCCCACGGCGCTACGCCTAGAGCGCCCGGAGCCCCCTGCAGCACCGCCTTTCTCCAGGCGGGCGCGACGATCGCCGCGGGGACAGGCGAACCCGACGCCCCGGCCGGGTTCAGCGCGGCGCCCGCGGAGGCAGCACCCGCGCGCGCCGCCCCTGCCACTGCCGATCCGCGCAGTGATGGCACCGGCCGCCCGGCCGGCAAAGGCCAGCGCCGGCCAGCCCCCGGGCACCCCAGTCCACACAGCGGAACGCACGACGCCTGCAACCCGTCCGGTGCGCCGCGGCCTTTGCAAAAGCCGGCGCACCGAAGGCACGCGGGATGGGCCGACCCGCGGCGGGCCCCGGGGCTGGCCACACAAACCCCGGGGCCTGGCCGCGCCGCGGCCAGGATCACCCCACCACTTTCAGCCCGATCACGCCGGACACGATCAGGCCGATGCACAGCAGTCGCGGCCACGAGGCGCTGTCACCGAACAGCACGATGCCCAGCGCCGCGGCGCCGACCGCGCCGATCCCGGTCCAGATCGCATAACCGGTGCCGATCGGGATCGACTTGAGCGACTGCGACAGGCACCAGAAGCTGACCCCCATCGCGGCCAGGGTGCCCACGCTGGGCCACAAGCGGGTCCAGCCCTCGGTGTACTTCAGGCCGATCGCCCAGACGACTTCGAACAGGCCGGCCACCAGCAGATAGATCCAGGCCACGGGTTTCCTCCTTGGGTACGGGACAAAAAAGAAGCGGCCCGGTGCGTGAGCACCGGGCCGCCGTCGGCTGTGGTCCGCGGATCGCTCCACGGGGCGGGCCGTCCCGCCGGGTATTTCAGGAGCGGCAGGCTAGCAACCGCTCCCCGAACCGCATGTAACCGTCACTCGGCCAGGTTGCGACCGTGGAACAGCTCCTCGATCTCGCGGCGCAGCAGCGCCTCGATCTTCATGCGCTCCTTGAACGACAGGTTCTTCGCCTTCTCCTCGAACAGGTACTGGTCAAGGTCGAAGTCCTTCAGGTGCATCTTCGTGTGGAAGATGTTTTCCTGGTAGACGTTGACGTCGAACATCTCGTAGCGCGACTTGATGTTCTTGGCCAGGAAGTTCTGGATCGAGTTGATCTTGTGGTCGATGAAGTGCTTCTTGCCCTTCACGTCGCGGGTGAAGCCACGGACGCGGTAGTCCATGATCACGATGTCCGACTCGAGGCTCTCGATCAGGTAGTTCAACGCCTTCAGCGGCGAAATCACGCCGCAGGTGGCGACGTCGATGTCGGCGCGGAAGGTGGCGATGCCTTCCTGCGGGTGGGTCTCGGGATAGGTGTGGACGGTGATGTGGCTCTTGTCCATGTGCGCGACCACGGCGTCGGAGATCAGCTCCTTGCCCGCGGCCTTCTTGTCGATCACCGGCTCCTCGGAGATGAGGATGGTCACCGACGCACCCTGCGGATCGTAATCCTGGCGGGCGATGTTCAGGATGTTGGCGCCGATGATCTCGGCCACATCGGTGAGGATCTGCGTGAGTCGATCGGCGTTGTATTCCTCGTCGATGTACTCGATGTAACGCTGGCGCTCCTCTTCGGTACGCGCATAGCAGACGTCATAGATGTTGAAGCTCAGCGCCTTGGTGAGGTTGTTGAAACCCTGCAACCTCAGGCGAGGCAACGGCTTGACCACGGCGGTCGGTCCTGTGAATGGTGGGAAAGGGGGCAATTATGGGGCAAACCGCCCCCTGGCGAAACGTGCGCGGCCAACAGGCGTTTGCCCCTTATGGCCGGCGTCGCTAAGCTTGTCCGTTAAGACAAGTTCATAAACACGAACATGAACGTCATCATGAGTCCAGGGATCGCCAACACCGTGCCTACCGTGCGCCTCGCCTCCAGCCCCTTGGCCCTGGACATCGCCACCATCGATCGGTTCCTGGCCCACAGCCACCGCCGCCGCTATCCGGCGCGTACCGATGTGTTCCGCCCGGGCGACCCGGCCGGCACCATGTATTACGTGGTCAGCGGCTCGGTCAGCATCATCGCCGAGGAGGACGAGGACCGCGAGCTGGTGCTGGGCTACTTCGGCGCTGGCGAGTTCGTCGGCGAGATGGGCCTGTTCATCGAATCGGACAAGCGCGAGGTGATCCTGCGCACCCGTACCCCCTGCGAACTGGCCGAGATCAGCTACGAACGGCTGCACCAGCTGTTCCTCGGGCCGCTGTCCAGCGACGCCCCGCGGCTGCTGTACGCCATCGGCTCGCAGATTTCACGGCGCCTGCTGCATACCAGCCGCAAGGCCAGCCGCCTGGCGTTCCTGGATGTGACCGACCGCATCGTGCGCACCCTGCACGACCTGGCCCGCGAGCCGGAATCGATGAGTCATCCGCAGGGCACCCAACTGCGCGTGTCACGCCAGGAGATCGCCCGGCTGGTGGGCTGTTCGCGGGAAATGGCCGGGCGCGTGCTCAAGAAGCTGCAGGCCGACGGCATCCTGCACGCGCGCGGCAAGACCATCGTGCTGTACGGAACGCGTTGAAAGCGCGTAGACGTACTTTCAACGCAAAAGTCTGCAAAGCAGACTTTGGGCCCCGGCGTACTGGACACCCGAATCCCCACGCCTGCTGGCGCGCGCCCTTTGCCAAAGGGGGCTGTTCCGGCGGGAACTCGGCTTCGCCCGCCTCAAGGCAGGGCAGCTACGTCCCGCCTCCCATCTCCTTGACGCATCCGCCCCAAGCGAACAGGCTCCGGTGATGGAATTTGGAAGCGAGTTCTACTGGTTCATCCTGATCGGAATCGGGGCACAGCTGGTCGATGGCGCGCTGGGCATGGCGTTCGGGCTGGTGTCCTCGTCGGTCCTGCTGAGCATGGGCCTGCCGCCGGCGGCGGTGAGCGCCAGCATCCACACGGCCGAGGTGTTCACCACCGGCGCGTCCGGCGTATCGCATCTGGCAGCGGGCAATGTCGACCGGCGGCTGTTCCTGCGCCTGGCATTGCCGGGGGCGGTCGGCGGCGCGCTGGGCGCCTATGTCCTGACCCAGTTGCCCGGCGAGTTCATCCGCCCCTTCATCTATCTCTACCTGCTGGCGCTGGCGATCTTCATCCTGGCCCGCGCGGCCGGCCGCTTCACCCCACGCAGCGAGGTGCAACGGGTGCCGGTGCTGGGCTTCTTCGCCGGCCTGCTCGACGCCAGTGGCGGCGGCGGCTGGGGGCCGGTGGCGACCTCGACCCTGCTCGCGCGCGGCGGCCAGGCGCGCACCACCATCGGCACGGTGAATGCCGCCGAGTTCATCGTCACCCTGTCGATCTCGGCCACCTTCCTGCTGTCGATGGGGCTGCAGCACCTGTCCATCGTCGCCGGACTGCTGGTGGGCGGGATGATGGCCGCGCCGGTGGCGGCGCTGCTGGTCAAGCACCTCAACGAGCGCTGGGTGCTGGTGGCGGTGGGCGTGCTGGTGCTGTCGATCAGCCTGTTCCAGATCGGCCACGCGCTGCACCGCTGGCTGGGATGACCGCCGCCGGCCACCGGCCGGCAGCGCCGCTCAGGCCGGTTCGCCGCCGCGGTCGACGCAGCCCCAGTTGAGGATGCGGGTACCGGCCGGCAGCACCCGGCGGAAATAGGCCACCCGCGCCTGTTTGGGGTTGACCACCACCGGCGCCCTGGCCGCGCGCAGCAGCGGCAGGTCGGCGGTGCTGTCCGAATAGGCGATGGCGATGTCGCCATAGCCGCGCTCGCGCAGCATGCGCATCTTCTCTTCGTTGTGGCAGTGGCGGGTGGCGCCCATGGCGCCCAGCCGCGGCCCCACTTCGCTGCCGACCACCGGCACGTCCTGGTGCGCGACGAAGGCCAGGATGGCCCGCGCCAGCTCCGGCGGCGCACCGGTCGCGACCACCACCCGGTCGCCGGCGCGGCGATGCGCGGCGAATACCGCCAGCGCGCGCGGCAGCAGGCGCGCGCGGATGGCCGGCTCGTGCGCGCGCACGTACTGGTCGATGATGCCGTTGAACTCGCGTGCCCGGTGCAGGCCGAACGTCGCGATCCACACGTAGCCGGAGATACCAAAACGGCGCGTCGGCAGCAGCGCCACCAGCGGGCCCAACAGCGGCGTGGCCAGCACTGCCGCCAGCATCCGCAGCGGGTTGCGGCGGATCAGCCAGGCGAACAGGTGGCTGCCGGAATCGCCGTCGTACAGGGTGTGGTCGAAATCGAAGACGACCAGCTGCGCGTCGTCGCGGGGAACGGGGTAGGACTCGGTCATGCGCTGAAGAATAGCTGACGCAAGCCCTCGCCCGGCTCCTCCACGCGCATGAAGGCCTCGCCGACCAGGAAGGCGTTGACGCCGGCCTCGCGCATGGTCCTGACGTCGCTCGGGCCGAGGATGCCGCTCTCGGTGACCAGCAGGCGGTCACGCGGCACCGCCGCGCGCATCGACAGGGTGGTGTCCAGCGATACCTCGAAGGTGCGCAGGTTGCGGTTGTTGATGCCCACCAGCGGCACCGGCACCTGGATCGCGCGCTCCAGCTCGTCGATGTCATGGACTTCCACCAGCACGTCCATGCCCAGCTGCATCGCCAGGTCGGACAACCCGGCCAGCTGGCGGTCGTCCAGCGCCGAAACGATGAGCAGGATGCAGTCCGCGCCCAGCACGCGGGCCTCGACCACCTGATAGGGGTCGATGACGAAATCCTTGCGCAGCACCGGCAGCGTGCAGGCCTCGCGCGCCTCCCGCAGGTAAGCGTCGGCGCCCTGGAAGAAGTCCACGTCGGTGAGCACCGACAGGCAGCTGGCGCCGCCCAGCTCATAGCTCACCGCGATCTCCGCGGGGCGGAAGTCAGGGCGGATCACGCCCTTGGACGGGCTGGCCTTCTTGACCTCGGCGATCACCGCCGGGTCGCCGTTGGCGATGGCCGCCTGCAGCGCACTGGCGAAACCGCGCACCGGCGGCGCGTCGGCCACGCGCGCCCTCAGCTCGGCCAGCGGCACGCGGGCACTGCGCTCGGCCACCTCCTGCGTCTTGCGGGCAAGGATGGTGTTGAGGATGTCGCTCATGGCTCTGCTTTCCTGGAATGCGGTACGGCGGTAGGGGAAGACGGGGGGACGCTCAACCGGCCAGCGCGCGGCTGACGGCGACGTACTGCTGCATGCGTGCGCGGGCGCTGCCGTCGGCGATGACCGCGCGCGCCCGCGCCAGGCCATCGGCGATGCTGTCGGCCACGCCGGCAGCGTACAGCGCGGCGCCGGCATTGAGCGCGACGATGTCGTTGGCCGGGCCGGGCTGGTTGTCGAGCACGCCGCGCAGCATGGCGATGGACTCTGCCGGATCGGCGACCTTGAGGTTGCGGCTGGCCGACATGGCGATACCGAAATCCTCCGGGTGGATCTCGTACTCGCGCACCTTGCCGTCGCGCAGCTCGCCGACCAGGGTGCCGGCGCCGAGCGAAATCTCATCCATGTTGTCACGCCCCCACACCACCAGCGCACGCTCCGCGCCGAGCTCGCGCAGCACCCGCGCCTGGATGCCCACCAGGTCGGGGTGGAACACGCCCATGAGGATGTTGGTGGCGCCCACGGGGTTGGTCAGCGGGCCGAGGATGTTGAAGATGGTGCGCACGCCCATCTCGCGGCGTACCGGCGCCACCACCTTCATCGCCGGGTGGTGCATCGGCGCGAACATGAAGCCGATGCCGGTCTGTTCGATGAGCCGGGCCACCTGGTCCGGCTGCAGCTCGATCGCCGCGCCCAGCGCCTCCACCGCATCGGCGCTGCCGGACTTGGACGACACGCTGCGGTTGCCGTGCTTGGCCACCCTGGCGCCGGCCGCGGCCACCACGAACATCGAGCAGGTGGAGATGTTGAAGGTATGCGAGCCGTCGCCGCCGGTGCCGACGATGTCGACCAGGTGGGTCTTGTCGGCCACCGCCACCGGCAGCGCGAACTCGCGCATCACCGTGGCCGCGCCGGCGATCTCGCCGACGGTTTCCTTCTTCACCCGCAGTCCGGTGAGGATGGCCGCGGTCATGGTCGGGGACACCTCGCCACGCATGATCTGCCGCATCAGGTCGACCATCTCGTCGAAGAAGATCTCGCGGTGCTCGATGGTGCGTTGCAGGGCTTCCTGCGCGGTGATGGTCATGAAAACTCCAGGATCAGGAAATGACGATGTAATCGCTCTGGCAGCGGATGCCTTCGTGGGCGCCGGGAACCAGGTGCACGTACAGGCCGCCGATGGGGCCGACGGGCAGGCAGCTGTCGACCTCGAACAGGGCGTCGCGGTGTGGCTTGATCCATGCCGCGCCGGCCTGCCGCAGCGCCTTGCGCTTGGCGTCGGCCGGGTCGTCGGCGACCACCAGCAGGTAGCGGTGGGCCTCGCCGAACTCGCCGGCGACGTAGCCGCCCAGGTTCACGAAGTAGAGCCGCGGTGCATCGGCGGCCGGCACGTCCGCGGACAGGCGCACCTGCCACTGCTCGACGCCATCGACCGTCATCCACGAATCCAGGTGCAGCCCCGCCGCATCGCCGAACCATTGCTGGCGCAGCTGCGGGTAGCTCTGCTCGATACCGGGGGCCACGGCGAACACCACGTCATGCACTTCGGTGTTGGCGCGCGCATGGCGGCCGCCGAGCATCACCACGAACAGCCGCAGCGCTTCGGTGCCGCTCAGCACGTGCGGTCCAGGAAGTTCTTCATCAGCGCGTGGCCGTGCTGGGTGAGGATGGACTCAGGATGGAACTGCACGCCTTCCACCGGGTACTGGCGGTGGCGCAGGCCCATGATCTCCTCCATCGAGCCGTCCGGGTTCTCGGTCCAGGCGGTGATCTCCAGCACGTCCGGCAGCGTGTTCTTGTCCACCACCAGCGAGTGATAGCGCGTGGCCTCGTAGCGGTCCGGCAGGCCGGCGAACACGCCCTTGCCCTCGTGGCGGATCGGCGAGGTCTTGCCATGCATGATGTTGCCGGCGCGGATCACGTCACCGCCATACACCTGGCCGATGCTCTGGTGGCCCAGGCACACGCCGAAGACCGGGATGGTCGGGCCGAGCCGGCGGATCACCTCCAGCGACACGCCGGCGTCGTCGGGCGTCTTCGGCCCCGGCGACACCACGATGTGCGAGGGATTGAGCGCGGCGATCTGCTCGACGCTGAGCGCGTCGTTGCGCACCACCTTCACCTCGGCACCCAGCATCTGCAGGTACTGCACGAGGTTGAAGGTGAAGCTGTCGTAGTTGTCGATCATCAACAGCATGGTTCGTCTCTCATCGTTGTCCTGTTGCGGCGGGCGGCTGCGGGTGGTCGGCCACCAACCGCCATTCCCCGTCCCAGCGCCCGTAGCCGGGCATGCCATAAGCGGGGTCGGCCGCCACCGAATCGATTCCAAATTTCGCCATGTCCGCGACCGTAACGGTCCAGTTGCACCCGCAGTCCTGCAGCTGGCCGAGCACCGTTATCCGCGGATCGACTCCGATCCTGGCGTAGAACGCGGCCTGCTCGGCCGAGATCCTGCGCAGCCACTGCCTGGCCGTCCGCTTCATGGACCACCGCTCCCACCAGGTAGGTGGCCGGCCGAGCTGTCTCTGCACGCCCGAGTAATCAAAATCCTCAAGCAGATTCTTCTGGATCATGGAGCCGTGCCAGATCACCAGCGCGCCGCTTTCCACGATCTTCCGCCGACCTGCCGGAAACACGTAATTCGCGCAGGACGACATGCAGACATCACCGACGACGCGCACGTCCAGGCCGCGGTCACGGACCAGCCCGCCCAGCGCAAGCCCGGCTTCGACATCGCCGCCGCCCGAGCGGATCGCCAGTTCCTTCAACGAGCCGTCGGCCTCAAGCAGCATGCGTACCGCGGCAACGGAGGCCTGCGTTATCCGGCCGTCGTAATGAACGACCCTGCCTTCGGCACGGACCGCCGCCTGCGCGCCATCCACGGTGCCAGCGGCTTGCGCAGCGGACACCGTCGTCGCCGCTCCCGTCACTGCAGCGAGCAGGACGACTGGCAGGCAATTGGCGGCCATGCCGTTCACCTCACAACCCTTTCGCCGCCTGCGCCACCGCGCGGAACAGCGCGCGGCCCTTGTTCATGGTCTCCTGCCACTCGGCGTCGGGGTCGGAGTCGTAGACCACGCCGCCACCGGCCTGCACGTACAGGTAACCGCCCTGGATGACCGCGGTGCGGATGGCGATGGCGGTGTCGCCGTCGCCATGCCAGCCGATGTAGCCGACCGCGCCGGAATAGACGTTGCGCTTGACCGGCTCCAGCTCGCGGATGATCTCCAGCGCGCGGATCTTGGGCGCGCCGCTGACGGTGCCGGCCGGGAACGTGGCGCGCAGCACGTCGCTGTAGCTCAACCCGGCCTTCAAGGTGCCGGTGACTTCGCTGACGATGTGCATGACGTGGCTGTAGCGTTCGATCACGAACTGCTCGCCCACCCTCACCGTGCCCGGCTCGGCGATGCGGCCGACGTCGTTGCGGCCCAGGTCGATCAGCATCACGTGTTCGGCGCGCTCCTTGGGATCGGCCAGCAGCTCGACCTCCAGCGCCTTGTCCTGTTCCGGCGTGGCGCCGCGCGGGCGGGTGCCGGCGATCGGGCGCACGGTGACGATGCCATCGCGCAGCCGCGCCAGGATTTCCGGCGAGGAGCCGACCACCTGGGTGCCGCCGACGTCGATGAAATACATGTACGGCGACGGATTCAGCGCACGCAGGGCGCGGTATACGTCGATCGGCCGCGCACGGAACGGCACGCGCAGGCGCTGGCTCGGCACCACCTGGAAAATGTCGCCGGCGCGCACGTACTCCTGTGCCTTGCGCACCACCGCGTGGTACTCCTCGCGGGTGAACGAGGACTGGAAATCCTGCTCGTCGATGGCATCGGACACCTGCGCCTGCGGGTAGCCGGCCCCGCCCTGGCGCAGCCGGTGCGCCAGTTCGTCCAGGCGGCGGTTGGCGCGGGCCCAGGCCTGCGGCTGCGCCGGGTCGGCATGCACGATCAGGTACAGCCGGCCCTTGAGGTTATCGAACACCGCCAGCTCTTCGGAGAGCATCAGGTAGATGTCCGGCGTGCCGAGTTCGTCGGGTTTGTCGCCCGCGCCCAGGTGCGGCTCGATGTACTGGATGCACTCGAAGCCGAACCAGCCGACCAGGCCGCCGGTGAAACCCGGCAGGCCATCGAACTGTGGCACCGAGTGCTGCGCGCGCAGGACTTCGACCTCGGCCAACGGGTCGGCGACCTCGCGGCGTTCGATCACTTCACCCAGTTCGCTTACTTCCAGCGTATGGCCGCGGACGCTGTAGATGCGCCGCGCCGGCAGGCCGATGATCGAATAGCGGCCGAAGCGTTCGCCGCCCTCGACCGATTCGAACAGGTAGGTATGCGGGCCGTCGGCGAGCTTGAGATAGACCGACAGCGGCGTGTCCAGGTCGGACAGCACTTCGCGGACGACGGGGATGCGGGTATGGCCTTCAGCGGCCTGCTGCTGGAACTGCTCTTGCGTGATCAAGACGGCTTTCCTTCCGGGAATCGACGGTGGCGGTACGGACGACGGCAACGGGCCACCATCGCCACCAGCGGCGAGCGGAAGAAAGGGAACGCTTGGTCGTCAGAATGGACACCGCGCAACTGTACCGCAAATGGGCCGCAGCGGGGGCCGCGGCGCCCGGCCGGAACGCTTGCACAGGCAACTGTCCAAGCCCGCCTGGGGGTGCGCGGCGCCCCTCCACGGGCCTCAGGCCAGGGCAGCGGGCGGCCGCCGTGGCAGCTGCACGGTCACGCACAGCCCCGGGGTGCCGCCCAGGCCCGGGTCGCCCGCGGACAGCACAACGGTGCCGCGATGGCGGCTGACGATGGCGCGCACCAGGCTCAGGCCCAGCCCGGTACCGGGCTGGCCGCGGTCGGCCTGCAGGCGTTCGAAGCGATCGAACACGCGCTGGCGGTCGCCTTCGGGGATGCCCGGGCCCTGGTCGCGGATGCGCAGCACGGCATGCTCGCCGTCCACCGCCGTGTCCACGCTGACGGTACCGCCGGTGGGCCCGTACTTGAGCGCGTTGTCGAGCAGGTTCACCAGCACCTGGAACAGCTGGTCGGGGTCGCCCGCCACCTGCAGCGGCACGCCGGAGACGCACAGGCGCATGCCGCGCTGCGCGGCAACCGGCTGGTAAAGCTCGACCACGTCGGCGACCAGCTGGTCCAGGTCGACCACGGTGGCATCGTCGGTGGTCGCCGCCTGCGCCTCGATCCGCGACAGCCGCAGCAGCGCGGAAAAAGACTGCAGCAGGCCGTCGGCCTCGGCCAGCCCCGACTCCAGTTCGGCCAGCGCCGCCGGCGACGCGGCAATGGCCGGTACCGCGCGCATCGTCTCCAGCCGGGTGCGCAGGCGGCTCAGCGGGGTGCGCAGGTCATGGGCGATGTGATCGGTGGCGTGGCGCACCGCGTCGAGCAGCGCCTGGATCCGGTCGAGCATGCCATTGAAGCGCAGCGCGACGCGGTCGAAGGCATCGCCACTGCCATCGCTGCGCACGCGCAGGTCCATTTCGCCGGCCGCCACCCGCTCGGCGGTGCGGTCCAGGCTGCCGAGCCGGCGCGCCACCCAGCGCGAGGTCCAGCCGCCGACCATCGCCCCCATCACCGCCGCCGCCAGCAGCGCGGCCAGCGCCGAGTGCAGGATCAGGCGCAGGAAGCCGTCCTCCGAACGCATGCGCAGGCCGGCGACCAGGTACTGGCCGTTGTCCAGCCGCTGCTGGTGCGCGACCACCCGCGGGGCGTCGTCGGCCTCGACGTCGGTGAACTCCAGCCAGCGCGCATGCGCGGTCCAGCCCGGCACGTTCGCCAGCGTGCCGACGATGACCTCGCCGCGCGCGTCCAGCAGCATGTACACCATGTCCGGGTCGTCCGGGGTGCCGATACGCCCCTGCAGTTCCTCGCGCAGCCGCGCGTAGCCGGCGTGCCGGTAGAGATCGCGCAGCCCGGCCGCGTCGGTACGCACGACCTCGTGCGCGTCGCGCTCGAGCAGGGCGGACACCGCGGCATAGACGCCGGTGCCGAGCACGATGAACGCCAGCAGGAACGCGACCGACACCGCCAGCGCCAGCCGCGAGGTGGTGGAGCGCGGCAGGCGCATCAGCCGTCGAGCCGGTAGCCGGCACCGCGCACCGTATGCAGCAGCGGCGTGGCGAAGCCATGGTCGATCTTCTGCCGCAGGCGGCTGATATGCACGTCGATCACGTTGGTCTGCGGATCGAAATGGTAGTTCCACACCGACTCCAGCAGCATGGTGCGGGTGACCACGCGGCCGGCGTTGCGCATCAGGTACTCCAGCAGCATGAACTCGCGCGGCAGCAGGTCGATGGCACGGCCTGCGCGCGAGGCGGTGCGGCGCAGCAGGTCCAGTTCCAGGTCGGCCACCTGCAGCCGCGTCGACACGGCGGCCGGCGATGCCCCGGGAGCGCGCCGCGACAGGCCATCGAGCCGGGCACTGAGTTCGGCGAACGCGAACGGCTTGACCAGGTAGTCGTCGGCACCGGCGCGCAAGCCTTCCACCCGGTGGTCGACATCGGCCAGCGCGGTCAGCAGCAGCACCGGCACCGTATTGCCGGCGCCGCGCAGCGTGCGCAGCACGGTGAGCCCGTCCAGGCCGGGCAGCATGCGGTCCAGCACGACCGCCGCGTAGGTTTCGGTAGTGGCCATGAACAGGCCATCGCGGCCGTTGTCCACGCAGTCGACGACGTGCCCGTCCTCGCGCAGTCCCTTGGCGATGTAGGCCGAAATCTGGGTATCGTCCTCGACGACCAGTATGCGCATGACGGCGTGGCTGTGGCCTGGGTCGGGCAAGCATAGCGCCGGCGGCGGCGCGGTTCAGCGGGTCGGAGCGGGCGTTGCCGCGGGGGCGGCGCGGTTGCCGCCGGACGCGGCTGGCGCGCGGCGCTCGCATTTGCCCAGCGCGCTGCGCTTGAGGCAGCGCGGCAGCACTTTTGCCGTTGCCGGGCGGGGTGCGGAAGCCGGCGCACTGGCGCCCGCGGGCGTAGCCGGGGCCGCAGGTGTGCCGGGCAGACCCGTGCCCCCCAGGACCGCCAGCATGACCAGGGCCGCCAGCGAATACGGGTGATGGATGCTGGTGTTCATGGCCCTGCCCTCGGTCACGGTGACTCGACCGGACGCAGGCGGATCACGCCGGCCGACGGACCGGCGTGACCCTCCCGGGCCGGGGACTTACTTGCCGTCTGCCGGGGTGGCGGGCGTTGCCGGCTTGGCCGCGGCGGCGTGCTGGTGGTGCTTCTTGGCGTGGTGCTTGGTGGCCGGCGCGGTGGTGGTCTTGGCCGCCGGCGCCATCTGCATGGCCGGGGCCGCCGGGGTGGCGGGCGTGGCGGGGGTGGCCGGGGTCGACTGGGCGGCGAACGCGGTGCCGGCCCCCAGGGCCAGGCCGACGGCGAGGAGCAGGGCGGAGGTCTTCATGTGCGTGATCCTTTGGGCGGGCTACAGCGTGGAAGTTCGGGAAGATGGCGTTTCCAACCATCGCCGACAGATTGCGCCGCGCCGGCTAACGGGAGCGTGGCGCAGGCATGAACGCGCTGTAATGTGCATCCGCCACGCAACCGCAACGCGGCCGTCATCGCCGCGTCATCGAACCGGCGGAGCATGGGAGGCCATAGCAGGGACGATGGATGGAGGCAGGATCAGCCTCCCACGAATTCCCCCGGCCGTGGCAACGATGCCACGGCCTTCTTTTTGCCGGTGCCGGCCGGCGCGGCGGTTACCGCGACGCCGGCACCCATGCCGTGCCTCAGCCCTCGGCGAACCGCCGCAGCGCGTCGCCCTGCAGCCGGTACACGGTCCACTCGTCCTGCGGCAGCGCGCCGGCGGCGCGGTAGAAGTCGATCGCCGGCGTGTTCCAGTCCAGTACCGACCACTCGAAGCGGCCGCAGCCCTGCGCCACCGCCAGCCGCGCGATGTGCTGCAGCAGTGCCTTGCCCGCCCCGCAGCCGCGATGTTCCGGGCTGACGTACAGGTCTTCCAGGTAGATGCCGTTGCGGCCCAGCCAGGTGGAATAGTTGTAGAAGTAGACCGCGTAGCCGATGGCCTGCCCGTCGCGCTCGCAGACCAGCGCCTGCGCCTTGGCATCGGCACCAAACAGGCTGGCGCGGATCCCGGCCTCGTCGGTCTGCACCGACGATTCGGCCCTTTCGTAGATCGCCAGTTCGCGGATGAAATGCAGGATCAGGCCCGCATCATCGGCGGTGGCCGGACGGATGTGCAGGCCGGCAGCCATGCTCACCCCGCGCCGCGGCGACGTTGGCGCGCATCTGCGCGATCACCTGCGCGTAGTCCGGGGCGTTGAAGATGGCCGAGCCGGCAACGAAGGCGTCGGCGCCGGCGGCGGCGATCTGGCCGATGTTGTCGGCCTTGACCCCGCCGTCCACTTCCAGGATCACCGGCTTGCCGAGCTTGTCGATCATCGCCCGCACCGCGCGCAGCTTCTCCAGGGTCGAGGGAATGAACGCCTGGCCGCCGAAGCCGGGGTTGACCGACATCAGCAGCACCAGGTCCAGGTCCTCCAGCACCCAGTCGAGCACTTCCACCGGGGTCGCCGGGTTCAGCACCAGACCGGCCTTGCAGCCATGTGCCTTGATCAGCTGGATGGTGCGGTGGACGTGCCGCGACGCTTCCGGGTGAAAGCTGATCAGGCTGGCGCCGGCCTCGGCGAAGTCCGGCACGATGCGGTCCACCGGCTCGACCATCAGGTGCACGTCGATCGGCGCGGTCACGCCATGCCTGCGCAGCGCCTGGCAGACCATCGGGCCGATGGTCAGGTTGGGCACGTAATGGTTGTCCATCACGTCGAAATGGACCCAATCGGCACCGGCGGCGAGGACGGTGTCGACCTCCTCGCCGAGCCGGGCGAAGTCGGCCGAGAGGATGGACGGGGCGATGATGCAGTTGGACATGACGGGGCCTTTCAGCGCTTGCGCAGGGTTTTGATGCGGTCGTAGGCGGCGTTGATCTGCCGGGCCTTCTTCTCGGCCTGGGCGCGCAGTTCGGGCGCTGCACCGGCCAGCTTGTCGGGGTGGTACTGGGAGATCAGGCGGCGGTAGGCCAGGTCGATCTCGGCATCGCTGGCCTCGCGGGTCACCCCCAGCTCGCGGTAGGGCAGGTCCTTGCCGAGCCTGAACCAGTCGCTGTCGAACGCATGCCCCAGCAGCATGCCCACCACCGCGCCGAACAGCGGGTTGGGCCTGAACAGCAGGGCGCCGGCGATGAATCCCAGCAGTTTTCCGTACCAGCGCATGGGCGGGGCCGTGGCCTTGAAGATCGGGGCCGTATTTTATGCCACAGCCGCCCCGGACGGCCTTACACTAGGCCGCCCGCCGTCCCGCCGCGGGCCCCCGGGTCCTGTGCCGACGGCTTCATCGCCAAGTTCCAGGAGTGCCCGTGCCGACCACGCTGCTGCAATCCGATCTTCCCGGCCTGCCCTTGCGCCACCGCGGCAAGGTGCGCGATGTATTCGATATCCCGCGCGAACGCCTGCCGGCCGACACGCCTGCCGGCGATTACCTGCTCATCGTGGCCACCGACCGCCTGTCCGCGTTCGACGTGGTGCTGCCCGACCCGATCCCGGGCAAGGGCGAGATGCTGTGCCAGGTGTCCAATTTCTGGTTTGCCAAGACCGCGCACCTGATGCCCAACCACCTGACCGGCATCGACGTGGCCAGCGTGCTGCCCGACGGCGTGGACCCGGCGCTGTACGCCCGGCGCGCGGTGGTCACCCGCAGGCTCAAGCCGGTGCCGGTGGAGGCCATCGCCCGCGGCTACCTGATCGGCAGCGGCTGGAAGGACTACCAGCGCACCGGCCAGGTCAGCGGCATCAAGCTGCCCGACGGCCTGCAGCAGGCGCAGCAGCTGCCCGAGCCGATCTTCACCCCGTCCACCAAGGCCGCGGTGGGCGACCACGACGAGAACATCGACTTCGACGCGATGGTCAAGGCGGTGGGCGCCGAGCTTGCCGAGAAGGTGCGCGACGCGACCCTGCGCATCTACAAGTTCGCCGCCGAGTACGCGGCTGAGCGCGGCATCCTGCTGGCCGACACCAAGTTCGAGTTCGGCACCGACGCCGACGGCCGCCTGTACATCATGGACGAGATGCTCACGCCCGACTCCTCGCGCTACTGGCCGGCCGACGAGTACGCGGTCGGCACCAGCCCGCCGAGCTACGACAAGCAGTTCGTGCGCGACTACCTGGAAACGCTGGACTGGAACAAGACCGCCCCGGGCCCGGCGCTGCCGGCCGAGGTGATCGCGCGCACCCGCGACAAGTACGCCGAGGCCCTGCAGAAGCTGGCGGGCATCCACATCGACTGAGTTCCCCGCGCGCCCGTCGGGGCGCGCGCCACCGCCCCTGCCGGGAGAAGAGGCCGCATGGACATGAGTGCCGCACGCCCCATCGACCGTTGGTTCGCCAGCTATTCCGGCGACCACCGCAATCCCGTCAACCAGGCCATCCACGTGGTCGCGGTGCCGGCCATCCTGTGGTCGGTGATCGCTCTGTTGTGGTGCATCCCGCCGCTGCTGCCCTGGTTCCAGAACGGCATCTGGGCGGCGCTGGCGATGTTCGGCGCATGGGCGTACTACAACCGCCTGTCGCGGTCGCTGGGCATCGGCATGCTGATCCTGTTCTTCGTCTCCGGCTGCCTGTGCCGGCTGCTGGAGGACCGCATCGGCGTGCGCGGCCTGCTGTACGCCGGCGTCGGCGTGTTCGTCGTCGCCTGGATCGCGCAGTTCATCGGCCACCACATTGAAGGCCGCCGGCCCAGCTTCCTCACCGACCTGACCTATCTGCTGATCGGGCCGATCTGGGTGCTGGCCAAGCTGTACCGGCAGTTCGGCTGGAAGTACTGAGCGGCGCGCACCCGCGGGCAGGCCAGGGACCGTGGATGCGGGGCGAGCCCCGCACTACAGCCCGAACATGTCCCGGGTGGGATGGAACGGGCGTGGCGCATAGCCGAAGTCGCGGCGTGCCGGGTCGATATCGAACACCAGCGGCTCGCGCATGCGTGCCAGCGCGGCGGCGTTCATGCCGCGCAGGCGGCCCATGGCATGGGCCATCGCCAACGCCCCGCGGAACAGCGGCGCCGGCACCCGCAACAGCCGCGGCGGCGGCTGCAGCGACGCCAGCACCCGCCGCACCATTTCCGCATAGGCCAGGCGCTCGCCACCGCCGAGCGCATAGGCGTGCCCGGCGGTGGCCGGGTGCCGCAACACCTGCAGCGCGGCGTCGGCCAGATCCTGCACGTGCACCGGCTGGCGCAGGCCGTCGGCCCCGGCCGGCAGCACGAACACGCCGCTGCGGGTGGCCAGCCGCGCGATCGCGGTCAGCGTGGCATCGCGGCCGGCGCCATAGACCAGGGTCGGCCGCAGCACCGTGGCGGCCACGCCACGGGCGCGTGCGACGGCGAACAGCGTGGCCTCGGCCTCACGCAGGCGGCGCGCGACATCGCGCTCGGCCGGTTCGCGCGAGTCCTCCTTGACCTCGACGCTGGTCGAGCCGAACGCGACCACCCGCGGCGCGGCGATGTCCGCGGCCTGATACCAGCGCGCAAAGTGGTCGAGCGGGCCGCAGCTGAACACCGCATCGAACGGGCCATCGTCCCGCCAGTCGCCGGACAGGTCGCCCTGTCGCCAGCTCAGCCCCGGCGCGGCCGCACGCGGCGCGCGCGACACGGCCTGCACCCTCCAGCCATCGGCCAGCAGCCCGGCCAGCAGCCGTTCGCCGATCTGCCCGCTGCCGCCGAACACCAGTGCCCGCCGCGGCATGTCTTCTGCGTGTTGCCCTGCTTCCATGCGGACAGCATAGGCGATGGCGGCACAGCGACGCGCCATGTCCGCGCACGGCCACCGCCATGGGCACCGCGATGGCATCCGCGGCGCGAACACCGGACGCGCCGTTGCCGGTGCCTGGCGGGCCGGTCTCCGCGCCTGCCAGGCGCGCCGCAGCGCACGCGCGTCCGCCCTCCGGCAGCGCCACGCCGGCCCGTTCCGCCGGGGGCGGCCGGGCCTGCTGCCGGGGCGCGGACGCCGGCCACCCGGGGCGCCCGGCGCGGACCGCGAACCCGAACGGCTCGTTCATCTACGGGGTTCCGGCGGCAAAAAAGCGCCTGCTAGACTGCTGGACCTGCTCGCGAATCCCGCATTCCCTGCATGACATCCGTTCTCCCCCTGCTGCTCGCGCTGCCATTCCTGATGGCCGCGCTCATCGCCCTGCATGGCCGCCTGTCGCGCACGGCCGCGGCGTGGGTGGCCGGTGCCGCCCCCCTGCTGGGCCTGGTGCTGCTGGGAACGATGACCCCGGCCGTGCTCGACGGCGCGGTACTGCGCGAAAGCTGGCCCTGGCTGCCGCGGATCGGGCTGGAGGCCACCCTGCGCCTGGACGGGCTGGCGTGGATGTTCGCCGGGCTGGTGCTGGGCATCGGCGCGCTGGTGGTGCTGTACGCGCGCTACTACCTCTCGGCGCAGGACAGCACGCGCCGCTTCTACAGCTGCCTGCTGCTGTTCATGGGCGCGATGCTGGGCATGGTGCTGTCCGGCAACCTGCTGCTGCTGATGGTGTTCTGGGAGCTGACCAGCATCAGTTCGTTCCTGCTGATCGGCTTCTGGTCGCACCGCCGCGACGCCCGCGAGGGCGCGCGCATGGCGTTCGTCGTCACCGGCGGCGGCGGGCTGGCGCTGCTGGCCGGCGTGCTGCTGATCGGCCGCATCGTCGGCAGCTTCGACCTGGACGTGGTGCTGGCCTCGGGCGACCTGATCCGTGGCAGCGCGCTGTATCCGTGGGCGCTGCTGCTGGTTCTGGCCGGCATCTTCACCAAGAGCGCGCAGTTCCCGTTCCATTTCTGGCTGCCGCACGCGATGGCCGCGCCCACCCCGGTATCGGCCTACCTGCACTCGGCGACGATGGTGAAGGCCGGTGTGTTCCTGCTGGCGCGGCTGCACCCGGCGCTGGCCGGCAGCGAACTGTTCTTCTACCTGGTCAGCGGCATTGGCGCGATCACCCTGCTGGTCGGCGCCTGGAATGCGATCTTCCAGCATGACCTCAAGGGCCTGCTGGCCTATTCGACGATCTCGCACTTGGGCCTGATCACCCTGCTGTTCGGCCTGTCCACGCCGATGGCCGTGGTCGCCGGCGTGTTCCATATCCTCAACCACGCCACCTTCAAGGCCTCGCTGTTCATGGCCGCGGGGATCATCGACCACGAAACCGGCACCCGTGACATGCGCCGCCTTGGCGGCCTGCGGCGGCTGATGCCCATCACCAGCACGCTGGCGATCATCGCCTCGCTGGCGATGGCGGGCATCCCGCTGCTCAACGGCTTCCTGTCCAAGGAAATGCTGTTCGCCGAGGCGCTGGCCACCGGCGGCCCGCAGTGGATGCGCACGGCGATGAGCTCGGCCGCGCTGCTGGCCGGCATCCTCGGCGTCGCCTACAGCCTGCGCTTCGTCCACGACACCTTCTTCGGCAAGGGCCCGCTCGACATCGAGGGGTGCCGCACGAACCGCCGCGCTGGATGAAGGTCCCGGTGGAGGTGCTGGTGCTGATCTGCCTGGCGGTCGGCATTGCCCCGGCGCTGACCGTGGCCCCCGTGCTGCACGCCGCCGCGCAGTCGATCCTCGGCGCCGCCATGCCCGTCTACAGCCTGTCGGTCTGGCACGGCTTCAACCTGCCCCTGGCGATGAGCGCGGTCGGCGTGGCCGGCGGCATCGCGCTGTATGCCGGCCTGCGCCGGCGCACCGACCTGTATGCCGCGCGCAACCGCCCGGTCGGCAAGCTGCTGTTCCAGCGCGGCATGGACGCGCTGTTCGGGCTGGCCCAGCGCATCACCCACGCGCTGGCGGACGGCAGCCTGCAGCGCATGCTGCTGGCGCTGGTGCTGGTGGCGGTGATCGTGGCCGGTGCGCCGTACGCCGCCGCCCCGGCATGGCCGGCCTGGCCGGCGGCGCAGCCGATGCCGCTGCTGGGCTGGGCACTGTGGCTGGTGATGCTGGCCTGCGCCCTGGGCGCGCTGTTCCTGTACCGGCAGCGCCTGCTGGCGGTGATCGTGGTGGGCGGTTCCGGGCTGATGGTGGCGCTGGCGTTCGTGTTCCTGTCCGCGCCGGACCTGGCGTTGACCCAGCTGATGGTGGAGATGGTGACCCTGGTGCTGATGCTGCTGGGCATGAACTACCTGCCGGCGCAGTCGCCACCCGAGCGCACGCCGTGGCGCAAGCGCCGCGACGCGCTGATCGCGGTGGTCGCCGGCGGCGGCCTGGCCGCGCTGGCCTACACCATGATGACCCTGCCGCCCAACACCGTGGCCGGCGAGATGCTGCAGCGCGCGCTGCCCGAGGCCTACGGCCGCAACGTGGTGAACGTGATCCTGGTCGACTTCCGCGGCTTCGATACCTTCGGCGAAATCACCGTGTTCGGCATCGCCGCGCTGGTGGTGCATGCGCTGCTGCGCCGCGCGCGCATGGCGCCCGAGCAGATCATGCCCGGCCCGCCGATCAAGCTGCCGGTACCGGCCGACCTGGCGCAGATCATGTTCCCGCTCACCCTCACCGTGTCGATCTTCCTGTTCCTGCGTGGCCACAACGCCCCGGGCGGTGGCTTCATCGCCGGGCTGGTGCTGGCGGTGCCGCTGCTGATCCAGTACGTGATCCAGGGCACGGTGTCGGTGGAATCGCGCTTCGGCTTCGATTACATCCGCTGCATCGGCGTGGGCCTGCTGGTCGCCGTGCTCAGCGGCATGGCGTCGATGCTGTTCGGGGTTCCGTTCCTGACCAGCGGCCACCTCGACCTGCACCTGCCGCTGATCGGCGAGCTGCCGCTGGCCAGCGCGATGGGCTTTGACACCGGCGTGTACCTGGTGGTGTTCGGCGGGGTGATGCTGATCCTGTCGATGATGGGCACCGTCAAGCCGTCGCGCACGCGCAGCGCGCGCCATGGCGAGATCGACATCCACCGCCGTTCGCCGCGCACCGGGGAGATGCATTGATGGAACTGGCCCTGGCAAGCGCGATTGGCGTGCTCACCGCGATCGGCGTGTACCTGCTGCTGCGCGCGCGCAGCTTCGACGTCATCCTCGGCATGACCTTCCTGTCCTATGCCACCAACCTGCTGATCTTCAGCGCCGGGCGCCTGGCCAGCGGCAAGGCGCCGGTGCTCAAGGACGGCGTGGCCCCGGACCTGGCGCACTACACCGACCCGCTGCCGCAGGCGCTGGTACTGACCGCCATCGTCATCGCCTTCGCCATGACCGCGGTCAGCATCGTGCTGGCGATACGCAGCCGCAGTGACAACCACAGCGACCACGTCGACGCGCACGAGCCCGACGACGGCCGCGACGCCGGCAACCGGGAGGGCGCATGAACCACCTGCCGATTCTGCCGGTCCTGGTACCGCTGCTGGGCGCGTCGCTGTCGTTGTTCGTCGAACACCGGCGCTACGGGCCGAAGGTGCAGCGCAGCGTGGCCTGGGCCAGCATGGTGGTACTGGCACTGGTCGAAGGGCTGCTGATCGCCGCCACCAGCCAGGGCGAGACCATGGTGTACCTGCTGGGCGACTGGCCGGCGCGGCTGGGCATCGCCCTGGTCGCCGACCGCCTGGCCGGCTGGATGCTTGGCACCACGCTGCTGCTGGCCGCGGCCTGCCTGTTGCATGCGTGCACCGGCTGGGACCGCCGCGCGCCGCACTTCCATGCCCTGTTCCAGTTCCAGCTGGTCGGTCTCAACGGCGCCTTCCTGACCGGGGACATCTTCAACCTGTTCGTGTTCTTCGAGGTGCTGCTGATCGCCTCCTACGGCCTGCTGCTGTCCGGCGGCCGCGGCCTGCGCCTGCGCATCGGCCTGCACTACGTGGTGTTCAACGTCTCGGCCTCGACCGTGTTCCTGATCGCACTGGGCATGCTCTATGCCACCCTGGGCACGCTCAACATGGCCGAGATCGGGCAGCGCATCGCCGAGCTTCCGCCGACCCACCTGAAGCTGGCCAAGGCCGCGCTGGGCCTGCTGCTGGTGGTGTTCTGCGCCAAGGCCGCGCTGCTGCCGCTGTACCTGTGGCTGCCCGAATCGTATGCGCGCGCACCGGCGGCGGTGGCGGCGCTGTTCGTGATCATGACCAAGGTCGGCCTGTACGCGGTGCTGCGCGTCGGCACGCTGTGGTTCGGCGAGGGCGCCGGCGCACTGGCCGGCTATGGCGCCGGCTGGCTGCTGTGGGCCGGCATCGGCACCCTGCTGCTGGGCGCGCTGGGCGCACTGGCGGCGACCCGGCTGCGGGTGCAGGTGGCGTACCTGGTGGTGGTTTCGGCGGCGACCCTGTTCATCGCCTTCGCGCTGGGCAACGCCGGGACCATCTCGGCCGGGCTGTACTACCTGCCGCACAGCACGTTCACCGCGGCCGCACTGTTCCTGGTCGCCGACCTGATCCGCCGCCGGCGCTGGCGCGCCGGCGAACGCGGCGAACGCGACCTGGCCGCCGCGCTGCCGGGCAAGACCATCCCCGGCCTGCTGTTCCTGGTCGGCGCGGTGGCGGTGGCGGGGCTGCCACCGCTGGCCGGCTTCCTGGCCAAGGCCGCGCTGCTGTCGGCGGTGCCCGACGCGCATACCGGACTGGTCTGGGCGGCGGTACTGGGCAGCAGCCTGCTGGTGATCATCGGCCTGGTACGCAGCGGCATCCGCCTGTTCTGGCACGTGCCCGGCGAGGACGACGCGCCGCCAGCACCCGCGAGCGAAGTGCCGGCGCGACCGTTCGAGACCGCCGCCACCACCGCGCTGCTGGCCTGCGCACTGGCGATGAGCGTGTTCGCCGCGCCGCTGATGCGGCAGACCGACGCCATTGCCGCGCAGCTGCTGGCGCCGCAGCAATACCTGCACGACGTGCGCGGCGCCACGCCGCAATCGAGGCTGCCATGAGCGCGCGCCGGCCCCTGCTGCGGCGGCTGTTCCCCTCGCCCGCGCTGTCGATCACCGTGGTCGCGTTCTGGCTGGTCATGTCCGCCAGCTTCGACCTCGGCCAGCTGCTGCTCGGCATGTTGCTGGGCGTGGTGATTCCGCTGTTCGCCGCGCGCCTTGACCGCGAGTTCGCCCGCATCGGCACGCTGCGGCCATTGCCGCGGCTGGTATGCGTGATGTTGTGGGACATCCTGCTGTCCAACTTCCGCGTCGCCGCGCAGGTGCTGGGGCCCGAGCGCAGGCTCACCCCGGGGTTCATCTGGGTGCCGCTGGACATCGGCAACATCCACGGCATCGCCGCGCTGACCAGCCTCATCACCCTCACCCCGGGCACGGTGTCCTCCGCCCTGTCCGACGACCGCCGCTACCTGCTGGTGCACGTGCTGCACCTGGAGGACCCGCAGGCCCTGATCGCCGAGATCAAGTCCCGCTACGAGGCGCCGCTGATGGAGATCTTCCCGTGACCGGACTCCTGGTTTTCCAGACCACCGTGGTGGTGTGCATGCACATGGTCGCGCTGGCGATGCTGCTGGCGCTGTGGCGCCTGCTGCGCGGGCCGACGGTGCCCGACCGCATCCTCGCCCTGGACACGCTTTCGGTTACCGCCATCGCCGAACTGATGCTGTTCGGCATGTACCTCAATTCGGCGGTCTACTTCGAGGCCGCGCTGGTGATCGCCATGCTCGGCTTCTGCAGCACCGTGGTGCTGAGCAAGTTCGTGCTGCGCCGGGACATCGTCGAATGATGGCCGTGCTGCCCTTCGTGCTGTCGGCGCTGCTGCTGTTCGGCTGCTTCTTCATCCTGGTCGGCGCGCTCGGCCTGGTCCGGTTGTCGGACTTCTTCAAGCGCCTGCACGCCCCCACCAAGGCCAGCACGCTGGGCGTGGGCTGCGTGCTGGTGTGCTCGGTGGCGTACCACATCTTCCTCGGCGAGGATCCGCAGCCACGCGAGCTGCTGATCACCGTGTTCCTGTTCATCACCGCACCGGTGAGCGCCCACATGATGGCCAAGGCGGCCCTGTCGCTGATGATGGAAAGCCGGCCGGAAGTGCCGGGCGACGACAGCGCGCGCAGGGAACAGCTGCCACCGCCGGAAGCGCGCGACGGCGACTGAGGCGACGCGCGCAGGCGGCGCCCATGTCATCACGCTTTCACCTGCGACGGGCAGGCTTGGGGCTCCGCGCCGCATCGCCCTTCCGCCCATGCAACCGCGCAAGACCGACCTCGCGCATGCCGCCCTCCAGGCCCACCGTGCCCCGCTGGACCTGCGCCAGCGCCGCGCCCTGATCCTGTGCGACGGCAAGCGCGACCTGGCCGAGCTGGTCACCCTGCTCGGTGACGACGCCCCGGCCCTGATCGCGCGGCTGCAGCGTGACGGCTACCTGCACATGGCACAGCCGGAACCGGCGCCGGCAGCCGTGCCCGACGCCGCGCCATCGGCGGCGGCACGGCGCCGCTCGCTGGTGGCCGCGCGCATCTACCTGCTGGACATGCTGGCACTGCAGCGCCACCCCGCCGCCGCGCGCCTGCACCAGCTGCTGCAGGCCACCCGCGGCGAAGACGATACCGTGCATGCGCTGCGGCTGGCGCTGGCGCAGTTGCCGGCAATGGCGTCGGACGGCTACGTCGGCCGCGTGCGCGATCGCCTGCGCGAAGTACTGCCCGAGTCTTGCCTGGCAGCGGTGCTGGACACACCGCTGCCGGCCTGAGTCACCGCGGCGGCGCGAAGTTGTCGCGCAGCCCGCTCCAGCAGGCCTGGTAGTCGCGCTGCCGGTGCGCGGCGGCGATGGCCTGCTCGGTCGGGCGGATCACGCCACGGGTCTCGAACATGAACGCCATGGTGTCGGTGATCACGTCCGGCCGCGACAGGTCGGCGGCGGAGGCCTTGTCGAACGTGGCCGCGTCCGGGCCATGGCCGGTCATGCAGTTGTGGATCGAGCAGCCGCCCGGCACGAAGCCCTCGGCCTTGGCGTCGTACGCGCCATGCACCAGGCCCATGAACTCGCTGGCGATGTTGCGGTGGAACCACGGCGGGCGGAACGTGTCCTGGGCCACCAGCCAGCGCGGCGGGAAGATCACGAAATCCAGGTTGCTGGTGCCGGGCGTGTCGCTGGGCGAATGCAACACCAGGAAAATCGACGGGTCCGGATGGTCATGGCTGATCGAGCCGATGGTGTTGAAGCGGCGCAGGTCGTAGCGGTACGGCGCGTAGTTGCCATGCCAGCCGACCACGTCCAGCGGCGAATGGCCGATGCCCGCGCGCCATAGCCGGCCCTGGAACTTGGCGACCAGTTCGAAATCGCCCTCCAGGTGCTCGTACGCGGCCACCGGCGTTTCGAAATCACGCGGGTTGGCCAGGCCGTTGCTGCCGATCGGGCCGAGGTCGGGCAGCTTCAGCAGCGCGCCGAAGTTCTCGCAGACATAGCCGCGCGCCTGCCCGTCCGGCAGCTCCACCGCGAAACGCACGCCGCGCGGGATCACCGCGATCTGCTGCGGTTCGACCTCCAGCACGCCCATCTCGGTGCGCAGCCGCAGCCGGCCCAGCTGCGGCACGACCAGCAGCTCGCCATCGGCGTTGTAGAAGTAGCGGCCGCGCATGTCGGCGTTGGCCGCGTACAGGTGGATCGCGGCGCCGGCATGCGCCTCGGGCGAGCCGTTGCCGCCCATGGTGTACAGGCCCTCGACGAAATCGGTGGGCGCCTGCGGCAGCGGCAGCGGGTTCCAGCGCAGCTGGTTGGGCGACACCGCCGCGTGGCTGAAATCGCCGTGCAGGCACGGCTGCGCGAACGGGGTGAACTCGCCGTGCATGGCCGCCGGGCGGATGCGGTACAGCCAGCTGCGGCGGTTGCTGCCGCGCGGCGCGGTGAACGCGGTGCCGGTCAGCTGCTCGGCATACAGCCCGTGGGTCACGCGCTGCGGCGAGTTGCGCCCCACCGGCAGGGTGCCGGGCACCGCCTCGGTGGCGAACTCGTTGCCGAAACCGGTCTGATAATCGTTGCTGAGCATGGAGCTGCCTGCCTGTTTGCTGTTTTCAGAGCCCTCTCCCTACCGGAGAGGGGCCTGGAGCGCTTTGCTTACAGCACGCCGCGCTTGATCTGGTCGCGCTCGATGCTCTCGAACAGCGCCTGGAAGTTGCCTTCACCGAAACCTTCGTTGCCCTTGCGCTGGATGATCTCGAAGAAGATCGGGCCGATGCAGTTCTGGGTGAAGATCTGCAGCAGCTTGCGCTGCTTGGTTTCCGGGTCGGCGTCGATCAGGATCTTGTTCCTGCGCAGGCGCGGCACGTCCTCGCCATTGTCGGGGATGCGCAGGTCGACCACGTCGAAGTAGGTGTCCGGCGTGTCCAGGAACTCGATGCCGTGCGCACGCATCGCCTCGACGGTGTCATAGATGTTGTCGGTGAAGCAGGCGATGTGCTGGATGCCCTCGCCCTTGTACGCGTCCAGGTACTCGTTGATCTGGCTCTTCGGGTCGGACGACTCGTTGAGCGGAATGCGCACGATGCCGTCCGGCGCGGTCATCGCCTTGGACACCAGGCCGGTCTTGGCGCCCTTGATGTCGAAGTAGCGGATCTCGCGGAAGTTGAACAGGCGCTCGTAGTAATCCGACCACTTCTGCATGTTGCCCAGGTACAGGTTGTGGGTCAGGTGGTCGATGAAGGTCAGGCCGAAGCCCTTCGGGTCCTGCTCGGCGCCGTCCACCGGCACGTAGTCCGCATCGTAGATGCTGCCGGCCTCGCCATAGCGGTCCACCAGGTACAGCATGCAGTCGCCGATGCCCTTGATCACCGGCGCCGGCACCGCGCGGGTGTCGGCCAGCAGTGTCACTTCCTCGGCGCCGTTGCCCAGCGCCGCGGACAGCACCTCGGCGGCCGGCTTCTGGAAGCGGATGGCGAAACCGCAGGCGCACGGGCCGTGCTTGGCGGCGAAGTCGGCGGCGAACGAATCCGGCTCCTCGTTCACCAGGAAGTTGACGCCGCCTTGACGGTAGACGGTAATAGCACGCTGCCGATGGCGGAGCACGGCAGTGAATCCCATGTTCCTGAAGTAGTCGTGCAGCCCGGCGGCCTGACCGGCCGGCGCGGCGAATTCGACGAACTCGAAACCGTCGATGCCCATCGGGTTCTCGAAGGTGGTCACCTGCATGCCCAGGTTGGGCGCGTTGGATGCGGCGTGGACGTGGGTGTTCATGGGTTGCCTCCGGAAGTGGGTCGTCGCCGCAGCCGGCGGCGCAATACAGGAAGACACGCGGCGAACGCGGGTCAGAACCGAAGGTTATAGTTTCACATGAAACCACCATCAAGGTGCACTGCAGCATGAGCGCTTCCGATTACAGCAAGTCCACCAGCATCCGTGCCTCGCACGTGCTGCTCGATCTAGAACAGTTCCTGCCCTACCGCATCAGCGTGCTGTCCAACCGGGTCAGCGGCAACATCGCGCGCCTGTACGGCGAGCGCTATGGCCTGTCGATCCCGGAATGGCGCGTGATCACCATCCTGGCGCTGTACCCCGGCTCGTCGGCGAGCGAGGTGTCCGAACGCACGGCGATGGACAAGGTCGCGGTGAGCCGCGCGGTGGCGCGCCTGCTGGAGCGCGGCTTCATCCGCCGCGAGACCCATGGCGACGACCGCCGCCGCTCGGTGCTGGCGCTGTCGGCGGCCGGTTTCGAGGTCTACGAGACCGTCGCGCCGATGGTGATGGAGATCACCCGCAAGCTGATGTCGGTGCTCACCGAAGAAGAAGAGCAGGTGCTGGAACGGCTCATCACCCGCCTGGCCGATGCCGGCCTGGCGCAGATGACCCTGGATTGAAACGCCTGGGGGTCCCTCCCGTGAAAGCGGGGCAGGCCCTGCAGGAGACGTCCCGATGCAGTCCATGCGGCGCAGGCTGCGCATCCACCGCTCTGCTCAGCTCAGGAACTTGCGGCGCGCGTAGATCCACGGCGCGGCCAGCGCGGCAATGGCGCCACCGGCGAAGCCGAGCGCCGCCGCCACCGCCGCGGCCTCGACGCGACCGGGCAGGGCCAGCGCCGCGATCAGCAGCAGTGCCGCCGGCAGGCCGATGAACGAGGCCAGGAAGAAGCGCCAGCGGGGCACCCAGGTATGCAGCTGCATCAGGCTCGCGCTGCTCCAGGCCTCGCCGGCCCGGCTGCGCTGGATCTTGTCCACCAGCCTGACCAGGTCAACCTCATGGGCCCCTTGCCAGCCCTGGCCAGGCCAAGTTCGGCATCCACCTCGACCGGATCGGGCCATTGCGCCGGCCACGCCTGTGGCGCGACGACGCCGTAGGCGGTCAACAACGGGACACTCAGCGACGGCGCCGACAGCGCGCGCAGCCTGCGGTTGTCCAGCACGCACCAGACCTGCGTGGCGCCGGCAACGCTCACCTGGTACAGCGCCAGCTGCTCCGGCGCCGGGTACGGCAACGCGGTGACCCGCGCGGCCAGCGACTCGGCCCCCATCGCACGCAGGAAGCCGACCCGGCTGCGGCCGACCTGGGCCCAGCCCAGCCCCAGCGGCCCCAGCAGCATCACCTCGGCCGCATCGGCCGCGCCCGCGGCGGCGCGTTCGTCGCTGGCCAGGAACGCACTCAGCGAACGGGGCTCGGCGACGTCATCCCTTCCCCAGCGATGCGACTGGCCCAGCAGGTACTTCAACGGCACCCGCGCGGCGACGGTCTCGCCGCGCACGCTGTCCGAGGCGAACGGCACCACCGAGGCGACGAACGCGCGCAGCTCGTTGCCCGGCACCGCGCTCCACTCGGCGGGGAACAGGCCGTCGAGCAGGCCTTCGCGGGCCAGCCGGTCGATGCGCTCCTTCTGCTCCACCAGCCGCGCCACCGCGGCCTGCAGCATGATGGTCGGCGGCACCGCCGACTGCGGCAGCCGGTAGCGCGGCGCCGGCGCATCGGCATCTGCATCGGCGGGTGGCTGCTCGTCCATCAGCGCGTCCACCGTGGGCAGGCCCGTGCCCGTCGCCCCGGCGACGGCCGGGACGCTGGTTTCGGGGGTGGCATCGGAAGGAAGCGACATCGGCAATCGGCCCCGGCGAGCAAGCGAATGCTCCCGTTAGCGGCCGCTGGCCACGGAAATGAAGTCCGGATCGAAAACGGCGCCCTGCGGCGCCGTCGCTTGCCTCGCCCGCGCCCTGCTCAGGGCGTGGCCGGCGGCGCCCATTGCTTGAGGAACGCAAAGAAGCGGGCGCGGTCGTAGCCCTTGCCCTTCTCCAGTTCGCCGGTGAACTGCGAATGCAGCAGCTGGCCCTCGGCGTCGAGCACGAACAGGTGCGGGTAGGCGGTGATGGCGGGGAAGCGCGACAGGAACGCCGCGTTCTCGTTGTCCTCGCTGTAGTTGACCTTCATCCACACGTAATGCGCGTCGCGGAAGCGGCGGATCTCCGAGTCGCCTTCCATGAAGGCGTCCATCAGGTGGCACCAGGAGCACCACTCGCCGCCCACGTCCAGCACGATCCGCTTGCCGCCGCGCTGGGCCTCGACCTTGGCCGTCTCCAGGTCGGCGACCGGGTCGCGCGCGGGGTCGAACTGCGCGTTGAGCGCGGCCACGGCGGCGATGTCCGCCGCGGCCGGGGTATTGCCCGAGGCGACCGGCTGGCTGGTATCGGCCACCGGCGCCTTCTGTTCGGAGGTATCCAGCGGCTGCACCTTCTCCGCCGGCGGTGCCGGTGGCTGCGCACAGCCCCCCAGCAGCGCCGCCAGGAGCAGGGATATTCCACCGGACATCCGCTTCATCGTTGTTTCCTCACTTCACGCCATGCATCAGCTTCTGCACCAGCGGCGCGATCAGGAACAGCAGCACGCCGGCGCCCAGCAGCGACCAGAAGCCGAAGGTATACCCCTTCAGCGCCGACTCGACGGTCATGCCGCTTTCACCGCTGACCACCGCGGCGAAGATGCCCGACAGGTTGTTGCCGATGGCGGTGGACAGGAACCAGCCGCCCATCGCCAGGCCGACGACCTTGAGCGGGGCCAGCTTGGTGGTCATCGACAGCCCGATCGGCGACAAGCACAGCTCGCCCACGGTCTGGATCACGTAGACCATGAACAGGGTCCAGAACGGGATCTTGCCGGCGTCGTCGACCAGCGAGGACAGCGCGTACATCAGCAGCAGGAAGGCCAGGCCGTTGAAGATCAGGCCCAGGCCGAACTTGCGCGGGATCGACGGGTTGGCCTTGCCCAGCGCGGTCCACAGCCACACGAAGATCGGGCCCAGCGCCAGGATGGCCACCGAGTTCACCGACTGGAACCAGCCGATCGGGAAGATCCAGCCCGCCAGGTCGCGGTCGACGATGTTCTGCGCCAGGAAGTTGAACGAGCTGCCGGCCTGTTCGAAGAACATGAAGAACAGCACGTTGAACACGAAGATGATCAGCATGGCGATGGAGCGGTCGCGCGCCACCTTGCCCTCGCGGATGCCCTCGACCAGGATCATCACGCACAGCGCGGTGAACAGCGCGCCCAGGATCCAGCCGAGGATGCCGGCGTCGATCGTCAGCAGGCCATAGGCCACCGGCACCGCGACCAGCGCGCCGACTAGCACCGCGATGGTGCGGCCAATGCCCGCCCCGGCCGGGGCCGCGCCGACGCTGCCAAGCTGGCGGCGGCCGATCCAGAACCACACCAGGCTGATCAGCATGCCGATGCCCGAGGCGATGAACACGTACTTGTAGGCCGGCATGGCCTCGGTGCCGAACAGCTTGTCGGCCAGGATGCCGGTCAGCACCGGGGCGACCAGCGCGCCGGCGTTGATGCCCATGTAGAAGATGGTGAAGCCCGAATCGCGGCGCGAATCATTGATGCCGTACAGCTGCCCGACCATGCTGGAGATGTTGGGCTTGAACAGGCCGTTGCCGGCGATGATCGTGGCCAGGCCGATGCGGAACACGCGGTCGTCGGGAATGGCGATCAGGAACAGGCCCAGCGACATCACCGCCGCGCCGATCAGGATCGAGCGCTGGTAGCCGATGATGCGGTCGGCGACGAAACCGCCGAACAGCGCCGCCGCGTAGACCAGCGCCAGATAGGCGCCGTAGAGCTTGCTGGCCCCGGCCTGGCTCTCGGCGAACTGGGCGACGATGTACAGCGCCAGCGCCCAGCGGATGCCGTAGAACGCGAAGCGTTCCCAGAACTCGGTCATGAACAGCATCCACAGCGGACGCGGGTGGCCGAGGAGGTTCTTGAACTCCGGCACGGGCGCCGGGGTGGATGCGGAATTCGGCGCGGCAGCGCTCATGCTGGGTTTCCCCCTGAGTGATTCGTTGGGCAGATGATGCAAAGGAAGTCGGCCGGAATCGGCACGACGCGCGAGGATCACCGAAGCGCCGGCTTCACGTCAAATCCACAAGCGCCGCGCCCGCGGCCCGGGCCGCGCGCGGCGGGCAGCGGCCGTGACCGCCGGCGGCCGCGCGCAACATGCTGAATACGCTGGCGTTTCAGGCGCCGGCGGGGGCCGGCCCGGTGTCGCCGCGGATGCTGGTGCGCACCTCGAACAGCTCCGGGAAGAAGGTCAGTTCCAGCGCCTGCTTGAGGAAGCCCACGCCGCTGGAGCCGCCGGTGCCGCGGCGGAAGCCGATGATCCGCATGACCGTGCGCATGTGGCGGAAGCGCCACAGCTGGAACGCCGACTCCAGGTCCACCAGGTCCTCGCACAGCGAATACTCACGCCAGTAGCGGTCGGTGTCCTGGTAGATGCGCTCGAACACCGGCCGCAGCGCCGGATCACTGACATGCGGGCGGGTCCAGTCGTGGCCGGCGTACTCCGGCGGGACCGCATGGCCGAAGCGCGCCAGGTAGCGCAGGAACTCCTCGTACAGGCTCGGCGCCTCCAGGGTCCGGCGCAGCCGCCCCTGGCCCTCCGGGTCGTAGTCGAACACCGCCAGCATGTCCGCGTTCTTGTTGCCCAGCAGGAACTCGATGCAGCGGTACTGCAGCGACTGGAACCCGGAGGCCGGGCCGAGCACGTCGCGGAAGCCCAGGTACTCGGACGGGGTCAGGGTTTCCAGCACCGACCATTGCTCGGTCAGCTGGCGCAGCACCTGCTTGCCGCGCGCCAGCACCTTGCGGCACTGCCAGACCTGGTCGCGCTGCAGGAAGCCGATGGCCGCGCGCAGTTCATGGTCGAGCAGCTTCAGCCACAGCTCCGAGGTCTGGTGCTGGATGATGAACAGCATCTCGTCGTGGTGCGCCGGGCTGGACAACGGCTGCTGCGCCGACAGCAGCCGGTCCAGGCAGAGGTAGCCGCCATAGGTGAGCCGGCCGTGCAGGTCGGTGTGGATGCCGGCTTCGAGCTCACGCTGGTTCTGTTCTACGGTCATCGGCCTTGCCATCTGCGTGGGGCGCAAAGGGTAACCCGGCCCGGGCGGCGGCCGCTGCCCGCGCAAACGGAAAGCGAACACTTGCGATTGCAACCGGCGCGACAATCGGCCGGTGGCCGCGGCGGCTGGCTGAATGCGTTGGATCCACGTGCCGCGGCGGCCGCCCATGGGCCGGCGCACGGATTTCGTGCTGCGGCGCAGGACGGCTTTTCCCGCCCGATTCCTTACCATGCGCAATTCCTATCATTTGAAACCATCTGTCCAAGGTGTTGCTGCAATGACGGTTTCCGCCCAGTTCCACATCGACTACCTGCAGTACCTGGATGCCGACGGCACCCTGGTACGCGACGACCTGCCGGCCTCGTTGCGCGATCCGCGCGCGCTGCTGCCCCTGTTCCGGCAGATGCTGGCCACCCGGGTGTTCGACACCAAGGCCGTGGCCCTGCAGCGCACCGGCAAGCTCGGCACCTTCGCCTCCTGCCTGGGCCATGAAGCGGCCCACGTCGGGATCGGCGCGGCGATGAAGCCCGGCGACGTGTTCGCCCCCAGCTACCGCGAGTACGGCGCCATGTTCATGCGCGGCGTGCGCCCGCGCGACGTGCTGATGTACTGGGGCGGCGACGAGCGCGGCAGCGATTACGACCGCGACAGCGACGCCGCGCGCGACTTCCCGATCTGCGTGCCGATCTCGACCCAGTGCCTGCACGCGGCCGGCTCGGCGCTGTCGTTCAAGCTGCAGGGCAAGCCGCAGGTGGCGGTGACCGTGTGCGGCGACGGCGGCAGCTCCAAGACCGACTTCTACGCCGCGGTGAACTCGGCCGGCGCCTACCAGCTGCCGCTGATCCTGTGCGTGGTCAACAACGGCTGGGCGATCTCGGTGCCGCGTTCGGCCCAGACCGGCGCCCAGACCCTGGCCCAGAAGGGCCTGGCCGGCGGCCTGTTCTGCCTGCAGGTGGACGGCAACGACCTGATCGCGGTGCTGGCGGCGATGGAACAGGCGCGCGAGCGTGCCCTGTCCGGCCAGGGCGGCACCGTGCTGGAGTTCCTCACCTACCGCCTGTCCGACCACACCACCGCCGACGACGCGCGCCGCTACCGCGACGACGCCGAGGTCAAGGCCGCGTGGCTGAAGGAGCCGCTGATCCGCCTGCGCAGGTACCTGACCGCGCAGGGCGTGTGGAGCGAGGAAGAGGAGAAGAACTGGATCGCCGAATGCGGCGCGCGCGTGGACGAGGAGGTCAATGCCTACCTCAACTGCCCGGTGCAGCCGGTGGAGGCCATGTTCGACTACCTGTATGCCGACCCGCCGCCGGACCTGCTGGCCCAGCGCGCCGCGGCCATTGCCCTGGAGCAGCGCCATGGATGACATCAAGCGCAGCACCGGCGTCCCGGCCGGCCACGACCTTGCCAGCGACCACGGCGCGACCGGCGCCAGCGGAGAGACCCCCATGACCGCCACCCCCATCACCCTGATCGAAGCCGTGACCCAGGCGCTGGCCTGGGAAATGGAGCACGACCCGTCGGTGCTGGTGCTGGGCGAGGACGTGGGCGTCAACGGCGGCGTGTTCCGCGCCACCGCCGGCCTGCAGCAGAAGTTCGGCGCGCAGCGCGTGCTCGACACCCCGCTGGACGAGACCACCATCGCCGGACTCACCGTCGGCCTGGCCGTGCAGGGCATGAAGCCGGTGGCCGAAGCGCAGTTCGACGGCTTCGTCTACCCGATGGTCGACCACATCATCTGCCACGCCGCGCGCATGCGTAACCGCACCCGCGGCCGCCTGCACTGCCCGATGGTGCTGCGCGTGCCGTGGGGCGGCGGCATCCGCGCGCCGGAACACCACAGCGAGGCCAACGAGGCCATCTTCACCAACGTGCCGGGCCTGCGCGTGGTGCTGCCGTCCAGCCCGCAGCGCGCCTATGGGCTGCTGCTGGCGGCGATCCGCGAGCCGGATCCGGTGATCTACATGGAGCCCAAGCGCATCTACCGCCAGTACAAGGAAGTGGTCGCCAACGACGGCGAGGCGCTGCCGCTGGACGTGTGCTTCGTGCTGCGCGACGGCACCGACGTGACCCTGGTGGCCTGGGGCGCGCAGGTCAAGGAAGCGCTGGAAGCGGCCGACAAGCTGGCCGGCGAAGGCATCAGCGCCGAGGTCATCGACGTCGCCACGCTGCGCCCGCTGGACTTCGCCACCATCGCCGAGTCGGTGGCCAAGACCGGCCGCTGCGTGATCGTGCAGGAAGCGCCCAAGACCGCCGGCTTCGGTGCCGAAATCGCCGCGCGCCTGGCCGAGGAGTCGATGTACGACCTGCTGGCGCCGGTCGAGCGCGTCACCGGCTACGACACCCACATCCCGCTGTTCCGGCTGGAAATGAAATACCTGCCGAGCGTGGAGCGGATCGTGGCGGCGGCAAGGCGCGCGGTGGCGGCCGGCTGACATGCGCGCGCGACTGCTCAACGCCTACCGCAGCCAGTACCCGGTGCCGTTGCGTTTCCACGCCGGGGAGATCGTCGAGCTCGGCGTGCGCGACGAGGAATGGCCGGACTTCGCCTGGGTGCGCACCGCCGACAACCGCGCCGGCTGGGCGCCGGTGGCGTGGCTGCGCGTGCTCGGCGACGACCGCGCCGAGGCGCTGCGCGACTACACCGCGCAGGAGCTGGACGTGGACAGCGGCGAGATGGTGCGACTGCATCACGAACACGGTGGCTGGTGGTGGGCCGAACGCGCCAATGGTGCGCTCGGCTGGCTGCCGGCACGCGACCTGGAACTACTGGAAGAAACCCCCTGAAATGAGCCAGACCAAGAACTTCAACCTGCCCGACCTGGGCGAAGGCCTGCCGGACGCGACCATCGTGGAGTGGTTCGTCAAGGAAGGCGACGTGATCAAGCTGGACGAGCCGCTGGTGTCGATGGAGACCGCCAAGGCGGTGGTGGAAGTGCCGTCGCCGGTCTCCGGCAAGGTGCTGAAGCTGGCCGGCGGCGCCGGCGACATCGTGGTGACCGGGCACATGCTGGCCCAGTTCGAGATCGATCCGAACCTGCCGCAGCGCGCCGAAGGCCAGGACACCGGCCACCACCACGGCGCACCGGCAGCGGCCGCTGCGGCGCCCGCGCCTGCCGCGGCGCCGGCACCGGCTCCCGCTGCCGCCGAACGTGCCGACGAAGGCACCGTGGTCGGGGCGATGGTCAGCTCCAACGCCGTGCACACCGAACAGGCCGTGGCCGTGGGCGGGGTCAAGGCGGTGCCGGCGGTGCGCGCGATGGCGCGCAAGCTCGGCGTGGACCTGGCGCGGGTGCGTGCCACCGGCGCCGACGGCGCGGTGACGATGAGCGACGTGAAGCAGGCCGCCGAGGCCGGCACCGCCAAGGTCGGCAGCGCGCCGGCAGCGGCACCGCAGGCGGTCCAGGCCGCCGCGCCGGCGCCGGCCGTGCGTGCCGATGCCGCGCGCACGCCGCTGTCCGCCGCCGGCAGGCCGATGCGCACCGCGCCCCCGGGCGTGGTCGCCAAGGGCCAGCCGGAGCCGCTCAAGGGCGTGCGCCGCAACATGGCGCGGGTGATGGCCGACGCGCACAGCAAGGTCGTGCCGACCACGCTGACCGACGATGCCGACATCCATGCCTGGGCACCGGGCAACGACATGACCTCGCGGCTGGTGCGCGGCATCGTCGCCGCCTGCCAGGCGGTGCCGGCGATGAACGCCTGGTTCGACGGCGACACCCTCACCCGCACCCTGCACGCGCAGGTGGACATCGGCATTGCCGTGGACACCGACGACGGCCTGTTCGTGCCGGCCCTGCGCAACGCCGACATGCTCGACGCGCGCGGCGTCCGCGAAGGCATCAACCGCCTGCGCCAGCAGGTGGAAGAGCGCAGCATCGCCCCGTCGGAACTGAGCGGCTACACCATCAGCCTGTCCAACTTCGGCATGTTCGCCGGCCGCTATGCCACCCCGGTGGTGGTGCCGCCGTGCGTGGCCATCGTCGCCGCCGGGCGCGCCCGCTTCCAGGTGACGCCGGTGATGGGCGGGGTGGAAACCCACAAGGTCATCCCGCTGTCGGTCACGTTCGACCACCGCGCCTGCACCGGCGGCGAGGCCGCGCGCTTCCTGCGCGTGCTGATCGACGATCTGGCGCGGCCGCACTGACCGCCCCCGGGCGAACGCTTTGCAGCAGAACTTGAGCCCGCAGCAATGCGGGCTTTTTTTTCGTGCTCGATGGCGACAACGCCCGCGACCGCGGCGGGCACCGCCGGCGATGCGCCCGGCCGCTCACCCTGGCGCGGCCCGCGCGGCGGGCACCACGACGCCCCGGGTCACGCTACGATGCGCGCATCGCACAGGACAGGCGTGACCATGACCCATTGGATCTGTAGCCGCTGCAGGGAAAGCAACGAAGACACGTTCGAGCAGTGCTGGAACTGCGGCACCCGCGTCGATGGCAGCGCGGACCCGGACTTCCGCCCCGACAACGCCGATCCGGCGGCCCGGCCGCCGCGCCTGATCGATTGCCTGCGCTGCCCCGGCATGCCGATGGTGTTCGCCGGACGCAAGCGCTTCCACGAGGGCTCCCAGGCGCTGCCGTTCCTGCTCGGCAACCTCGGCGAACTGCTGGTGAACCGCGAGGCGTTCGACCTGCATGCCTGCCCGTCCTGCGGCAAGGTCGAGCTGTTCCTGGCCAGCGCAGCGCGCTGATCCGGCCTCCGGCACCCGCCCCGCGACCGCCATGTCCCACCCGCGCCGGATCGTGCCGCTGTTGGTGCTCGCCTACCTCGGCATGCTGTTCGGCGGCGCGCTGCTCAAGCCCGGTTATTCGCACATGGCCCAGTACATCAGCGAACTGGGCGCCAGCGGCAGCGCGCATGCGCGGCTGATCAGCCTGGCCGGCTTCGTTCCGGTGGGCCTGCTCGCCGCCTGGCTGCTGCTGGCCTGCGCGCGGCTGGCGCCGGTCCGTGGCGCCAGCCGGCTCGGCTACTGGCTGCTGATGTGCGAACCACTGGCCTGGATCGGCTCGGCGCTGGCGCCCTGCGACCCCGGCTGCCCGGCGACCGGCAGTCTCGACCAGCAACTGCACACCCTGCTGGGCATGCTCACCTACAGCGGAACCGCGTTGGGCCTGCTGCTGTTGGCCACCGCGCCACGACTGCCGGCCCGCATCCGCCTGCTGTGGGCCGGGCTGGCGGCCACCTGGCTGCTGTTGTTCGTGCTGATGGCCCTGCCCGAACTGCAGGCCTGGCGCGGGCTGCTGCAACGGCTGGCCGAATGGCTGGTCTATGGCGTGCTGTGCGGCGCCGCGTGGCGGCTCGGTGGGCCGGCGCGGGCCACTGCCGCCACGCGCCCGCCCATGGCAGGGGCGTAAGCTCGCGGTTCCCACCGCAGGAGCACGCGCATGGCCCATCGCAGCCGCCTGGCCGGCTTCATCATCGACTGCCAGGACACCGACGCCGGCACCGCCGCCCGCTTCTGGAGCGCGGCGCTGGGGCTGGCACCGCGCCCCCCGAGACCGACACCGACGGCGCGCAGTACGCCGGACTGGCCGGCGCCCCCGGTGGCCTGCACGTGGAAGTGCAGCGCGTCAGCCATCCCCCGCGCGTGCACCTGGACATCGAAGCGGACGACATCGATGCCGAAGCCGACCGGCTGGAAGCGCTGGGCGCGCGCCGCATCGGCTTGGTCAAGCGCTGGTGGGTGATGGAAGCGCCGACCGGCCACCGTTTCTGCGTGGTGCGCATGCAGCACCCCGACAACGGGCAGCCGGCCACGACCTGGCCGTGAACCGCGGCCTTTGCGGCGACAATACCCACCGGTTCCCGCGGAAGACGCCACGATGACGGTTCACCCACTGCGCGATGCCCGCGTCCTGATCGCCGGCGGCAGCCGTGGCATCGGCCTGGCCATCGCCACCGCGTTCGCGCGGCACGGCGCGCGCCTGGGCCTGTGCGCACGCGGCGACGACGGCCTGCAGCGCACACGGGAAGCACTCCAGGCCACTGCCGCCCACGTCCACGTGCACGCCTGCGACCTGGCCGACCCGGCACAGATCGAAGCCTGGATCGAGGCCGCCGCCGCCGCGCTCGGCGGCATCGACATCGTGGTCAACAATGCCTCCGGGTTCGGCAACGGCAACGACGACGCCAGCTGGCAGGCCGGCTTCGACATCGACCTGATGGCCGCGGTGCGCAGCAACCGCTTGGCGCTGCCATACCTGCGGCGCAGCACGATGCCGGCCATCCTCAACGTCAGCTCGATCAACGCGCGCGTGCCGACCCCGCGCGCGACCGCCTACTCCACCGCGAAGGCCGCGCTGGACTACTACACCGTCACCTTGGCCACCGAGCTGGCGCGCGAGCGCATCCGCGTCAACGCCATCGCCCCCGGCTCGATCCTGTTCCCCGGCGGCCTGTGGGACCAGCGCCGCACCTCCGAACCGGCGCTGTACGCCAGCGTCCGCGACCGGATCCCGTTCGGTGGCTTCGGCGCCGCCGAAGACGTGGCGGCGGCCGCGGTGTTCCTGTGCTCGCCCGCCGCCCGCTGGATCACCGGGCAGGTGCTGGCGGTGGATGGCGGCCAGTCGCTGCCGGCCTGAGCGCGGCCGCTCCCGGCGCGCGGCGGCTATGCCAGCTGCGCCGAGCCGATCACCCGCACCCCCGGCGCCGGCGCCAGCGCCGCCTCCACCAGCGCCGCGGCGATGCGCCCGGCCGGGTTGATGCGCCATGCGCGCGGCAGTACCGGCCCCAGCGCACCCAGCACCCGCGCCGCCGCCTGCTCGCCCGGGCGTGGCTCGGAGCGCGCGCCGCCGATCAACCCCGGCCGCACCAGCGCCAGCGACGCGAACCCCAGTGCGCGCAGGTCGCGCTCCAGTTCGCCTTTGACCCGGTTGTAGAAGAACGCCGAACGCGGGTTGGCGCCCATCGCCGAATTCAGTGCGAACACCGTGCAGCCGTGCATCTTCACCGCGCGGGCGATGGCCAGCGGGTAGCCATGGTCGATGCGCGCGAACGCCTGCCGCGAGCCGGCCTGCTTCAGGGTCGAGCCCAGCGTGCAGACCGCCGCATTCGCCTGCCACCACGGCGCCTGCAGCGGCAGCACGTCGAAATCCAGCAACGGGGCGGACAGCCGTGGATGCTGCAGCGGCAACGGCCGCCGCACCGGTGCCACCACCGCCGTGCAGCGGGTATCGGCCAGCAGCCGCTGCAGCACCTGAGACCCCACCAGGCCGGTCGCTCCGGCCAGCAGTACGCGCATCCCGCTCCTCCTCTGCCCGGCGGTTCAAGCCGGCATCCGCCTCGCCGATAATGGGGGACATCGATCCCCCGCCCGCGGCCCGTCCGCACAGCCCGTCCGGAACCGCCTCGCGATGGCCGACAGCACCGACATTCCGCCCTCCAAGCCTGCCGGACTGGGACGCATCCTGTCACGCCGCCAGGTCATGGCCGGCGCCCCGGCGGCGGCCGCGCCGGCGCCGAAAGCCGCCGCGCACGGCCACGGCACGACGCCGCTGCAGCGGATCTTCGGCCACGCCCACGCGCCCGATGCGCTGCTGCACGCGTTCGCCCAGGGCATGTCCAGCCTGCCCGGGGAGCTCGGCGATCTCGGGCGGCTGCTGCAGAGCGCCTACGACGGCCAGGAATGGGAACGCTACGGCCGCCTGCTGCGCCAGCTGATCGACAAGTACATCCGCACCATCGACCTGGAACCGGCGCAGGCCGGCAACAGCGAAGCCGAGCGGCTGCGCGACATGCTGCGCAACACCCTCGGCGCGGTGCTGTCCAGCCTGCTGCAGCAGGCGCCGGAACTGGAGACCCAGGCCCGGCGCATGGGCGAGGAACTGCGCGGCTGGCAATCCGGGCAGTCGCTGGAACCGGTGGAACAGCACCTGCGCGAGCTGTGCCACCAGGTGGGCGTGCGCAACGATGTCCTGCACGAGCAGCACGACCTGCTGCTCAACCTGTTCGACCTGTTGCTGCACAACATCGCCGAGCTGATCGACGGCGGCAGCTGGCTGCATGGCCAGATCGGCAACGTGCGGCAGGTGCTGGCCGGGCCGCTGGACCGCACTTCGCTGGAACGCACCCGCAACGACCTGCGCGAGGTGATCTACCGCCAGGGCGTGCTGCGCCAGGGCATCGAGGAATCCAAGGCGGCGATGAAGGACCTGATGGTCGACTTCGTCGAGCAGGTCGAAGGCATGGCCTCGGAAACCGGCGATTACCACGACCGCATCGCCAGCTACGCGGTGGCGGTGCGCCAGGCGCGCAGCCTGGCCGACCTGGGCCAGCTGCTGCAGAACGTACTGCAGGACACCGCGCGCGTTCAGGCGCAGGCGCTGCGCGCACGCGACCGCCTGGCCAGCGCGCGCGCCGAGGCGCTGGCCGCCGAACAGCGGGTGCAGCAGCTCGAGCGCGAACTGGAGGAAGCCGGCAGCCAGCTGCGCACCGACCCGCTGACCGGCGCGCTGAACCGGCGGGGCCTGCAGGACGTCCTGGCCGAAGCGATGGGCGGCGCGCAGCCACTGCTCAGCATCGCGATGCTGGACCTGGACCACTTCAGCCGCACCAACGCCGACCATGGCCACGCCGGTGGCGACCATGCGCTGCGCCACCTGGTGGCGACCGCGCAGACCCGCCTGGGCAGCCACGGCCAGGTCGCCCGCCTCGGCGGCGATGAGTTCGTGCTGGTCCTGCCCGGCATGCCCCAGGACCAGGCCGACGCGCAGCTGCGGCGGCTGCAGGAAGCGCTGGCCCACCGCCCGTTCCAGCACGAGGGCCAGCGCGTGCACGTGCGCTTCAGCGCCGGCGTCGCGCAATGGCGCCCGGGCGAATCCGCCGACGCCCTGCTGCAGCGCGCCGACCGCGCGCTCTACGCGGCCAAGCAGGCCGGCCGCGACCGGGTCGGCAACGCCGATTGACCCTGCCGCCGGCGCGGACCGCGGCCCCGCGGACGCGCTTCCATCGATACGACCGGGGCGGCACGTGGCCGCCCCGGCATCCCTTTGCCTGAAGCGGCGTTACTTGAAGTCGCCGGCCACGAACACGCTCAGGCTCTCCGGCTTGAGGTGCTTGCGGATGGCGGCATTGACCTGCTCGACCGTCAGCGCCTGGTAGGCCGCGTCGCGCTCGATCACGAACGCCATCGTGCGGTCGTAATCGAGCAGGCCCTGCAGCAGGCCGGCCACCGCGGCATCGCTGGCGCGCGACTGTTCGCGCTGCACGATGCGCGCGGCCACCGCATCGCGCACTTCCTGCGCGGTCACCCCGTCGGCCACCAGCCGTGCCAGCTCCTCGCGCAATGCGGTCTCGACCTTGCCCATGTTCTGCGGCGCGGCGATGGCCTGCACGGTAAGGCTGCCGTTGTCGTCGCGGCCGACGCGGCTGTCGTCCGCGCGCAGGCCGGCGCTCACGCCGTAGCTCAGGCCTTCGCGCTGGCGGATGCGGTCGGCCAGGCGCGACTTAAGCGGATCGCCGCCCAGGATGTCCACGGCGATGCTCAGCGCCGGCATGTCGGCGTCGGCCACGTTGAGCGACAGGTTCTGCCGCGCCAGCAGCACCGCGTTGGGCTTGTCCGGCGTGGTGAAGCTCTCGCGGTGCGCGGCACGCGGCTGGTAGCGGGTGGCGATGGGCGCGTAAGGCACCGGCGACTTCCAGCCGGCGAACAGTTCCTGCAGCTGCGCCTTCACCGCGTCGGGATCGAAGTCGCCCACCACGCTGATCTGACCGCTGGCGGTCCCGTAGAAGTCGCGGTGCCAGGCGCGCAGGTCGTCCAGCTTCAACGCCTTGAGTTTGGCCAGGGACTCGTCCAGCGAATCGGCGTGCAGCGGATGGCCCGCCGGCCACGGATCGAAGTACCTCGCCATCGCCATCGACGCCTGCATGCCCGGCTCCTTGCGCTGCGCCTCGATCCCGGTGATGGCCTGTAGCCGCAGCTGCTCGAACTGGTCCTGCGGGAAGTCCGGCTGGCGCAGCACCTGCGCGGCCAGTGCCAGCGCCTCGGCCAGGGTTTCGCGCTTGCCGCTCAGGCGGATCTGCGCGCCCTGCAGGTTGCCGCCGATGGACGCCTCGGTCTTGAGCGCGTCGAAGCGGGCGACGAGCTGTTCGTAGCTCTGCCCCGCCGCGCCGCGCAGCAGCATCGACCCCACCCACTGCGCGGCGGTGTCGCGCCCGGTCACGGCCTGTTCGTTGCCGAACTCGAAACTGGCGTTGACGGTGACCGTCTGCCCGCGCGTCCGGCGCGGCAGCAGCGACACCTTCAGGCCCTCGCCCAGGGTGAACGTCTGCGTGCGCGCGGCGATATTCTGCGGCGTCGCCTCGAACGTTTCGCCCGCCTCCACCGCCGCCCGGCCGGTGTAACCGTCGACCACGCTGGCGATCGCCGGCGCGGCGGGAATCTCGGCGCGATCCGGCGCATCGGTGGGCACGAACCGGCCGAGCGTGCGGTTGCTCGGCTTCAGGTATGCCGCCGCCACCCGGTTGACGTCCGCGGCGGTCACCTTGGCGATGGCGTCGCGGTGCACGAACAGCAGGCGCCAGTCGCCGGCCGCTTGGTACTCCGACAGCGCCATTGCCACCGCGTTGACGTTGTTGAGCAGGTTTTCCTGCTCGTTGGCGATGCGCTGCTTGGCCGCCTCCACTTCCTCCCCGGTCACCGGCCGGGCCGCGATGGCTTCGGCCTGCCGCAGCAGCTCGGCTTCGGCCTTGGCCGCGTCGCCGTCCTTGGGCAGCACCGCGATCACGTTGAACAGCCCCGGATCGCGCATGCTCCCGCTGCCGGCTCCCGCGCCCGCCGCCAGCTTGGTTTCCACCAGCGCCTTGTGCAAGCGCCCGCTGGGCGTATGCCCGAGCACATTGCCCAGCACCGCCAGCGCCGCGCTGTCGGCCTGCACCAGCGCCGGCACGTGGTAGGTGGTGGCCACCAGCGACAGGTCGCCGCTGCGGCGCACCGTCACCTCGCGCTCGCCGTCCTGGGTCGGCTCGACGGTATGGAACGCCGGCAGCACGCGCGCCGGCTTCTTCAGCGGCCCGAAATGCGCGGCCACGCGCGCCAGCGTGGTGTCGGCGTCGATGCGGCCGGCCACGATCAGCAGCGCGTTGTCCGGCTGGTACCAGGTGCGGTAGAACGCCTGCAGGTTGCCGATCGGCACGTTCTCCACGTCCGATCGCGCGCCGATGGGTAGGTTGGCGTAGTTGTGCCAGTCGTAGGCGACCGAACGCATGCGCTTCATCAGCACGCCTGCAGGATTGTTGTCGCCGGCTTCCATCTCGTTGCGGACGACGGTCATCTCGCTGTCCAGGTCGGCCTTGGCGACCCTGGAATTGACCATGCGGTCCGCTTCCAGCGCCAACAGCCAGTCCAGCGTGTCGTCGTTGGCCGGGAACGAGGCGAAGTAATTGGTGCGGTCCAGCGAGGTGGTGGCGTTCTTGTTCACCCCGCGCTGCTGCATCTCGCCGGGGATGTCCGGATGCGTCGGCGTGCCCTTGAACAGCAGATGCTCCAGCAGGTGCGCCATGCCGGTCTCACCGTAGTTCTCCTGCATCGAACCCACGCCGTAGACCAGGTTGACGGTGACGGTGGGCTTGCTCGCATCCGGGAACAGCAGCACCCGCAGTCCATTGGGCAGGCGGTACTCGCAGATCCCCTCGACGCACGGCCCGGCCGTCACGGCGCGCGGCAGCGTCGCCGACTCGCCCTTGGCGTATACCGCCGGCATCAACGCAAACGAAAGTGCCACGCCCAGGGCGCAGGAAGACAGTTTCAGCATCATTTCCCCTTGTCTGATGATCGACACGACACGCCGGCCCGTACACCGCCGGCATTCACTGCAAGGCGCGCATGCGCCGCAAACCTGACGATTTGAGCCGGAACGCGCGCGGGCGCGCAACTGTCGAAACTGACAGCATCGCCCCAGGTCGTCCCTCGCCTGCCCCAACGGCATGCGCACGCATCGCAATCCGGCCGCCACCATTGCGGGCAGGCATGTGTATATGAGGCATCGTCATCTTCATGCACGGATGCGCCCTGCTACACCGGCATCGCTACTGCTTCGGCTTCCACCGCCTCCGCGCTCCGCGGAGCCTGCGGACGCAGCTCCTGCACGATCCTTCCCTGCTCCATCACCAGCACGCGATCAGCGCTGGCGATGGTTTCCGGGCGATGGGCGACGATCACGCGTGTGACGTCCAGCCGCCGGATCGCCGCATTCACCAACTGCTCGTTGCCCACGTCCAGGTGGCTGGTCGCCTCGTCCAGGAACAGCAGCTTCGGCTGCCGGTACAGCGCGCGCGCCAGGATGATGCGCTGCTTCTGCCCACCCGAGAGCGAGCTGCCCATGTCGCCGATCAGGCCGTGGTAGCCCATCGGCATCGCGGCGATATCGTCGTGCACCGCCGCCAGCCGCGCCGCCTGCTCGACCCGCTCAAGATCGAACTCGGGGTCGAAGAAGCCGATGTTGTCGGCAATGCTGCCGGCGAACAGTTGATCGTCCTGCATCACCGCGCCGACGATGGCGCGCACGTTGCGCGCGCCGAGCTTGTGCAGGTCGTGGCCGCCGACGTGAACGCTGCCTTCGCTGGGCTTGAGCAGGCCCAGCAGCAGCTTGACCAGCGTGGTCTTGCCGCACCCGGACGCACCGATGATCGCCACCGACTCGCCCGGCGCGATACTGAAACTGCAGTCACGCAGCACCCACGGCTCGCCCTCGGCATAGCGGAAGGACAGGTTGCGCACCTCGATGCGCACGTCCTGTGGCGGCAGCGCCTCCGGCACAGCATGGTCGTCCTCCGGCGGCGTCAGCACGATATCGGCCAGGCGCTCGCCGTGCAGGCGCAGCATGCGGAACTCCACCCACTTGTCGATCAGCGCGCTCATGCGCCCCGCGAACTGGTCCTTGTAGGCCAGGTAGGCGATCAACATGCCCACCGAGAACACATTGCCCAGCGCCAGCACCGCGCCGATCCAGATCACCGCAATGCGCTCGATGCCGAACACCAGCTGGCTGGCGCCGTTGAAGCCCAGCCCGAGGTGGGCCAGTCGCACTTCCTTGTTGACGGTCTCCACCATCAGGTTGTCGTAGGTGCTGCGCCGCCGCGATTCCTCGCCGGCGACCTTCACGCTCTGCATGCCACGCAGCGATTCCAGCAGGTGGGTCTGCTGCTTCGCTGCAGCCACAAGCTGCTGCTCGGTTCCTTCGCGCAGCGGACGGTAGGCCAGCGCACGAATGCCGGCATACAAGGCCACCGCCAGCAGCGTCACCAACGCCAGCTTCCAGCTGTAGACCAGCATCAGCCCCAAAGTGACCACGGCCATCAGACCGTCAATCAGGGCTTCTACGAAGCTGGTGGTCAGCGTGCGCTGGATGGCCTGCACCGACGACAGGCGCGACGTCACGTCGCCCAAGTGGCGCTTCTCGAAGAAGTCCAGCGGCAGCTTGAGCAGATGCGCGAACACATTGCCCATCCACTGCAGCCCCAGGCGCGACGACAGATGCACCACCGCCACGCCGCGCAGCAGGCCGATGCCAATCTGCAGCAGCAACGCCAGGCCGAAGCCCAACCCCAGTACGGTAAGCAGGTCGCGGTCGGCCGACACCAGCACCTGGTCCACCACCCACTGCATGAAGAACGGTGCCAAGACCACGAACACCTGCAAGGCCACCGACAGCAGCAGGATCTGCCCCAGCGCGCCCCACAGACCCCGCATCGGGCCGGTCAACTGTCGCGCGGTGATCGCTGGCACCGCCTTCTGCGGCTTGAACCCCGTGCTCGGCGACAGTTCCAGCGCCACGCCGGTGAAATGTTCGGAAACCTCGGCCAGCGACAACACCCGCTCGCCGATGGCCGGGTCGAGAATCGTGACCTTGCTGCGGCCGACTTTGGCCAGCACCACGAAGTGGTTCAGATCCCAATGCAGGATGCAGGGCAGTTTCAGCTTGCCCAGATCCTCCATATCCAGTCGCAGCGGACGGGTGGAGAAGCCCAGTTGCTGGGCGATCTGGATCAGATGCGAAAGCTTGGCGCCCTTGAGCGATAGCGGGAAGCGGCGGCGCAGCTGCGGCAAACCGATATGGAGGCCGTGGGCGGAAGCAGCCATTGCCAGAGAGGCCAAGCCGCATTCGGCGGACTCGGATTGGAGGATTTGTTTCAACCTTCATGCCCTATCAATGCGTAATAGCAAGCCTTGATCCGTCCTGCCGCAGATCCGGCAATTTCAAGCCCACCGCCTGCTTGCACAAAATCCAGGGCATGCCCAGGAAATCACCTTCCCTTGCGCCTCCTTAAATCCATAAAACTGAACAACATCAAACAAAGAAAAATTCCAGCCCCCATAGAAATAAATGCCTCTGCATTAACCCGCCCACCAATCCTGAAAAATGCAACAACAAAAACAAAGAAAGAAAATATCATCAATACGAGCCTTCCCATATTTATTCTCCAAATCAACCATCAGGACCAACAAAGGGCGCCAAATAGACTTTGGCGCCCGTCAGACCTATTTTAGATTAGCTTCGCATGCGGCCTGCTTATCCATCAAAGACTTCTGGAAAGCCAACATACCCATCAATCCCGCAAACCCCGCAACGCCACCAGCGGCAAACCCCAAGCCCGTTGCAATTGACAGCCCGCCAATATCAAAACATCACCACCATCCGCATCGCATTGCGAAGCAGCGCCATCAACAAACGAAACCTCCTCAGACATCAAATCGCGCATATCCTCAATCTCCAACGTATGCGACACAGACCCCCTGCGCCACGGGGCCGGGATACACCGGCAATCCATTACCTGCGAAGAAGATCAGCCATTGCCGACTTTCCCTTTCAGCGAATACAACGGCTCAAAAATCCATTCGATCAGCCGACGCCGCTCCCCCATCACATCGGCGTCCAGCAGCATGCCGGGCTTGAGCGGCTCGGGCTTGCCATAGGCAGTGATGGCCTGCTGCGCCAGCGCCACGGTAATGCGGTAATACGGTTCGCCCTGCTGGGCATTGCCGATCAATGCCCCCAACTCGCCACTGCTCAATGCGCTGCGGCTGATGCGCGCCACCCGCCCCTCCTGGTGGCCGAATTTCTGGTACGGAAACGCCTGGTAGCGCAGCAGCACGGTGTCGCCGGGGGCGATGAAGCCGATGGCACGGCTGGGCACCAGCAGTTCGGCTTCCAGCTTTCCGTCACCGGGCAGCAGGCTCAGCAACGGTTGTCCGGCCTGTACCGCCTGCCCCGGCTTGACGATCTGCGTGGCGACCACACCAGTTACCGGCGCCTTCACCAGCAGCGCACCACTGGCTTGCGTCTGCACCCGTTCCTGTTCCAGCTGGGCCAGATCGCGCTGGTAGCCGGCGTCGCTGGCCTGATGCTGGCCGGGCAGTTCGCGCTGTGCCTGCTGCAGTTGCGCCATCAGCCGGCGGGTGCCGATCGCTTGCCGCTGCAGAGTCTGCATCTGGCCGGTGTAGTCCAGCACCAGCGCTTCCTGCTGTTTGATCTGCAGCACGCTGACGTACTGCCCGCCCTCGAGCCGGCGCAGGCGATCGAGGGTTTCGCTGGCGATACGGATCTGCTGCTGGCGGGTGACTACTTCTGCCTCCACCTGCGCCAGTTCGCGCTGCGCATTCGCCAGTTGACTGGCGATGCCCTGCGCCTGCGCCTGCAACTGTGCGTGCTGGGCCTGTTGCGTAGCGAGCAGACCGTCCTGACGTTGCTGCAGGCGTTGTTCCAGGGCCGCCAGGGTGTCGCCGCTGCCTTGGGTGGCGCGCGGTACGGTGACCAAGGCCAGTGTCCCGCCGGCGGCGACCTGCCCCCCTCCGGAACCTCCATACGCGTCACGACGCCACTGGCAGGCGCCACTACGGTCGCCAACCCCTGCGTTGGCACCAATTGACCCGTGACGGTGGAACGGCGGGTGTAAGTCCCCAAGGTGACGAACAGCACGATGGCGGATGCGGCCATTACTGCCAGCCCGGTCAGTACCCAAAGTCGCAGCGGTTGCGCCAGCGAAATGCCACCCAGCCAGCTGGTGCGGCGAGCCTTGAGCACTTCATCGCGGAACAACGGTTGCGACATTGCATCCCCATGCGTCGTCATCGGACGAGAATGACTCTTTCCCATCCACGGAGATGCGGCAAGCCCCGATACATGCCACATCTGATGACACAACCGCTTCATGAACCAGACACGACAGCACATATGAGACAGCTGTCAGCCTTAATGACCAGATGCGACAGTATCAATGGCATGCCTATTTGACGTGGCGACATGCCATCGCGGAATCAGGCGTGAGCCTTGATCAGGCGACCCCATCCCGGTCGTGCCTATAATGACCACGTTCCTGTAGGGGGAAGGAGTGAAATGGCGGGAAGCCTGGGAATAAGAATCCGCATGGCGCGACAGCGGAAGAAGATGACGCAGGGCGAACTGGCCGCGGAACTGCGGGTCAGCCGCAGTGCGGTCGGCAACTGGGAAAGCGTTACCGGGATTTCGCCCAGCAGTACGCGCCTGATCGCCATCGCGCTGGCAACGGACGTCTCGTACGAATGGCTGGCAACGGGCCGCGGCGAGCCCTCGCTGCACGAGGACTGGACGCCCGCCGCCGATGCCGAACTGGTCGACGATCCGGTCGAACGGCGCCTGCTGCACGCATTCCGCCACGCCCGCTCGGCCACGCGCAGGATGGTGTTGCAGATGCTTGAGGCAAGCACGACGTCACGCACCTGAGAAGCGCCATCGAGACGGCGCCCTGCGGCATCCTCATCTGGCGGGATATGTGAGGCTCAATGCGCCGACTTGCCGCTCCGCAGGCGTTGCACCCCGGTCACCGCCGCCAGCACCAGCGCGCCAACCAGGATGCCGACCACCACGCTGCCCAGCGCGTTGGCCGCGATCTCCCAGGACGGTGACGGAATCCAGCCCACCACCAAGTGGTGCAGTGCCGGTATCGCGTGCACGAGGATGCCGCCGCCCACCAGGAACATCGCCGCGGTGCCGGCGATCGACAGGCCGCGCATCAGCCACGGCATGGCGCGCAGGATGCCGCGGCCCAGCGCGGCGGCGGCACGGCCGCGACGCAGCAGCCACAGGCCGATGTCGTCGAGCTTGACGATGCCTGCGACCAGTCCGTAGACGAACACCGTCATCGCCAGGGCGATGGCCGCCAGCACCAGCACCCGCTGCAGGAACGGCACGTGCGCCACCACGCCCAGCGACAGCACGATGATCTCGGCCGAGAGGATGAAATCGGTGCGGATCGCGCCGCGCACCTTGTCCTTTTCCCAGGCGACCATGTCCACCTCGGCATCGGCCAGCGCCTGGATGCGCTCGGTGTGGCGTTGCGCGTCTTCCTTGCCGTGCAGGAACTTGTGCGCCAGCTTTTCCACACCCTCGTAACAGAGGAAGGCACCACCGAGCATCATCAGCGGCGTGATCGCCCACGGCAGCCATGCGCTGATCGCCAGCGCCGCCGGCACCAGGATCGCCTTGTTGAGCAGCGAGCCCTTGGCCACCGCCCAGACCACCGGCAGCTCGCGCACGGCGCTGACCCCGGTGACCTGCTGCGCATTGAGCGCCAGGTCGTCGCCAAGCACGCCGGCGGTCTTCTTGGCCGCGACCTTGGTGAGGATGGAAACGTCGTCGAGCAGGGTCGCGATATCGTCGAGCAGGGCGAACAGGCCGGCTCCAGCCATGGGGCACCGTGAGTGTTGGGGATTCCGGGATTGTCCCGCATCGCGGCGCCGCGCGACATGTCCGCCACGTTCACCCGGCGACCACCGGCCGCCGGTGACACTGCCAGGCCATGCCGTACGGGAGAACGCCTTGACCGCTGCGAAACAAGATCCGGCCGCGCCCGCCACCGTCGGCAGCATGAGCCGGCGCCAGCAGATCCTGCGGTTGCTGCTGCGCTATCGCAATTCGGGGGTGTTTTCCGGGCTGCAGCTGGACGGCGAGCCACCGCCCAGCACCCGGCTGCCCGATGATGCCGATCCGGCGCAGTTCGTGGCCGACCTGGAGGCATTGGGGACGACCTTCGTCAAGCTCGGCCAGGTGCTGTCCACGCGCCCGGACATGATCCCGCTGGAGTACGTGGCCGCGCTGGAGCGCATGCAGGAGCAGGTCGCGCCGATCCCGGTGGAACAGGTGCGCGCGGTGATCGAGGAAGAGCTGCAGGCGCCGGTCGGCAAGCTGTTCGCCGTGTTCGACCCGGAGCCGCTGGGCTGCGCCTCCATCGCCCAGGTCCATCGCGCGGTGCTGCACGATGGCCGCGAAGTGGCGATCAAGGTGCAGAAGCCCGATGTCGCCGCGCAGTTGCGCTCGGACATCGCGGTGCTGCGCAGCTTCGCCAGCGCCGCCGACCACCTGACCCGGGTCGGCCGCCGCGTGCGCTTCGCCGACTGGCTGGACGAGTTCGCCACCACCCTGCGCATGGAGCTGGACTACGAAGCGGAGGCGGCGAACCTGGCGCGCTTCGGCCAGCACCTGGCACCGTATCCGGAGCTGTGGGTGCCGCAGCCGCTGTGGGACCTGTGCCGGCGGCGGGTGCTGAGCATGGAACTGGTGCATGGCGTGCGTGTGGACGCGATTCCGCCGGTGCGCCGCACCGAGCAGTCGATGCAGCCACTGGCCGCGGCGCTGGTACGCGGCTACCTGGACCAGATTTTCGTGCACGGCGAGATCCATGCCGACCCGCATCCGGGCAACCTGCGGGTGACCGACGACCAGCGCCTGGCGGTGTTCGACCTGGGCATGGTCGCGCACGTGCCGCCGCGCCTGCGCGAACGGCTGCTCAAGGTGCTGTTCGCGGCGGTGGACGGGCGTGGCGAGGAAGTGGCCGACGAAATCATCGGCATCAGCACGCGCCTGGAGGACTACGACGAGGAGCGCTACCTGCGCCTGACCGGGCAGATGATTGCCCGCTATGCCGCCAACGACACCCTGTCCGAGGGCCGCGTGGTCCTGGAGATCGTGCGCATCGCCACCGCCTGCGACCTGCGCACGCCGCCGGAGCTGAGCCTGCTGGGCAAGGCGCTGCTCAACCTGGAAGGGGCGTGCCGGCTGCTGGCACCGGAGCTGGATACACGCAGCGTGGTCGAGCGCCAGCTGCAGCACGTGATGCGCGCGCGTCTGGTCAAGTCGTTGTCGATGGCCAACGTCGCCAGCGAGGCGATGGAACTGCAGCAGTTGTTGCGCACCGGCCCGCGGCGGGTGTCCGACATCCTCAGCCTGGTGGCCGAGAACCGGCTGCAGATGAAGGTCACCGGGCTGGAGGAATCGCGGCTGATGGAGAACATCCAGAAAGTCGCCAACCGCATCGCCGCCGGCCTGATCACCGCCGCGCTGCTGCTGTCGTCGGTGCTGCTGATGCGCGTGCCCAGCCGCTTCTCGCTGTTCGGCTACCCGGCGTTCGCGATGCTGCTGTTCCTGGTCGGCGTGGTGATCGGCCTGGGCCTGATCGTCAGCGCGCTGCTGTTCGACCGCCGTACCCGTGCGCGGGCGCGCGAGGAACGCGGGCACCGCTGAACGCCTGCGCGGCGACACCGCCGCGCGGATGCCGTGCGTCATTGCGCACCGGTAAACGCACGCGTCCGCGCGGTGTGTGCGTGGTGCGCGCATGCCCCGCACGCGGGAATCCATGCCGCTGAATGGACGCGGTTTCGCGGCATGCGCCATGCCGCTTCGTGCAAACATTCCAGTCAGGTTCGTCTGTGCATGATTTCCGTCATCCACGTTTCATGAGCCTGACATGGGCCTGTGGATCGCGCCTTTGCTCCCCGTGCGAAGGCGCCTTCCGTCTCCACTACCCAAGCGACCGCATGCATTGGACTTTCTGGCTGTACCTGCCCGCCCTGTTCCTGTTGTTGCTGTGTACGCCCGTGCTGGCGCGGCTCAAGGCGGCACTGTTGGCACTGACGCTGCTGGCGTTCAGCGGGTGGTGGCTGATCGACCGGCTGAGCGGTGATGGCATCAACTCGGCCACGCTCTACCACCTGCGCAGCGACATGGAAGGAGCGGGCGTCGGCGACTTCACCGGGTATATCGCCGCGTTCGCGGTACTGGCGGTGCTTTCGCTGGTTCCACTGCTGCTGGTGCGGGTGCGGCGCCTGCACCGGCCACGCCATGGCGGCCTGCTGACGGCGGCATTCGCGGCGCTGCTGGTGGCCGCCGTCGTCGGCAGCCCGCTGTACGGCGACGCGCGGCGCATGTACCAGCAGATGAAGCCGGTCGACTACAGCGCGGTGGCGCCGGAGTACGTGGTTCCCACGCGGGCACTGGCGCGTGCCAGGAACATCGTGTGGATCTACGGCGAAAGCCTGGAACGCACCTACCTGGACGAGCGCGTGTTCCCCGGGCTGATGCCGAACCTGCAACGGCTGGCCGGGCAGGCACTGGACCTGCGCGGCATCGCCTCGGCAGATGGCAGCGGCTGGACCATCGCCGGGCTGGTGTCTTCGATGTGCGGCGTGCCGCTGACCACCGCGCAGGGCGACGAGAACAGCATGGGCCGCATGGGCAGCTTCCTGCCGGAAGCGTTCTGCCTGGGCGACTATCTGAAACAGCAGGGCTACAGCAACCATTACCTGGGCGGCGCCAACGGCCAGTTCGCGGCCAAGGCCGATTTCCTTGCCAGCCACGGCTACGACGACATCCGCGACCTGGCCTGGTTCCGGCAGCAGCGCGTCGCTGCCCGGCATTTCTCGAACTGGGGCATCCACGACGACGTGCTGCTGGAACTCGCCTACGACCGCTTCATCGAGCTGTCGCGCGCCGGCCAGCCGTTCATGCTCACCGCGCTGACCATGGATACCCACCATCCGGCCGGGCACCTGCCGGTGGCGTGCAAGGGCACGCGCTACCGCAGCGCGCATGGCGACATCGGCCTGCTCAATGCGCTCAAGTGCACCGACCGGCTTATCGCGCGGCTGGTGGACCGCATCCGCGCCAGCGAGTTCGGCGACGACACGCTGGTGGTGGTCGCCTCCGACCACCTGGCCATGCCCAACGACCTGAGCCACGTGCTGGAAACCCTGCAGCGCGAAAACCTGCTGCTGTTCCTCGGCAAGGACATCGCCCCGCGCCAGCTGGCCGCCAGCGCCGGGACCACCCTGGATTCGGGCGCGACGCTGCTGCAGCTGCTGGATCCGGCAATCGACGCGATCGGCTTCGGCCGCTCGCTGCTGGCAACGCCACGCGCGGCCAGCGCCAGCGTCGCCGCGCTCAAGGCCGATCCGTCCGACTATGCGCGCTACCGCGCGTTCGCGCGCTCGTTGTGGCTCGGCGAACAGACCCGCGTGCTGCGCCTGGAAGGCGACCAGGTGCTGGTCGGCGTGCAGAAGGTGCAGCCGCCGGTGCTGCTGGAATACGACGCGCAGTGGGCGCTGGAGTCGGTGTACCTGGAAAACACCTCGCGCCGCTTCGACGAGGCCGACCCCAGCCACCGCCTCGCCTATGTGGACCGCTGCACCGCGTTCGAGGACGCCTCGGCCGACGGCGACTGGTGCGCGCTGCTGGTGGACAGCGACCAGGGCATGCGCCTGTACCGCGACGCGCAGCTGCGCCGCGGCATCGCCGTGGACGCGCCGCTGGAGCCGTTCCATGGCCCACGCCCGAGCGTGCGCCAGTCGCGCATGATCAGCCGCACCGCGCACCCCACCCGTCCCGGCCAGTACGTGCTGGAGCTGTACGCCAGCCAGCGCCCGGCACGCGCATTCTGGGTCGAGGCGGTGTCGCCGCAGCGCAAGGTGGTCGTCGCCCAGCAATGGGTGCAGCCGGACAGCGACGGCCGCATCCGCCTGCCGCTGGGCCTGGACGAGGAGATCGACGACCTGGAGATACGTGCCTGGCTGGGCCACGCCGAGACCCTGGCGGTGGAGCGTTACGCGCTGGTGCCGGCGATCCGCGCCCGCCCGCGTTCCTGAGCCGCCACGCGGCCCCTGCCGTGGACCCGGCCGACGCCGCCCGGCGACGGGTGTCGCCGGCGCCAGCGGTTCAATGCGCCGGGTCGCCGGGCTGTGGATCGGCGTGCAGGACGCGTACGTCGGTGGGGGTCACCAGCGCGATGCCCTGCTCGGCGGTGGCGCGCAGCAGTTCGAACAGCAGGTCCGAGCGCACGCCGTATACGGCACGCGGGCTGGACACGTAGGCGAAGCAGTTCAGCGCCACCAGGCCGCCGCTGATGGAGTCGATGAACACCGACGGCGCCGGGTCCGCCAGCACCTTCTCATGCCCGGCGAACAGGTCCAGCAGCAGTTGCCGCACGCGTCCCACGTCGGCGCCCAGCGGTACCGAGAACTGGATCTGCACGCGGCCCAGCGCGTTGGCCATCGTCATGTTGCGGATGGTCTTGGTTATCAGCTCCGAGTTGGGCACGATCAGCGTGGACTTGTCGCCCACCTGGATCTCGGTCGAGCGCACCGAGATGCGACGGATATCGCCCTCCTGGTCGCCGATCTTCACCCAGTCGCCGATCTTCACCGGGCGCTCGGCGAGCAGGATCAGGCCGGACACGAAGTTCTGGGTGATCGCCTGCAGGCCGAAGCCGATGCCCACCGACAAGGCGCTGGCCAGCAGCGCCAGTTTCTCGAAGCCGATGCCCAGCGTGGCCAGCGACCACAGCACCGCCAGCGCGATGCCCAGGTAGCGGGCGACCGTGCTGATCGAATTGCGCGCACCGGTATCCAGGCCGGTCTTCGGCAGCCAGGTATCCACCAGCCATTGCTGCAGCACCTTCATCAGGCCCAGGCCGAGCAGCAGCACCACCACCGCCCACAGCAGCGCCACCGGGCGCAGCGTCTGCCCGCCGATCTTCAGGCCGGTATTCAGCGTGTCCAGCCAGGCGGTCAGCGCCGCGGTATTGCCGAACCACACCACCACCGCGGCAACGCCCAGCAGCACCAGGGTGATGCGCAGCGCGGCCGACAGCAGCACGCCGGCCTGCTCCAGCCGCGCCGGCGACACGCCGGTGGACAGCCGCAGGGTGCGGCCGAAGGCACTGTCCGGCGCGAACAGCCACAGCGACAGGTCGTCGGCGAAGCGGGTCAGCAGCGCGACCGCCATCACCACCACGGTGACCCACACCATCTGCTGGGCGACGAACAGGGCAAAGTTGAGATAGCCCAGCAAAGTGGCCACCAGCGCCGCCAGCACGGTCAGGTGGCCGCCCAGCCGCGCCAGCACCAGCCAACCGCTGCGGGTGGCCCGCGGCGGCTTGCCGTCGTTCGCGGCACCCGCCTGTTGCTCGGCCAGCGCGGCTTCGGCGGCGCGGCGCCGGTGCAGCCGCGCCAGGGTCACCAGCGCGGCCATGATCAGCGCCACGTAGCTCAACGCGACCACGCCGTCGAGCGTGACCGTGCTGACCTCCGAGGTCCGCGCCGAGCGGTTGATCTCGCGCAGCAGCGCGGACATCCAGGTCAGGCCCGCCGCGCCCCAGGCGAACCGGCGCAGATGCAGCGCGGCCACGTCATCGATGCCCAGCAGGCGCCAGGACGGGCGGTGCGGCACCAGCAGCGCGGCCGCCAACGCGGCATAGAAAGCGGCCACGAAGCTGGCCATGACGAAGGTGTCGGCCACCGACTCCAGCCGCGGCGGAATCGCCGAGATCCCGTGCAGGCTGGCCACCACCCCCATCGCCGCCAGCCCCGGCAGCAGGGTACCGACCAGCAGCAGCCACACCGCCAGCCCGGAACGGCGCAGGCGCCCGGCCGGGGCAAGATCGGACGCGGCGTAGCGGCGGCCCAGGCGGCGCAGCCACAGGCGCAGCGGGAACAGCATCAGCAAGGCCAGCCCGGCGCCCAGCAGCGGCGTGGTCCAGCCATGCGCGGCCACGGCGGTCCGCAATCCGCCCGCCGCCTGCCGGTACAGCCCCCGCAGCCGCCCCAGGTCGTCGGGCAGGCTGGCGGCGAACTGTCGCCACAGCGCCGGCGACAGCGGCGAACCGACCTTGCGCCCGAGCTGCTCGCCGAACTGCTGCGCACGCGTCTTCTCGATCGAATCGCTCAGCTGCCGCGCATCCTCGGCCAGCAGCTTGCCGCGCTTGATGTCCGCGTCGAGCTGGCTGCGCTGCTGGTCCAGCATGCCGCGCTGGCGGCTGATGCTGCGTTCCTCGGTGGCGCCGTCGTCCAGCGGCCCGAGCTGGGCGATGCGCGCATCGACCTGCTCCAGCTGCGGCACCAGCGCGGCCACCGCGGCATCGGCGTCACGCTTGGCCTGCAGCGCCTGTTCGGAGAGCGTGCGCAGGGTCTCCGGCGCGTCGGCGTCGTCCAGCGAGCGGCGCACCGCCTGCAGCGCACGCTCGGCCTGGCCGATGCGCGCCTGCGGCGATGCCGCGGCGGTGGCCGTGTCGACCGCCGCGACGGCCACCGTCGTCACCCCGCTCCCGAGCAGCAGGAACACCAGCAACAGCATGCGCAGCAACGGGAAACGGTGGCGGAGGGACAAGGCGGTGGACCGGCGGGCATGCGCGGACCACCGCGCGTGTGCGGACTATAAGTCAGCGCGCGTCCACGCTCCGCAAACGGCGCGCCACCCGCGCCGCGACCGTCAGTACTTCAGGCCGAGCTCGGCCACGTGCGGCCGGTGCGTGGCGTACAGGTCCTGGAATTCCTCCTCGGTGAGCTCGTCGGGCGCATACACCGCCACCGGGTCCCATTGCCGGTCGGTGGCCAGCGGCTGCCGCGGCCCGGCGCGCAGCGAGTAGCTGGCGCCCGCGTACTCGACCAGATCCGGCACCTGCTCCCAGCGCTCGCGCGCGTAGCGCTCCGGGTCCGTGAGAAGGATCACCGCGTACATGTGCGTCTCCCGTTTTCGGTAGCGCAAGCCTAGCGCAGGCATGCCGCCCCGGGGGTGCGGCGCGGCCGCTGCGCACGCCGCATTCACCGCCGCTGCCCTATAGCTGCACCCCCCTGCCCGGAAAGGAGCCGTCATGGACCACCCACCGCTGCCCACCGTCCCCGCCCTCGACCTGCCGCGCTACCTGGGCACCTGGTACGAGATCGACCGCCTGCCGATGCGCCATGAACCGGAGGACGCCACCGACGTCAGTGCGCACTACACGCTCGACGACGACGGCAGCATCCGCGTGCGCAACCGCTGCCTGCGTGGCGGCGAGCTGGAAGAAGCGATCGGCCAGGCCAAGCCGGTGGACGCCTCCAACAGCCGCCTGGAGGTGAGCTTCCTGCCCGAGGGCCTGCGCTGGATTCCCTTCACCAAGGGCGACTACTGGGTGATCCTGGTCGATGGCGCCTATACCGCGGCGCTGGTCGGCAGCCCCGACCGCAAGTACCTGTGGCTGCTGTCGCGCGAACCACGCATGGACGAGATCACCCGCCAGCACTACATCGCCTATGCGCGCCAGCAGGGCTTCGACGTGGACCGGCTGATCCACACGCCGCATACCGGCCACCCCACCGCCTGAGCCGGCCGGCGGAACCCGCGCATGGACCTGAAAAGCGGCTATCCCTTCTGGGCGGTCAGGAACGGCCTGATGCACGCCTATCCGCCGCTGGCGCAGGCGCTGCGCTGCGACGTGCTGGTGGTCGGTGGGGGCATCACCGGCGCACTGATCGCCGACGAGCTGGCCCGGCACGGGCACGAGGTGGCGGTGGTCGAGCAGCGCGACATCGGCTGGGGCTCCAGCGCCGCCAGTACCGCGCTGCTGCAGTACGAGATCGACACCCACATGACCGAGCTGGCCGCGGACTACGGCGAGGACGCCGCGGTGCTGGCCTATGGTGCCTGCGCCGACGCCATCGGCCAGCTGCAGGCGCTGGCCACGGACCTGCGCGGGGTCGATTTCCGCCGTGCCGACAGCCTGTACTACGCCAGCCGCCGCCGCCACCGCAGCGCGCTGCATGCCGAATATGCGCTGCGCAGGAAACACGGCTTCGGCGTGCGCTGGCTCGAGCCCGGCGACGTCGAGGACGGCTACGGGTTCAGCGCGCCGGCAGCGATCCTCAGCGACCTTGCCGCCAGCATCGACCCCTACCGGATGGCGCACCGGCTGCTGGCGCGGTTGCAGCGGAACGGGATGCAGGTGTTCGACCGCACCACCATCAGCGCCCTGCGCCCGACCTCGCGCGGGGTGGTGGCCACCACCAGTGAGGGGGTCCAGGTACGATGCGGGCACGTGGTGCTGGCCGCCGGCTATGCCAACCAGCAGTGGCTGGAGCAGCGCGTGGCGCGCAACCGCAGCAGCTACGCGTTCGTCACCGACCCGCTGCCGGCCGAGGCGCTGGGGCCGCTGCGCCGGACCATGCTGTGGGAATCGGCGCGCCCCTACCTGTACCTGCGCAGCACCGCCGACCTGCGGCTGCTGGTGGGTGGCGAGGACGACGCGCTGGACATCCCGGCGCGCCGCGACGCGCGCGTGGAACGCAAGGCGCGGCGGCTGGCCGACAAGCTGCAGCGGCTGTTCCCGCAGCTGGCGCTGACCCCGGCGTTCGCCTGGGCCGGGACCTTCGCTGAAACCCGCGACGGGTTGCCGTTCTTCGGCGCGCATCCGCAGTGGGGGCCGCGGGTGTTGTTCGCCATGGCCTACGGCGGCAATGGCATCACCTACTCGATGCTCGGCGCCGGCCTGCTGCGCGCCGCCATCGAGCGGCGCCGGCACCGCCTGGCGCGATTGTTCGGGTTCGGGCGGCTGGGCTGAGCCACCCGGCCGCGACAGCCCCGGTTCACCGCCGCCGCGCTAGCGTCGGCGTGTCCCACCTGCCACCATGACCGCCCCCGCCAGGAGCACCCGCGCGATGAACCGGTTCCCCATGATGCTTGCCTGCCTGCTGGCCTCGCCGCTGGCGGCGGCGCAGCCGGCGGACACCGCGCCGGGCGCGTTGGACCTGAGCGTGCCGCAGGCGCCGCTGCGTTACCTCAACGACCCGTCCTACCAGGCCGACGCGCCAGGCACCTATTACGGCGACCACAGCGGTCCGCAGCCGCGACGCGACGCGGCCGCCGCGACCGTCACCGACGACAAGCTGCAGGTGCACGGCACCCTCAGCACCGGCATCGGTTATTCCAAGGCGTTCGGCAACAGCCACTGGAGCGCGGCCGACATCAATCTCGGCAAGAACTACACCACCGACGAGGGCAAGACCCGCCGGGTGGACCTGAACATCCATGTCAGCCAGGGCAAGGGCGTGGGTCCGTTCGGCTACGGCCCGGGCCCCTGGTACGGCTGGTAAGCCCGCGCTGCCCGGCAGCCGGCATGGCCGGCATCAACCGCCGCAGCGCATCCAGGCGCAATCGATCGCGTCCAGCGCCAGATGCAGCAGCAGGCCGATGCCGAACAGCCGGGTGCGGCGCGGCAACAGCAATCCCGCGTAGACGGCCGCCGCCGGCGCGGTGTGCAGCGGGTGGAAGCCGATGCTGCAGCGGTCCGGCGCGTAGATCGGATCGGCCAGCAGGTGGTCCAGGTCGATCACCCAGCCCAGCAGCAACAGCACCCAGGCGCGGCCGAACCGCGGCCGCCAGAACATCCATGCCAGCAGTGCGGGCACCACCGCGTGCAGGCACAGGTGCAGGATGGCGCGCAGTCCCATCCGCTCAGGTGCCCATGGGCTGGCCGACGCCGGCGGCGGGACGGCGCGCCTGGCCCGCGCGCGGCGTGCGCCAGGCGCGGGCCGGTGCCGGAACGGCGGTGGAAAAAGCAGCAGGAACCGGAGGGTGCATGACGCGGCGGCAAGGCGATCGGCCAGCGAGTGTACCGGCCGCCGGCGGGCGCCGGCGTTACACTGTGCATCTTGCCGGGCAGTGGCGCCACGGCCGTTCCGGAGTGGTGATGATCAACAACGACGTACTGCGCAGCATCCGCTACATGCTCGACCTGGGCGACAGGCACGTGGTGGACCTGATCCACCTGGCCGACCCGGCGTTCGATGTCGACCCGGCGCAGGTGCACGACTTCCTGCGGCGGGACGACGAGCCGCTGTTCGAGCCCTGCCCGGACGCCGCGCTGGCACGTTTCCTCGACGGGCTGATCTACCACTTCCGTGGCCGCGACGATTCGCAGCCGCAGCGCGCGCCCGAGGCCCGCATCACCAACAACCTGGTGCTGAAGAAGCTGCGCGTCGCCTTCCAGCTCAAGGACGTGGACATGCACGCGATCTTCGCCGCGGCCGGCTTTCCGCTGTCCAAGCCGGAGCTGTCGGCGCTGTTCCGGCAGCCGGACCACAAGAATTACCGCGCCTGCGGCGACCAGCTGCTGCGCAACTTCCTCAAGGGCCTGACCGCGCGCGTGCGCGGCGCATAACGGCAGCAACAACCGGCGCGCCGCCGCCGCGTGCGCAGCCACGTGCATAAAGGAAAAAGCCCGGCATCGCCGGGCTTTTTCCTGTTACGCCGTGCGCGGGCTGCTTACCAGCTGAAGCGCGGGCCGACCGACCATTCCTTGTTGCCGTGGCGGTCCATCTTGATGTCGCCGTTGATGCCCCAGTTCTGGTTCAACTTCACCTGCCCGCCCAGGCGGCCGTAGAACGCGCCATCCGGGTTGACGCCGTGCTTCTTGGTGTAGTCCTGGTAGCCGGCGAAGGCATACACCTCGACGTGCTCGCCGAACGCGTTGCGCAGGCCCACTTCGGCGTTGTAGCCGTCGAAGTCCAGGTTGCTGTGGTGCGGGTCGAACTTCTGGTAGCCCACGCGCGCGACCAGGTCGGTGCTCGTCGCGATGGCGCGGTTGTAGCCGGCGCCGATGCGCCACTGGTCGAACTTGGCGTCGGTGTGGTCGACCTTCTGCTGGGTGAAGTCGCCGAACACGTGGAAGTTCGGGTGGAAGGCCCAGGAGCCCTTCAGCGCCCAGCCGTCGGCATCGGGACCGGACACGTCGGTCTTGACGTAGTCGCCTTCGACATAGTTGTAGGAAAGGTTGTCGGCAGCGGAAGCGGCGAACGGGAGGGCGGCCGCCAGGGCCAGGGCAATCAGGGAAGTCTTCATGGGGGTACACCTTCAGGAATTACTGTCTGGTGGCGCGGCGGCTCGTCGGCTGCCTGCGTCCGGATGTAATTTTTCCGTTATCCAGCCCAACCCTTCCTGAAATCGCGAGGCGCACTGCAACGCGTTTTTAGGCCTCTATTCAGGCGTTTTCTGGCACGCGCGCGCCGTGCCACGGTTCGTCGGCCGCGTGCTTTGCCGCGAGCGGCGGTGCAGCGGGGCACCGCTGGCGATATCGCTCAGGATCGGGCAGTCCGGGCGCTCGTCGCCGGCGCAGCAGTCGGCCAGGGCGCGGACGGTGGCGACCATGTCCTGCAGCTCGGCGATGCGCTGCTGCAGCACCTCGACATGCGCCAGCGCCATGCGCTTGACGTCGGCGCTGTGGCGCGAGCGGTCGCGCCACAGCTGCAGCAGTTCGCCGATGCGCTCGACGCTGAAGCCCATGTCGCGCGAGCGCTTGATGAAGCCCAGGGTGTGGATGTCGCGGGGGCCGTAGACGCGGTAGCCGGCCCCGCTGCGCGCGACCGGGCCGATCAGCCCGTTGTCCTCGTAGTAGCGGATCATCTTGGCCGAGATGCCGGTGGCCCTGGCGGCCTGGCCGATGTTCATCACGTCTTGCATCGTCGTCTCCGTCGCCGCCGGGCAGGATCAGGGCGCGAAGCGCCGCAGCCGCAGCGCATTGCCCAGTACGAACACCGAGGACAGCGCCATGGCGCCGGCGGCGAACACCGGCGACAGCAGCACGCCCCACAACGGATACAGTACGCCGGCCGCCAGCGGGATCAACGCGGTGTTGTAGGCGAACGCCCAGAACAGGTTCTGGCCGATGTTGCGCATCGTCGCCTGGCTCAGCGCGATGGCGTTGGGCACGCCCTGCAGGCTGCCGGACATCAGCACCACGTCGGCCGCCTCGATCGCCACGTCGGTGCCGGTACCGATGGCCAGGCCCACATCGGCCGCGGCCAGCGCCGGCGCGTCGTTGATGCCGTCGCCGACATAGGCCAGGCGGCCATGCGCGGCCTGCAGCCGCTTGACCGCCTCGACCTTGCCCTGCGGCAGCACTTCGGCGACCACCTCGTCGATGCCGAGCTGGCGGGCGATGGCGGCGGCGGTGCGGCGGTTGTCACCGGTGATCATCGCCACCTTCAGCCCCAGCGCATGCAGGTGGGCGATGGCCGCGGCGGTGTCGGCCTTGACCGGATCGGAAACGGCGATGATCGCCGCCAGGGTGCCGTCGATGGCGGCGTACAGCGGGGTCTTGCCCTCGCCGGCCAGCCGCGTGGCGACCTCGGCGAACGCCGCCACGTCGAGCCCCAGCGTACGCATGAAGCGGTCCGCGCCGACGTCCACGCGCACCCCGTCCACCTGCGCGCGCACGCCATGGCCGGTGACCGATTCGAACGCCTGCACCGGCGGCAGCGCCAGGCCTTCGGCCTGCGCGGCGCCGACGATCGCGCGCGCGATCGGATGCTCGGAGCGGTCTTCCACCGCGGCCACCTGCGCGAGCACGCGTTCGCGGTCGAAACCGCCGGCCACGTGCAGGTCGGTCAGCAGCGGCCGGCCTTCGGTCAGGGTGCCGGTCTTGTCCACCGCCACCACCGCCGCTTCCTTCAGCAGCTGCAACGCCTCGCCCTTGCGGAACAGCACGCCCAGTTCGGCGCCGCGGCCGGTGCCGACCATGATCGAGGTCGGCGTTGCCAGGCCCATCGCGCACGGGCAGGCGATGATCAGCACGGCCACCGCGTTGACCAGGGCGAACGTCAGCGCCGGCGATGGACCGAATGCCCACCACACGGCGAAGGTCAGCAGCGCCAGGCCCATCACCACCGGCACGAACCACATCGTGATGCGGTCCACCAGGCCCTGGATCGGCAGTTTGGCGCCCTGCGCCTGTTCCACCAGGCGGATGATCTGCGCCAGCACGGTGGCGCCGCCGACGGCTGTGGCGCGCACCCCGAGCGTGCCGGTCTGGTTGACGGTACCGCCGACCACGCGCGCGCCGGCCGCCTTGGCCACCGGCACCGGCTCGCCGGTGATCATCGATTCGTCCACGTAGCTGTCGCCGTCGACCACCTCGCCGTCGACGGCGATGCGCTCGCCGGGGCGCACGTCGATCACGTCGCCGGCCGCCACCTGCGCCAGCGGCACTTCCACCGCGCCGCCGTCCCGGCGCACCCGCGCGGTCCTGGCCTGCAGCCTGAGCAGGCGCTTGATCGCTTCGGAAGTGCGGCCCTTGGCGCGCGCCTCGAGCATGCGCCCGAGCAGGATCAGGGTGACGATGACCGCCGCCGCCTCGTAGTACACGTTGACCGTGCCGGCCGGCAGCAACCGCGGCAGGAAGGTCGCCACCAGCGAGAAGCCATAGGCGGCCAGGGTGCCGACCGCGACCAGCGAATTCATGTCCGGCGCGGCGCGCAGCAGCGCGGGAATGCCGGCGCGGTAGAAGCGGCGGCCCGGGATCGCCAGCACCAGCGTGGTCAGCACGAACTGCAGCAGCCAGCTGTTGCGCGTGCCCAGGGTGCTGGCGATGGCGTGGTGGAACGCCGGCACCAGGTGCGCCCCCATTTCCAGCACGAACACCGGCAGGGTCAGCGCCGCGGCCAGCAGCAGGTCGCGGCTGAGCCCACGCAGTTCCGCGTCGCGACGCTGCGCTTCCCGGTCCTCGTCCACGGCCGCCTGCAGGACGCGCGCCTCGTAGCCGGCCCTGGCGACCGCGGCGAGGAGCGCGGCCGGATCCAGCGTGGCGTCGCCATGCACCTGCGCGCGACTGGTGGCCAGGTTGACGCTGGCCGAAAGCACGCCGGGCACCTTGCCCAGCGCGCGCTCGACCCGGCCCACGCACGACGCACAGGTCATGCCGTCGATGCCCAGTTCCAGCGGTGCCGGCGCGGACACCGCGTAGCCGGCCTTCTCCACCGCGCGCACCAGCGCCTGCCGGTCCACGCCGTCGCCGCGCACGGTGGCGCGGCCGGTGGCCAGGTTGACCGCGGCGCTGGCCACCCCGGGCACGGCGGCCAGCGCGCGCTCCACCCGGCCCACGCACGACGCGCAGGTCATGCCCTCGACCGCGAGGGTCTGCGTCATGCCGCCCTCGGCGGCGGGGTTCTGGCTGTTCGGGGTCATCACCGGCTCACCTGGCGTTGTCCATGATGGCGGCATCTTGAAGCTTCCCATCATGGGAAGGTCAAGGGGCGAGGAGTGAGTGAAGAGGAGTGAGAGGTGAGAGAGAGCGGCATTGCTTGCGCTTTGGCTTTTTCTCACTTCTCACTCCTCTTCACTCACTCCTCGCGCCGCCCCTTGACCTTGCCACCATGGCAAGCCCCAGACTGCCCTCCCCTCAAGGAGAAACCGCCATGAACCTGCATATCGAGAACATGACCTGCGGCGGCTGCGCGCGCAGCGTCACCGCCGCCATCAAGGACGTGGACCCGGCCGCGACGGTCACGATCGACCTGGCCAGCAAGCGCGTGCACATCGAATCGGCGCAGCCGGCCGAACGCTTCACCGCGGCGCTGGACGACGCCGGCTTTCCGCCACGGCAGGACCCGTGAAGGCGGGGGCTTGCCCCCGCATCCAGCATTCCCGGTGAAGCCCCAGGCGCGGCAAGCCGCGCATCCACCCGACCGGCAGCGGCGCGATCGGCGCTACCGGCCCACCCGCGTCCACACTTCGCGCTCGACCATGCGCCCGCCGTTCCAGCGCTCCAGCGTCCAGGTGTCGCCTTCCAGCGTGTAGCGGAATTCGTAGCTGCCGCCGTTCTGCAGCGGATAGGACGCCATCAGCGGCCGTTCCAGGTAGCGCGTGGCGTCGCCCTCGTAGGTGCCCGAGCCCGCGGCCCAGAACACGCCGTTGCGGGTGCTGGTGAAGGCGAAACGCCCGTCGGCCAGTACCTTGGTGCCGGCCAGGCCCTGGCTGGCATAGTCCATGCGCGCGCCGTCGCCATCGAGCGACTCGCCCGACCGCAGCTGCCACGCGCCCTGCAGCCGCGCCAGGTCGGTGGCCGCGGCGGCCCAGGCGGAGGACGCCACGCACAGCAGCAGCACGGCGGCAGGCAGCCGCAGGATCGGGGGCATCGGCATCGGGATCTCCGCACAGGGCAAAGCGGCATTGTGCCGGCATCGGCGCGGCGCCGCCGGCATCGGTTCATCGGCAACTTCCGCCCGGGCGGCGCCGTGGGCCGGGGCGCTATCATGGCGCCCGTACTTTCTTCGGCGGCATGCACGTGCAGACCATCCTCACCCCGGTATCGATCGGCGAACTGATCGACAAGATCACCATCCTCGAAATCAAGGCCGAGCGCATCACCGACGCGGCCAAGCTGGACAACGTGCGCACCGAACTGGACGGGCTGTGGCCGCTGTGGCTGCAGCAGCAGGCCGCGCGCCCGGAACTGGCCGCGCTCAAGCAGCAGCTCAAGGCGATCAACGAGCGCATGTGGGACATCCAGGACCAGCTGCGGGCCAAGGAAACCGCGCAGGACTTCGGCGAGGCGTTCATCGCCCTGGCGCGCGGCGTCTACGGCACCAACGGCGAGCGCGTGGCGGTCAAGAACGCGATCAACCACGTCGCCGGCTCGGCGCTGGTCGAGGAGAAGCAGTACCAGGGCGAGTAAGCCGCCCGGCCCGGCGCGATGCAAATGAAAAGGCCAGGTCGATGACCTGGCCCGCGGGATACAGCGCAGTTGCGGTTCAGTGCAGGGCGGCCGGGGTGCCGCGTGCCTGTTCGGCCGGCACCGGTGCGGTCTTGATCGACAGGCACATCGGGCAGACGCTCTCCAGCACCTTGATCGCGGGTTGATACACCGTATTGCACTTCATGCACTGGACCATTCCAGTCGTGACGGCTTCCATAAGCCCTCTCTTTGTCGTTGCTCGATCCTGCAATATCGCGACGACCACCGGGTTTTTCAAGGGCCGGCGGCATTTCCGGCGCGCGGGAGGCTCAATCCAGCGCCAGCAGCGGCACGTCGTACCAGTGCGCCTGCGGGAAGCGCGCCTGCATCCAGCCACGCAGGTAGCGGCGGCTTTCGGCGGCGATGACCTCGTCGCTGCCGTCGTCGCGGCTGTTCCAGGCGATGCCGTGCAGGGCGACGCCACGCGCGGCGATGGCCTCCAGCGACAACAGGGTGTGGTTGATGCTGCCCAGCCGCCCCGAGGTGACCAGGAGCACCGGCCAGCCCTGCCGGGCCACGTAGTCGAGGGTCAGCAGGTCCGGGGTCAGCGGCACCAGCAGCCCGCCGGCGCCCTCCACCAGCACCGTGGCGTAGCGCGCGCGCAGGCGCGCGGTGGCGGCGCCGATGACGTCCAGGTCCAGCGCGCGCCCCTCCAGCCGCGCCGCCAGGTGCGGCGAGGCCGGGTAGGCATAGAGCGCCGGCATGGTGGTGCCGTCGCGATCCTCCTCGAACAGGCCACAGCCCATCAGCCGCCGGTGCAGCAGGATGTCGTCCGACGCGCCGACGCAGCCGGTCTGCACCAGCTTCTGGGTGATCACCTCGCTGCCCTGGTCGAGCCACTGCCGCGCCAGCCAGCCGGTGACCACGGTCTTGCCGATCTCGGTGTCGATGCCACCGACGAAAATCACCTCGCCGTTCATGCCCGCATGTCCTCGTCCTGCAGTCCTTCCACCAGCGCGACCATGCCATCGCACAGCCGCCGCAATTGTTCGTCGTCGATCACGTAAGGCGGCATCGCGTACACCAGCCGCCCGAACGGACGCAGCCAGATGCCCAGGTCCAGCAGGCGCCGCTGGATGCGCTCGAGCCGCAGCGGCGCGGTCAGCTCGATCACGCCGATGGCGCCGAGCACGCGCACGTCGGCCACCCGCGGCAGCGCGCGCGCCGGCGCCAGTCGTTCGCGCAGGACCTGTTCGATGCGCTGCACGTTGCCCTGCCAGTCCTGCGCCAGCAGCAGTCGGGTGGACGCCAGCGCCACCGCGCAGGCCAGCGGATTGGCCATGAACGTCGGCCCGTGCATGAACACGCCGGCCTCGCCGGCCGCGATGGTGTCGGCGATGTCGCGGCGGGTGAGGGTCGCGGCCAGGGTCAGGTAACCACCGGTCAGCGCCTTGCCGATGCACAGGATGTCCGGCGCGATGCCGGCATGTTCGCAGGCGAACAGCCGGCCGCTGCGGCCGAAGCCGGTGGCGATCTCGTCGCAGATCAGCAGCACGTCGTGGGCGCGGCACAGCCGTGCCAGTTCGCGCAGGTACTGCGGGTGATAGAAGCGCATGCCGCCGGCGCCCTGCACCACCGGCTCGATGATGAACGCGGCCAGCTCGTCGCCGTGGTCGGCGAACAGGCGTTCCAGCGGTGCGATCTCGGCCGGGTCCCAGGCCCCGTCGAACGGCGTGACCGGCGCCGGCACGAAGCGCCGCGACGGCAGCGCCGCGCCGAACAGCCCATGCATGCCGGTGACCGGGTCGCACACCGACATCGCGTTCCAGGTATCGCCGTGGTAGCCCGAGCGCGTGGTGGCGATGTTGTGGCGGCCGGGTCGGCCGCGCGCGGCCTGGTACTGGATCGCCATCTTCAGCGCCACTTCCACCGACACCGAGCCGGAGTCGGCATAGAAGATCGCATCCAGTGGCTGCGGCACCATCGCCAGCAGCTGCCTGCCCAGGGCGATGGCCGGTTCGTGGGTGAGCCCACCAAACATCACGTGCGCCATGCGCCCGAGCTGCTCGATCGCCGCCTGGTTCAGCTGCGGATGGTTGTAGCCGTGGATCGCGCACCACCACGAGGCCATGCCGTCGATCAGCCGGGTGCCATCGGCCAGCTCCAGCAGCACGCCATCGGCACGCGCCACTTTCAGCGCCGGCGGCGCATGGCCCAGCGCGCTGTAGGGATGCCAGAGGTGCTCCCTGTCGAATGGATCGGTCAGCATGTACGGGTGTGTCGTGACACCGGCGCGGCGGCGTGCGGGCGCGTACCTTACCGCGTCGTCGGCGGGCCTGCATCCGGATCGGCGGGCATCGTGCCGGCGCGTCGCTGCGGCTGGGCCTGGTGGATGAACACCGTATAGGTATCGGCCGGGTGCGGCACCCCCGCCCGGTCCAGCGCATGGCCGATGGCGCCGCGGTGGTAGGTGGCGTGGTTGAGCACGTGGAACAGGATTTCGCGGCGCGTCATGCAGCCGTCGCGGCCGTCGGCGAAGCGGAAGCGCAGCGCCTGGTCCCATTGCGCCGGCGCCAGCGCGGCCAGATGGGCGGCATACCACTGGTCGGAGGCTTCCAGGCGCATGGCCAGCGCCTCCAGGGCCGGTACTTCGGCGCTGTTGGTGGCCGCATGCGGCGGCGCCTCGCCCAGCAGCCGCGCGCGGAACAGTTCCTCCACGATCACGATGTGGTTCAACTGCTGCCGCGCGAAGGCGACGCTGGCGGGGAACGCCCGTGCGTCCACGGCGCGTATCGCCTCCAGCGTGCGCTGCATCGCCCAGCGCTTGTAGGCGAAGGCGTCGTCGAACAACGTGTCCGACGCCGTGGCGGGCGATGGCATCACCGGGGTGGGCCGGCGATGGCACGGGAAAAAAGGTACGACGCGGGCATCACGCCTCGTCTTCTTCCTCGTCCTCGTCTTCCTCGTCCTCGTCGTCTTCTTCCTCGAACGCGTCCAGCTCCTGCACCCGCACGAAGTTGGGCAGTGCATCGGCGAAGCCGATCTGGGCGCCGTCGGCGATCATCGCCCGCACCTCGCGCTTCATCGCGCTTTCCACCAGCGCGAAGCACACCACGCCCTGCGCGCTCTCCTCGCCGTCTTCGTCGAACACGGCCACCCAGCCGGCCGCGGGCATGATCTGGATGATGTTGTCTTGCATGGACGGTCACCAGGAATGAAGAAGCCCAGAGCTTGCGCGAAGCGCATGGCCAACGCAATCGCGGTGCACCGGTTCACCGCGCCGTCGCCGGCGTGGCGTTGTCGGCCAGGTACGCCGCCGCGCGGCTGAACGCGGCCGGCGCACCGCAGCGGCAGCCTTCCCGGGGCGCGGGCAGCCACGCGCACGGCTCGGCACGGACCGCGCCAATGGCGCTGGACGGCGCATCGGCCGCCCGCGCCCGGCACCGCGCCAGGCAGGCAGCGGCTGGGCGTGCGGCGCCGGCGCGGCCGCGGTCAGTCGGCCTTCCAGGTACCGCCGCCCTGTGCGCAGCTGGCCGGCAGGCCGGCCAGGTCGTCGGCCGAACGCTCGTAGTAGAAGCCGTCGAAATCCTGGCCGAACAGGCGCCGGCAACTGCCCTGCGCCGGCGCTGGACAGGCGTCCATGTAAGTGATCTCGCCCGCCTTGCCGCCCATCTGCGCCGAGGTCTGCGCCAACCCCTCGCACACGCGCTTGAGTTGCGCTTCGGTGGAGGCACCCGCGGTCTGCACGCAGTCGCGGGAACGGATGACCTGGCCGAGGAGCGAAAACTCGCCGGCGATCATGCACGCGTGCGTGGCGGCGACACCGGGGGCCGCATCCGCTGGGCCCGCCGTCGCCGCTGCATCCGCCGGGGTGGCCTGCGCCGGCGTGTCCTGCGCGCCGCAGCCGGCCAGTACACTCATCGCGCCCGCCAATGCCCATGCCTTTCCATGCCGCCATGCCCATGCCATGCAGTGTTCCTTCATCCGTGGGAACGCCGATCATAGCGTGCGCGGGCGGCGGGCCTGTGGCGGCGGGCACCGCAACGCGCGTGGTCAGCGCTCGCCGGCCTCGCCCTGCAGCGCCAGCGGACGCACCTGCTCCAGCAGGCTGACCAGGGTCTTGCCCGGCTCCTCCCACGGGATCATGTGCGCCGAATGCTCGAACCAGACGCCGCGCTTGTACGGCGCGCGCACCTGCGCCAACCAGGCCGCGGTCGGTTCCGAGGGCGTGGTGTAGTCGTGGCGCCCCATGAACATCAGCACCGGGATGGGGAACCGCTTCACCCCGCGGTAGTCCACCTGCAGGAACTCATCCAGCAGCCGCCCGAGGGTGAATTCGCTGCCGGCGTTGATCGCGCAGCGCGCCGCATCGTCGTAGTCGGGCGACAACCGCGGCCCCTGGAAGAAGTAGTTCGACTCGCTGCGGAACGCACTCAGGCCGCCGTAGTGCTGTGGCCATTTGCGGGCCACGACGATCCGCTCGCGGGTGAGCGGCGCGTCGCCCGGATAGGGCGCGATGGCCTCCATCTCGCGCACCGCTTCGGCGTTGCCGCGCTCGCGCGCGGTGCGCAGGCCGTAATCGAAGCTGACCCGCTCGTTGGTGCGCACGTCGATCACCTGGCCGATGCCGACATACGCATGGAACAGGTCCGGGCGCTGCAGCGCCGCCTGCATCGCCACCACGGTGCCCCAGCTGTGCCCGACCAGCACCAGCTTGCGCTTGTGGTAGCGGCTGCGCAGGTAGTCGGCCAGTTCGATGGCATCGTCGACGTAGCGCTGGATGCGCAGCGTGCCGGCCACCTCCTGCTGCGGGTTGAGCAGCAGCGTCCGCCCGGCACCGCGCTGGTCGTAGTTGACCACGGTGAAGTACTCCTCCAGCGGGCGCTGGAACTGCCACAGCGTGGGGATCACCGGCGATGCCGGCCCACCGTGCACGAACAGCAGCAGCGGGTTGTCGCGGTCCTGGCCGCGCACGTTGACCCACTGCGCGATGCCGCCGATCTTCGCCGCGTAGTCCTCCTGCACGCCGTTGGGCGCGACGATGCGCCCCAGGTCGGCGATGATCCCGCGCGCCGGCGCGTAGCTGGAACGGTCCGGGCAGGCATCCTGCGCGGCCGCCAGCAGCGGCGCCAGCGCCAGGACCAGCGCTGCAGGCAGGCGAAAACGGTATGCGTTCATCGGCATTGGCCTCCAGGCCGGATTGTGGGCACCGCCGGAAGCGGCATGCTGGCGGCCGCCGCGGCCGGACCGTGGCGGTCATGCACCGCGCCGCGGGACATCGGTGGTCGACCGTTCCCGATCCGCGTTGCCCGCCGGCGACGGCAGCGGCTCATTCGCCCAGTTCCGGGTCGAGCAACAGGAGCGCGGCGGCGGCCGCGGCGAAGTACACGCGCTGGTCATCGTCGAGCCGGCGGTCCAAGTGCACCCGGCCGCGGTTGAGCACGTCGACCACAGCGCGCGTGCCGCCATCGCCGGCGATGACGTAACCGGTCGGTGTCATGCCCCTGACCGGCGTGCCCTGGTAGGCATACACGGCGCGCACCGCGTAGTCGCTTCCCCATGGCGACTGCAGGCGCCCGTGCAGGCCCTCGCCCTCGCGCCTCACCTCCAGCACCTGCACGGGCTGGCCATCCATCCGCAGCCCGCATGCGAGCAACGGCCCGGCCATCGCCGTCAGGTCGACCGTCAGCCGGTGTGATTCGCCCCCCCGGCCCGCGGTCCATGCCTGCGTGCGGCACTGCACCTCCACCGGTGGCTGGTCGCGCGCCACCATCGTGTAATCGTAGGGCCGGGACGTGCGGCCCACGTCGAATGCCGGCAAGGGTACGCGCCAGGAGAAGGTCGAGCCCTCGCGCATCCGCAGGGCGCTGTACGGCCCGAACCGCACCGGTTCGTTGAAGCGCCGCGGCGAGTGGCCGCTGACCTCGTAGGTCACCGCATCGGCGGTGAAGCCGTCGGGCATGCGCATCTGCGCGGGCGTGCAGGCCGGCAGCAGCGGGACCAGCAGCAGGCAGACCGCGACCGGGGCAGTGATGCGCATGACCGTATCCAGCAGGGGCGATGGGCGGATGCTAGGGCGCATGCGCGGACCGCCACCCCTGCCATTGGTTTGCCGCGCCCGGGAGGTTCAGGCGACGTTGCCGGCGCGCGGGCCGCCAGCGCCGGACGTTACCGCGGGTGGTCCACCGGCCGCCGCCTGGCCGCCGGGACACCCTCGACGCGTGCTCCCACGGGGATCAGTACCAGATCGCGGCGGGCAACCCGGTGCGGTCCGGCTGCACCTGCGCCGGCAGCGATCGCGCGCGGCCAGCGGCAATGCGTTCGGCACTCCACAACGCCGCCAGGGCATCCAGTACGTCGTCGGTCGCGGCCTGGCGCGCCGGCACCGCACGCAGCAGCGCCATCACTGCGTCCTGGCCGTAGATGTCCGCCAGCAGGCTGACACGCATCTGCGCACCGGCGAAGGTGCGCTTGCCATCCGCCAGGCCGCGCCCCGCTCCACCATTGAGCGCAGCGAACGACACCTCCGGATGTATCTCGCGCACCCGTTGCCGTGCATCCACGTCCCCCTGGAGCAGTTGGTCCCACTGGCGGATCTTGGGCAGGATCGCGAACGACTGCGCGCCGAAGCCGCGCCCGTCGATCTCCCGGTGGCGGCGGGATGCCTCGGGCTGCGAGCCCGCATCGAGAATGCCGCGCACGGGCGTGGAAAAAACACTGCTGGCCCGCTTGCCGCCAACGAAGCAGCGCGCCTCGCGATCGGCCGGGCGGCCACCCTGCTCGCAGAGCCCTATCGGAATATCCACCGCGATCACCCGGGCCGTCCGGTGCGTGTGGAAAAGTTGCTGGGCGTCGGGGTACAGCGCATGCACCAGCCCGCCCCCGCCCCACCAGACGGCGATCCATCCGCTGCCGGCGCCATCCACGCCGACGCACCCCTTGAACTGTTCCATGCTTCCCCCCCCCCGGGCACTGGTCACAGGATGACACAGCCGCCCACGCACGCCTGCGTCCACACCAACTCGCAAGGCAGCCCCGTCGGCTGCTCCCCGCCGGCGGAAAAGACAAGGGCCGGGTGCTCGCGCACACCGGCCCCGGTCTCATCCGGCGTTGCCACCGGTCAGCCGCACTTGCTGTAGCCACAGTTCAGGCAGGTGGCGCACCCGTCCATCACCACCAGCGCCTTGGTGCTGCACTTGTGGCACATGGTGGCGCTGGGCGGGAAGCTGGTGCCCTCGCCGGTGACCTGGACGTCCTCATCGCGCCCGGCGGGGGCGGCGACTACGGCGTCAGTGTTTTTTTTTGAGCGGTCCTCGAACTGCTTGCGCTTCTCGGCGATCAGCGCGCGCTGGTGGGCGCTCATTTCCGGATCGTGCAGCAGGCCGATCGACTTCATGTGGTCTTCGACGATGGAGCCCAGCTCGGCGACCAGCGACGGCATGTACACGCCGCCGGCCTTGAAATAGCCGCCCTTGGGGTCGAACACGGCCTTCATCTCGTCGACGATGAAGGTGACGTCGCCGCCCTTGCGGAACACCGCCGACATGATGCGGGTCAGCGCCACGATCCACTGGAAATGCTCCATCGACTTGGAGTTGATGAAGATCTCGAACGGACGGCGCAGTTCGTGCTCGGTGCCGGCGTTGAGCACGATGTCGTTGATGGTCACGTAGAAGGCGTGCTCCACCAGCGGCGACTTGATCTTGTAGGTGCTGCCGATCAGCACGTCGGGGCGCTCGATGCGCTCGTGCATGTGCACGATGTTGCTGTCCTGGGCATCGTCCTGCGCCTGTGCGACCGGAGCCTTGGCCGTCGCTTCCCGGGCCTTGTCGTCCGGGGTGATGACGGAATAACCCTTGATTTTCTTGTCGATCTTGACGGCCATGGTGCGGGTCCTGGTTATGCGTTGTGGTGCGGGTTGCGGCGCCCCCGCCCGCGGCGGGCGGGGGCGCGGGTGCGGCTTACTTGCGGGCGGCCTTCTTCGCCGCCTTCTTCACCGCGGTGGTCTTCCTGGCCACCGTCTTCTTCGCCGAAGCCGCCTTCTTGGCCACGGTCTTCTTTGCGGAAGCGGTCTTCCTGGCCACCGTCTTCTCGACCTTCTTCACCGCCTTACGGGTGGCGGCGGTGCGGGTGGCGACTTTCTTGGCGACCTTGCTGCCGGCCTTGTCCACCGCCTTCTTCACCGCGGCGGTCTTCTTGGCCACGGCCTTGGCCACTTTCTTCTCCGCGGCCTTCACCGTCTTCCTGGCCGAGGCGACCTTCTTCGCCACCTTCTTCTCGGCGGCGGCGACGGCCTTCTTGGCGGCGGCCTGCTTGCCGGCACCCTTCTTCTTCAGGGCCGCGGCCTCGGCCTTGGCATTAGCCTTGGCGGCCTCCAGCTTGCGGCGCACGCTGGAAACGGTCTTGCCGACCTCCTTCTTCGCCGCGGCGGCCTTCTTGGCGACGACCTTTTCGGCCTTCTTGACCGCCTTCTTCACCTTGGCGACCTGCCGGGTGGCGCCGGCCTCGACCTTGCGTGCGCGGGTCTTGACCGCGGCAACGGCATCGCCGGCGGTGGCGGCCATGGCGTCGCCGAGGTTGGCTGCGGTTTCCTTCACGTTCTCGGCAACCTGGGACACGGTCGCCGTCACACCATTGCCATTGCTCATAAAGCCCTCCTTAAGGGCATTGGATCGGTCACGTTGGCGATGCGGAATGAAGCGGGTGGGGCATGGAACACAGGCGACAACCCGGTGGTGGCGGCCACCGTCGCCGTCCCGCGCGGCGGCGGGACGGCGTGCGAAGGCGACCTCAGAACTTGCCGTAGTAGCCTTCCTTGAGGGCGTCGAACAGATTGGCGGCGGTGTGCATCTCGCCGTCGTACTCGATCTGCTCGTTGCCCTTGACCTCGACCACCTGGCCGTCTTCCAGTTCGAAGCGGTAGGTGGTGTTCTCCAGGTCCGCCTCCTTGACCAGCACGCCCTGGAAGGCGGCCGGGTTGAAGCGGAACGTGGTGCAGCCCTTCAGGCCCTGCTGGTGGGCGTAGCGGTAGATGTCCTTGAACTGCTCGTACGGGTAGTCCGTCGGCACGTTGGCGGTCTTGGAGATCGAGCTGTCCACCCACTTCTGCGCGGCCGCCTGCACGTCCACGTGTTCCTTCGGCGAGATGTCGTCGGCGGCGATGAAGTAGTCCGGCAGGCGCGACTCGGCGTCCTCGGCGAACGGCATCGCCCGGGGGTTGACCAGTTCGCGGTAGGCCAGCAGCTCGAAGGAGAACACGTCCACCTTCTCCTTGGTCTTCTTGCCTTCGCGGATCACGTTGCGGCTGTAGTGGTGCGCGAACGAGGGCTCGATGCCGTTGGAGGCGTTGTTGGCCAGCGACAGGCTGATGGTGCCGGTCGGCGCGATGGAGCTGTGGTGGGTGAAGCGCGCGCCGGTCTCGGCCAGTTCGTCCACCAGCTCCGGGGCGACCGAGGCGATGCGCTGCATGTAGCGGCTGTAGCGCGCGTGCAGCACCTTGCCCTGGATCTTCTGGCCGACCTTCCAGCCGTCCTTGCGCATCTCCGGACGCTGCCGCAGCATCGCCGCGGTGACCTCGAAGGTCTCCTCCATGATCGGCGCCGGGCCCTTCTCGCGGGCCAGTTCCAGGCCGGTTTCCCAGCCGGCCACGGCCATGTCGCGGGCAATGGCTTCGGTGAACTCGCACGACTCCGGCGAACCGTACTTCATGCGCAGCATGGTCAGGGTGCTGCCCAGGCCGAGGAAGCCCATGCCGTGGCGGCGCTTGCGCATGATCTCGTTGCGCTGCTGTTCCAGCGGCAGGCCGTTGACCTCGACCACGTTGTCGAGCATGCGGGTGAACACGCGCACCACTTCCTTGTACTCGTCCCAGTCGAACGAGGCCTTGTCGGTGAACGGGTCGCGCACGAACTTGGTCAGGTTGACCGAGCCGAGCAGGCAGGCGCCGTACGGCGGCAGCGGCTGCTCGCCGCAGGGGTTGGTGGCGCGGATGCTCTCGCACCACCAGTTGTTGTTCATTTCGTTGACGCGGTCGATCAGGATGAAACCCGGCTCGGCGTAGTCGTACGTCGAGACCATGATCATGTCCCACAGGTGGCGGGCACGGATGTGGCCGTACACCTTGCAGGCCACCAGGCCGTCGTCGCGGACGATGTAGTTCTCGTGGGTCGGCCATTCGCGCCAGACCACTTCCTCGCCGCTGGCCGGATCCAGCTCGGCCTGCTCCTTGGTGTTGATCGGGAACACCAGCGGCCAGTCGGCGTCCTTGTCCACCGCCTCCATGAAGCCGTCGGTGATCAGCAGCGACAGGTTGAACTGGCGCAGGCGGCCGTCCTCGCGCTTGGCGCGGATGAAGTCCTTCACGTCCGGGTGCGACACGTCAAAGGTGCCCATCTGCGCGCCGCGGCGGCCACCGGCCGAGGACACGGTGAAGCACATCTTGTCGTAGATATCCATGAAGGACATCGGCCCGGAGGTGTAGGCGCCGGCGCCGGCCACGAATGCGCCGCGCGGGCGCAGGGTGCTGAACTCGTAGCCGATGCCGCAGCCGGCCTTCAGGGTCAGGCCGGCCTCGTGGACCTTCTCCAGGATGCCATCCATCGAGTCGGTGATGGTGCCCGACACGGTGCAGTTGATGGTGCTGGTGGCCGGCTTGTGTTCCTGCGCGCCGGCGTTGGAGGTGATGCGGCCGGCCGGGATCGCGCCGCGGCGCAGCGCCCAGACGAAACGCTCGTACCAGTAGGCGCGCTTGTCGTCGCTGCCTTCGGCGTCGGCCAGGGCGCGGGCCACGCGCTGGTAGGTGCCGTCGATATCGGCATCCAGCGCCTGCCCGGCCTTGGTCTTGAGGCGGTACTTCTTGTCCCAGATGTCCTGCGAGGCGGGCTGCAGGGGGATAAGGTCCGATCGGGTTGAGTTGCTGACCACTTCCAGACGCACCGTGCTCATGATGGTGGAACTCTCCTTGTGCACCTTGCGGTGCGTTTACCGTTTCCCCGGTCGGGCGGGGCTGCAACGACGACGATGCCGGCGCGTGGTCACGCGCCTGCGGGCGGGCGGGGATTGGTCCGGCGAGGGCCGGAGGTCTGCATCGCTTCCGTCGTCATTGCACGCCTTCCTATGGGGTGCCTGCACCCCGGGCCTCAACCCTACTTCTTGGGGACGCATTTCACATCAACCCAACATCTAGTGGCTGATGGCGATGCCAAGCTTACCCACCGCTTGGGTGATGTCAAACGAAAAATCTGCCCCCGGCATCTTGCAATCCGCGCAGGGCTTGCGCCCCCTGCGATTGCGGCGGCGCGGAATGTTTCATTGTCGATTTAGGTCGCTGCCGCCACACTCCATTCAGCCACTCCCGCCCCACCCGGACGCCCCGCGCGGCGTCCCCGCATGGAACCCCGGCCCTTATGCGACCGCTCCCGACCCTGCTCACGCTTGCCCTGGCCGCCGCCTTCGGCGGCTTCACCGCCAGTGCCATCAACGCCCACCTGGACAACCGCGCCCAGGCCTCCACCGGCGCCATGCTGCCCGCCACCGCGGCGCTGCCGGCGGCGGTCGCCGGCCAGCCGGTGCCGTCGCTGGCACCGATGCTGGAACGGGTGATGCCGGCCGTGGTCAGCGTCAACACCAAGCAGGTGGTGCGGGTGCGCAACCCGTTCTTCGACGACCCGTTCTTCCGCCGCCTGTTCCCGCAGGTACCGCAGGAGCGCATCAACGAGTCGCTGGGCTCGGGGGTGATCATCGACGCGGCCAGGGGCTACGTGCTGACCAACCACCACGTGATCGAGAACGCCGACGACGTGCAGGTGACGCTGGCCGACGGGCGCACGGTCAAGGCCGAATTCCTCGGGTCGGACCGCGACACCGACATCGCGCTGATCCGCATTCCCGCCGAAAAGCTCACCGCGCTGCCGCTGGGCGACAGCGACCAGCTGCGCACCGGCGATTTCGTGGTGGCCATCGGCAACCCGTTCGGCTTCAGCCAGACGGTGACCTCGGGCATCGTTTCGGCGGTGGGCCGCAGCGGCATCCGCGGGCTGGGCTACCAGAATTTCATCCAGACCGACGCCTCGATCAACCCGGGCAACTCCGGCGGCGCGCTGGTCAACCTGGCCGGGCAGCTGGTCGGCATCAACACCGCCAGCTTCAACCCGCAGGGCAGCATGGCCGGCAACATCGGCCTGGGCCTGGCCATTCCCTCCAACCTCGCCCGCGACGTGGTCGAGCAGCTGATCACCAAGGGCGTGGTGGTGCGCGGCACGCTGGGCGTGGAAACCCAGAACCTGAGCCCGCAGATCGCGCAGGGGCTGGGCCTGGCCGAAGCGCGCGGCGCGCTGGTCACCCGCGTGCTGGCCGGCTCGGCCGCGGCGGCGGCCGGGCTGCGCGCCGGCGACGTGGTCACCGCGATCAACGGCCAGCGCGTGGACAACGCCCAGGCACTGCACAACTTCGAGGGCCTGCAGCCGGTCGGCCGCGTCGTCGAGCTCGACGTGCGCCGCGACGGCAAGCCGCTGCAGCTCAAGGCCACGCTCAAGGAACAGCCGCGCGCGGTGACCGGTGATACGCTGGACCCGCGCCTGTCCGGCGCCACGTTCGTCGACCTGCCCGAGTCCGCGCGCCAGTCCGGCCTCAACGGCGTCCTGGTCAGTGAGGTGGCGCGTGGCAGCCGCGCCGCGCAGTCCGGCCTGGCCAGCGGCGATATCGTGCTGGCCGCGAGCAGCGGCGAGTTCGTCGACCTGGCCAGCTGGCGCGCCAGTTTCAGCCCGCGCCCGCCGCAGCTGGTGCTGCGCATCGTGCGCGGCACCACCCAGGGACAACTGGTGATGCGCTGATCGGCCGGCGCTCGTAACGTTCCTTACACCCGGCCGCTGGTATTGCTTTCCCTGCGCCTCCCCGCTGGCGTCCCCCGAACCGAAGGAGACGAAACAATGAGCCCCACGAACACCGACACCATGAAGGACCACCTGGGCGACGCCGGATCGCACCTGAAATCGGCCGCGCGCGCCGCCGGCACGGCGGTCAAGGACGCAGCCGGCCTGGCCGGTGACGAACTGCGCCTGGGCAAGGCCAACGTGAAGGCAGAGCTGTCCGACAGCGCCCTGTCCGGGCTGGCCGCGGCCGAGCTGTCGGGCGCCGCCGCCAAGGAACAGATGGACGCGCTGATGGACAAGGGCAAGGACCTGATCGACAGCGCCGCCGACCTGATCCGCGAGCGCCCGCTGGCCTCGTTCGGCGTGGCGTTCGCCGCCGGCTGGATCATCGCCAAGCTCGCCCGCAGCAACGACTGACGCGGGCGTGGGCGACAACGCGCCACCATCGGGCGCCACCGGAAACGGCAACGACGAGGCCGGCAAGGCAGCGCCCGGGCTGGAGGAGAGCATCCGCGAGGTCGGCAGCGCCGGCCGGCAGACGCTGGATGCGGCGACCCACACGCTGCGCTCGCTGCGGCGGCTGGCCTCGGCTGATTTCGCGCTGGCCCGCAGCGCCTTCGGCCGTGGCCTGGCCTGGAGCGGCGTGGCCATCGTGTTCGGTGCCTCGGCGTGGCTGCTGCTGGCGGCCACGCTGATCGCCCTGCTGCACGCGCTGGGCCTGTCCTGGTTCGTGTCGCTGCTGGTCACGTCGCTGGCCAGCCTGGCGGTCACCGGCTATGCGATCTGGCGGGTCAGCTACTTCTTCCACCACACCGGCATGCATGCCACCCGCCGGCAGCTGTCGCGACTGGGCCTGTTCGACGAACCGGCCGAGGACGACCCCGACGCCGACGTCGAGATCCCCGGGGACCGGACGCCATGAACTTCGATGCCCTGCAGCGCCGCGTGCGCCGCGCCGAAGCCGTCGTGCAGGTACGCATGGACGAGACCGTGCGGCAATGGGACACGCTGGAGGCGGCCTGGCGCCACAGCTGGACGCCGGGCCGCATCCTCATCGCCGGGCTCGCCGGTGGCTTTGTCGCCGGCAGGCTGGAACCCGGCGGCGCCTTCAGCGGCGCGCGCTGGCTGCAGATGATCGGCTCGGTATCCGGGCTGGTCGCCTCGGCGCAGGCCTCGATCGCCACGCTGCAGGAAGCCGGGCTGGCCGCGGCCGCCGCGGCGACCGCGGAAGCGGCCGGCGACGACGCCCCGCAGGCGGACCCGCCCACGCCGACAGCAGGGGCGACGCCCGCGGCCGCGGGCACGCCGCCGCAGGCGGCCGCCGCCGCCACCGAACTGTCAGAATCCTGAGCCGCGCGGCCGCCGGCCACGCCCCTTCCGCACCGGAGTGCCGCCCGATGTCCGCACTGCCGTCCGACACCGCTGCGCCCGACACCGCCGCCTCCACCGAACCGGCCGCGCCGGCGCCGCGCCCGCGCGCCTCCACCGCCCTGCTGGTGCTGGCCACGCTGGCGGTGGGCGCGACCCTGTGGGCCGCGCAGGACGTGGTCCTGCCGGTGCTGCTGGCGATGTTCTTCGCCCTGGTCGGCAACCCGATCATCCGCCTGCTGCAGAAACTGCGCCTGCCGCGCTTCCTGGCCGCGCTGCTGGTGCTGGTGCTGGGCCTGGCCAGTGCCGGCGCGCTGGCGGTGCAACTGGCCGGGCCGGCCGCCGACTGGTTCGCCGAGACGCCGCAGCAGCTGCGCGAGGTATCGCGCAAGGTCCGCGACCTGGTGCGGCCGGTGCAGCAGGCCAACCAGGCCGCCGAGAGCTTCGCCCGCGCCGCCGGCGGCGAGGACAACCGCAAGGTGGAAGTGATCCGCACCCGGCTCGACGACCCGTACAAGGTACTGGTGCGCACGCCGCGGCTGGCCGCCTCGGCACTGGCGGTGGTGCTGCTGACCCTGTTCTTCATGATCTACGGCGAAACCCTGCAGCGGCACGTGATCGCGCTGCTGCCCAACCGCCAGCAGAAACGCTTCACCACCGACATCCTGCGCGCGATGGAGCGCGAGATCTCGCGCTACGTGCTGACCATCACCATCATCAATGCCCTGGTCGGGCTGGCCCTGGCCGGGGTGCTGGTGCTGCTGGGCATTGCCGCGCCCGAGGCGCTGCTGTGGGGCACGGTGGCGATGCTGCTGAATTTCGCGCCCTACGTGGGCCCGCTGATCGGCATCGCGCTGATGCTGCTGGTCGGCCTGACCCAGTTCCGCGAGCCGCTGGCCGTGGCGGCGCCGGCGCTGGCCTACCTGGCGCTGCATACGCTGGAGGGACAGCTGGTCACCCCGATCGTGCTCGGCCGGCGCATGGCGATCTCGCCGTTGATGCTGGTCTTGGCGCTGATGCTGTTCGGCTGGCTGTGGGGCATCGTCGGCCTGTTGCTGGCGGTACCGCTGCTGGTCTGCGCCAAGCTGGTGCTGGCACGGCTGGACGGCATGCAGGGCTGGGCGCGCCTGCTGGAATAGGCAAGGCGCCGCGTGCCGCGCTGCCGTAAAATGGCCCGGTGAACTTTCCTGTCCTAGCAATCACCCTCGACCTGGACGACACGCTCTGGCCGTTCGCACCCATCGGTGCCCGCATCGACCAGGTGCTGCACGACTGGATGCGCGTCCACAGCCCGGCCACGGCGGCGATGTACCCGGTGGAGGCCATGCGCGAACTGCGCGTGCGCACCTTCGACGACAACCCGCACCTGCACTACGACCTGAGCGCGCTGCGCCGCCTCACCCTGGCCGAAGCGCTGGAAAAGAGCGGTGCCGGCCTGGCGCTGCTGGAACCGGCCTACGAGGCGTTCTACGCCGCACGCAACCAGGTGGAGTTCTATCCCGACGCGCTGGACGCGCTGCGGCGCATCGCCGCGCGCGTGCCGGTGGCCGCGGTCAGCAATGGCAACGCCGACCTGCAGCGCATCGGCATCGGCGACCTGTTCGCGTTCCAGCTGGGCTCGCGCGAGTTCGGCGCGGCCAAACCGGACCCGGGCATCTTCCACGCCGCCTGCGCCCGGCTGGGTGTCGAGCGCACCCATGTCCTGCACGTCGGCGACCACGCCGAGATGGACGTGGCCGGGGCCATCCGCGCGGGCCTGCGCGGCTGCTGGATCAACCGCGAATCGCACCCTTGGACCCACGCCGGCCTGCAACCGGACCTGCAGTTCGACACCCTCACCGGGCTGGCCGACTGGCTGGACGCGCAGGAGTGAGGTCATGTCGCAACTGGGCCGCATCGAGCACTGGAACGACGGCAAGGGCCATGGCTTCGTGCGCCCGCTGCAATCGCAGGCCGGTGCCGGCGACGCGGCGCGCGCCTTCGTCCACATCAAGGCGATTGCAGGGGCCGGGCGCCGCCCCGCCGATGGCGACCTCATCCGCTACGACTGCGAGCGTGATGCGCGCGGCCGTTTGAACGCGGTGGACGTCACGCTGGTCAATGCCGCGGTGATGCGTACCCGGGCGCAGCGGCGCGTGGCGGCGAAGACCACCGCCCGCCAGCGGCGTGCCGCGGCCGCGCCGATCGACGCCGTGCAGCGTTGCATTCTTGCCTGTGCGCTCATCGCGCTGGCCGCCGGCGGCGCGCTGCGGCTCTGGCCGCTGCCGGTAACGCTGGCCTATATGGCGATGGGCACGGTGTCGTTCTTCGCCTATGCCCGGGACAAGAACGCCGCCGGCAACGGCCAATGGCGCACGCGCGAAAGCACCCTGCACGCCTTCGACCTGCTGTGCGGCTGGCCGGGCGGCCTGCTGGCGCAGCAGGCATTCCGCCACAAGACCCGCAAGATCGGCTTCCAGCTCGGCTTCTGGACCAGCGCGGTGCTGAACTGCGCCGCCCTCTACTGGCTGCTTCCACGTATCGGAACGGCATCATGACAACGGGCGGCCGGCCATCACGCGCCACCGCCCCCCATTACCAGGAATGACCCCCATGTCTGCTTCGCCATCCATTGGTTTCACCTCCGATGCCAACAACGCCCTGCCGCTGCACGTGCTCGACAAGGCGTCGTTCGCTGCGTGGCTGGACGCCCAGCCGGCCGCCACGCAGGCGTGGCTGAAGAGCCAGCAGTTCACTGCCGCGCCGGGCAGCGTGGCGCTGCTGCCCGGCGACGACGGACTGGCCGGCGCGGTGCTGGGCGTCGGCGACCGCGCCGATGCCCATGCCTACGCGCACGCCCCGTTCGCACTGCCGGCCGGCAGCCGCTGGCAGCTGGCCAGCGCGCTCGATGCCGCCGGGCTTTCCAACCTGCACCTGGGCTGGGGCCTGGGCAGCTACCGCTTTGCCCGCTACCGCAAGCCGGCACGGCAACCGGCGCAACTGCTGGCCACGCCGTCGGCGGAGGTACAGGACGTGCTCGCCGCGTGCCTGCGCGTGCGCGACTGGGTCAACACCCCGACCGAGGACATGGGCCCGCAGCACCTGGAAGACGCCGCGCGCGCGCTGGCCGACGCCCACGGCGGCACGCTGGAAGTGATCGCCGGCGACGAACTGCTGGAGATGAATTTCCCCACCATCCACGCGGTCGGCCGCGCCTCGCACCGCGCGCCGCGGCTGATCGTGCTGCGCTGGGGCCAGGACACCGCGCCGCACCTGGCGCTGGTCGGCAAGGGCGTGTGCTTCGACACCGGCGGGCTGGACCTGAAGCCGGCCGATGGCATGCGCAACATGAAGAAGGACATGGGCGGCGCCGCCCATGCGCTGGCGCTGGCCGGGCTGGTGATGGCGCAGAAGCTGCCGGTGCGGCTGACCCTGGTGGTGCCGGCGGTGGAGAACGCGGTCGGCCCCGATGCGTTCCGCCCGGGCGAAGTGATCACCACGCGCAAGGGCATCACCGTGGAGATCGACAACACCGATGCCGAGGGCCGCCTGATCCTGTGCGACGCGCTGGCCTACGCCAGCGAGATGCAGCCCGACGCGATCATCGATTTCGCCACCCTGACCGGTGCCGCGCGCATCGCCCTGGGCCCGGACCTGCCGGCGCTGTTCGCCAACGACGACACGCTCGCCCGGCAGTGGCTGGAGGCCGGCGAGCAGACCCGCGACCCGGTGTGGCGCATGCCGTTGTGGCGGCCGTACCAGCGCTACCTCAACAGTGGCATCGCCGACATGGCCAACGCCGGCTCGCGCATGGCCGGCAGCGTCACCGCGGCGCTGTACCTGGAGCGCTTCGTCGACGAAGGCCGCGCATGGGCGCACCTGGACGTCTACGCCTGGAACGACAGCGACCGCCCGGGCCGCCCGGCCGGCGGCGAGGCGCTGGCGCTGCGCTCGGCGTGGGCGATGCTCAAGGCCCGCTACGGCTGATGCCGGCACTGCCGGCCGGAGCGGTCCGGCCGGCGCTGCCCGGGGCGGGGAATATCTGACGAAAAATTGAATTTTTCCGGCTGCCCGGTTCTGCGACGATGTGCGGGCCCTTCCCATGCTCGACCCAGGCAGGACCGCGACATGCCACTGCTCCCCCCTACCCCTGCAGGCCAGGATCCACAGCCGCCCGGCCGCCACACCGCCTTGCCCTGGATCGCGCTGATCGCGCTGATCCTGGGTGCCGCCGCGCTGACCTTTGCCTGGCTGGCCGGCTGGATCGGCCGCGAACGGCTGACCGCGCAGCGTTTCACCGACACCATCGAGGCGACCGGCGCGGCCCATCCCGGCTTCCGCCGCGCGCACAGCAAGGGCGTGTGCGTGAGCGGCTGGTTCGAACCCAGCGCGCAGGCGCCGTCGCTGTCGCGGGCGCGCGTGTTCACGCAGCCGCGGGTGCCGGTGCTCGGCCGGCTGTCGATCGGCGGCGGCGATCCGCATGGCGCCGACGGCAATGCGCGGGTGCGCAGCATCGCCCTGCGCCTGGCCAGCGACGATGGCCAGGAATGGCGGATGGCGATGAACAGTTTCCCGTTCTTCGCGGTGCCCACGCCCGAGGCCTTCTACGAACAGACCCGTGCGCAGGTGCCGGATCCGGCCACCGGCAAGCCGGACCCGGCGAAAATGGCCGCGGTGCTGGCGAAATACCCCAGCGCGCAGGCGTTCCAGCAGTGGGCGCGGACCGCGCCGTGGACCGACAGCTGGGCCAACACCACGTTCAACGGCATCAACAGCTTCTGGTTCACCAATGCGCAGGGCCAGGCGCGTGCTGTGCGCTGGCGCTGGCAGCCGCAGGCGCCGGTGGTCGAGCTCGACGCACAGGCGCGCAAGCACGCGGACGCGGATTTCCTCAGCCAGGACCTGCAGCGCCGGCTGGCGGCCGGTCCGCTGCGCTGGAACCTGGTGGTCAGCCTCGCCGGCCCCGGCGATGCGGTCGACGATCCCTCGGTGCCGTGGCCGGCGTCGCGTCCGGAAGTGATGGCCGGCGTACTCAGCCTGGAGCACATGCAGTCGCAGGAACAGGGCGCCTGCGGCGAACTGAACTTCGACCCGCTGATCCTGCCCACCGGCATGCGCGGCAGCGATGACCCGGTGCTGGCGGCACGCTCGGCGATCTATTCGCAGTCGTTCAACCGCCGCGAGCGCGAACGCGCCGCCGGCGCCCCGGCGCAGCCGCGGGAGGCCACGCGATGAGCACCGGCAACGGCCATTTCAACCTGCTGGCGCGGGTGCTGCACTGGTCCATGGCGCTGATGATCGTGGCCATGCTGTTCATCGGCGTGAGCATGGTCGCTTCGCTGCACCTGCGGCCGCTGCTGATCGACCTGCACCGCCCGCTGGGCATCGCCATCGGCGTGCTGGCGCTGCTGCGCCTGTACAACCGGCTGCGCCACCGCCCGCCACCGCTGCCGGCGGACCTGCCGCCATGGCAGGCACTGGCGGCCAGGGCCTCGCACGCGGTGCTGTACGCGCTGATGCTGGCGATGCCGCTGATCGGCTGGGCCATGCTGTCGGCCGGCGGCTATCCCATCGTGCTGTGGGGCGGCGTGCACCTGCCGGCGATCATGCCGCATACGCCGGCGCTGTACGCGGCGCTGCGCGCTGCCCACGGCGTGCTGGCCTATGCGCTGTTCGCCACGGTGCTGGCGCACGTCGGCGCGGCGCTGTTCCACCTGTGGGTGCGCCGCGACGGCGTGTTCCAGGCGATGGCCCGCGGCAGGGACTGAGGTTCCCCCGCGCGGCGTGGGCGTCCACACCGCGCGGCGCCGCGGAAAGCCTCGCGCTGCCGCCGCCTCAGGTATCGCCACCTGGCGACCGGTGGCGGCGGATCCCGACTACAACCAGCCCTTCTGCCGTGCCAGCCGGTGCGCCTCGATGCGATTGGCCACGCCCAGCTTGCCGATGCAGTCGGACAGGTAATTGCGCACGGTGCCGTGCGACAGCCCGAGCTGTTCGGCGATCTCGTTGGCCGAGCGGCCCTCGCCCGCCAGCCGCAGCACCTGGCGCTCGCGGTCGTTGAGCGGGTCGGCCTCGGACCAGGCTTCCACCGCCAGTTGCGGATCGATGGCGCGGCCGCCGCGGTGCACCTGGCGCAGGGCCTCGGCCAGCTTTTCCGCCGGTGCGTCCTTCAGCAGGTAGCCCTGCACCCCGGCGTCCAGGGCGCGGCGCAGGAAGCCGCCGCGGGCGAAGGTGGTGACGATCACCACTTTCGCCGCCAGCCCATGGCGCTGCACACGCTGGGCCAGCTCCAGCCCGGTCAGCCCCGGCATCTCGATATCGGTGACCAGCACGTCCGGGGCCAGCCGCTGCAGCTCGCGCCACGCCGCCTCGCCGTCGGCCGCGGTGCCCACCACCTCGATGTCCAGTTCCAGGTTCAGCAGCGCCGACAAGGCGCCGCGCACCATGGCCTGGTCTTCGGCCAGCAGGATGCGGATCATGCGCGCGCCTCCATTGCCGGTGTGGGTGCCTCGGGCGCGGTGCCGGGGGCGGCGCCCGGTTCGCCGAGCGGCACGGTTACCGCCAGCCGCGTGCCGCCGCCGCGCGGCGAGTCGATGCGCAGGCTGCCGCCCAGTGCCGCCACCCGTTCGCGCATGCCGGCCAGGCCGTTGCCGTTGGCGGATACGCCGCCGCGGCCGTCATCGGCCACCTCCAGCACCACCGCCCCGTCCTCCACCCGCAGCGCGATCAGCGCCTCGCTGGCCTGCGCGTGGCGGGCGATGTTGGTGACCGCTTCGCGCAGCACCATGGCCAGCCCGCATTCGATCCAGGCCGGCATGGGCGGTGGGGGTGTGTGCCGCAGGTGCACCCGCGAGGACTCCAGCAGCAGGTGCGCCGAGGCCAGCTCGGCGGCCATGTCGGCGGCGCGGAAGCCGGTGACGGCGCTGCGCACCTGCGCCAGCGCGTCGCGCGCGATCTGCTCGGCCTCGGCCAGCTCACGCCGCGAACGCGCCGGGTCGCGCTCGAACAGCTTGCGCGACAGCTCCATTTTCAGCGTGATCAGCGACAGCGTGTGCCCGAGCAGGTCGTGCAGGTCGCGGCCGATGCGCTCGCGCTCGGCGGTGGCCGCCAGCCGGCGCACCTCCTCGTGCGACAGCCGCAGCGCGGCGTCCTTCTCGCTGCTGGCGCGCTCGACGTTGACGATCAGGCCGATGATCACGGTCAAGGCCGGGATCCAGGCGACGACCTGCCACGGGTAACCGATCCACGCGGCCAGCGCGACGAAGCCGGTGTTGAGCAGCGCCAGCTCCAGCAGGTAGCGGCGCACGCTGATGCAGCGGTTGGAGCGCAGCATCACGCAGCCGAACACGAAGTAGTTCATGCCCGACGGATAGCTGCGCAGCAGCGCCATGGACAGCACGATCATCGCCAGCGCGAACAGCGGTGCGTTGCGCCGCGACGCCACCAGGGTCATCACGAACAGCACCAGGAACAGCGGGTACGACCACAGCGTGATCAGCACCCAGCGCAGGGTGAAGCCGCCGCCGAACATCGGCGTGAGGAACACCCACACCGTCCACAGCAGGTGCACCGCGTCGATCCACGGCCATTTGCCGAGCTTGAGGTTGTCGGCCACCACCGAATCGGGGGCGGGCGTCAGCCAGGCGGGGATATGGCGGTGGTTCACGAGGCGGTTCCTGTCGCGCAGGCGTCGATGATGCCATCAGCCATGGCGGCGCAGGCGGTGCACGGCCAGCGCCAAGACCACGGCGGTGAACCCGGCCAGCCACAGCACGTGCGGTCCGGCGCCGCCGGTGCCCAGGCCCAGCGCCGACTGCGCCAGCGCGTTGAGGTGGTAGCTGGGCCACAGCGGCGCCTGCGCGCGCAGCAGCGGCGGCAGCATCTGCAACGGGAACCACAACCCGGACAGGAACGCCATGGGCAGGTACAGCAGGTTGACCATGGCCGGCGCGCCCTGGCCCTTGACCAGGGTGCCCAGCAACAGCCCCAGCGCGCAGAACGGCACCGCGCCGAGGATGCAGACCAGCGCCAGCCGCAGCATCTGCGCCGCCTGCAGCTGCACGTGCGCCAGGGTCAGCCCCAGCGCCTGCAGCAGGCAGGTGATCAGCGCCGCCATCAGCATCGCCATCGCGGTCTTGCCGAGCAGGTAGGCGGCCGGCGGCATCGGCAGCGCGCGCTTGAGGGTGAGCAGGCCGTTGTCGCGCTCCAGCGCCAGCGACATGCCGAAGCCGAACAGGCCCGGCGCCATCACCCCGAAAGTGGAATACGACGCCAGCAGGAAGCGCGGCGCCTCGGCCGCGCCGCGGCCGCCCAGCACCACCGCGAACATCACGAAGAACACCGCCGGGAACAGCAGCGTCGGCAGCAGGAACGACGGGCTGCGCAGGTAACGCAGGCATTCGGCGCGCGTCTCCTGCAGGTAGGCGGCAACCACGCGGCCGCGCGGCATCGGCGGCTGGACGGCGGAACAGGCAGGCAGGGTGTCCATCAGGCGGCCTCGCGCAGAACGGAGCAGGCGACGCGGTCGTCGCGGGTCAGGTCGCAGAACGCCTCGTCCAGGCCGGCGGCCTGCACTTCCAGGCCGGCCAGTGCCGGATCGGCCTCGAGCAGGCGCCGCACCACGGTTTCCACCTGGTCGCTGGAGACCTGCAGCCAGGTGCCATCGTGATCGACCTGGCGTACGCCGGGCCAGCCGGCCACGGCGCTGGCCGCGAGCGTGGACCGGCAGCGGATGCGGCGCGTCTGTACCCGGGCGCGCAGCGCGTCGACGCTGCCGTCGCTGACGATGCGCCCGCGCATGAGCACGCAGACGCGGTCGGCCAGGTGCCCGGCCTCCTCCAGATAATGCGTGGTCAACACCACGCCCACGCCTTCGCCGGCCAGCGTGCGCACGGCGGCCCACAGCCGCTGCCGCGCCGGCAGGTCCAGGCCCACCGTGGGCTCGTCCAGGAACAGCAGCCGCGGGCGCCCGCACAACGCGATGGCGAACTGCACGCGCCGCTGCTGGCCGCCGGACAGCTTGCCGTAGGGCCGCCCGAGCAGATCCTCGATCCCGGCCAGCGCCGCGCTCCCGGCCAGCGGCCGCGGCGCCGGGTAGTAGCTGGCAGTCAGCCGCAGCAGCTCGCCGACCTTCAGCGTCGGCGGCAGGGCCGCGTCCTGCAGCATCACGCCGATGCCGCGACGTGACCCCACCTGCTGCGGGTCCCGCCCGAACAGGCGCACCTGGCCGGCGTCGGCGCGCAGCAGGCCCAGCAGCAGGCCGATGGTGGTGGTCTTGCCGGCGCCGTTGGGCCCAAGCAAGGCCAGCACCTGCCCGGCATGCAGGTCCAGGTCCACGCCATCGAGCGCCTGCAGCGCGCCATAGCGCTTGCGCACCCCGCGCAGGCTCGCCAGTACTTGCCCCCTCGTGTCCATCCACCCACCTCCGCTGATCGATGGCGCCACGGTATCCAGCCGCGCCGCCGGCGCGCAGTGGCGGCGGTCAGGCCAGGCGGGTGACACCCGTCACCTGCGCGCTGCAGGCGCGCCACCTAGAATCGGTCCCCGCCACCGGCCGCCCGCCAGCGCCGGTTTGGGTTACCTTCCGTCACTTCTTCCCGCCTCCCGTTCCGGTACCGATGAACACCTCCGCCGACCTGCTCAAGGAACTCCGCATCGACCGCTCGGCGCCGCCGCCGACCGGCCCCGCCGCCCCGCGCCGCTGGCTGTGGTGGGTGCTGGGGCTGCTGGCGCTGCTGGTGCTCGCGGTCGTCGCCGGCATTTTCTTCAGCCGTGGCAAGCCGGTGGTGGTGGAGACCGCAGCGGTGGTCGCCATCGGCCAGGACAGCGCCAGTGCCTCGGTGCTCGACGCCAGCGGCTACGTGGTGGCGCGGCGCATGGCCACCGTGTCGGCCAAGATCACCGGCAAGGTGCGCGAGGTGATGATCGAAGAAGGCATGCGCGTGGAGGAGGGCCAGGTCATGGCCACCCTCGACCCGATCGACGCCAACGCGCAGCGCGCGCTCAACGCCGCCCAGCTCGACGCCGCGCGCAGCCAGGTCGAAGGCCTGCAGGCGCAGTTGCGCCAGGCCGAGGCCGACGCCCAGCGCCTGCAGCAGCTGGTCGGCCGGCAGCTGGTGTCGCGCTCGCAGTACGACCAGTCCGTGGCCCAGCGCGACAGCCTGCGCGCGCAGCTGGCCACCGCCCGCCACAACGCCACCGTCGCCCGCGACGCGCTGGCCATCGCCGACCTGGGCGTGGACAACAACGTGGTGCGCGCGCCGTTCGCCGGCGTGGTCACCGCCAAGGCCGCGCAGCCGGGCGAGATCGTCTCGCCGCTGTCGGCCGGCGGCGGCTTCACCCGCACCGGCATCGGCACCATCGTCGACATGGATTCGCTGGAGATCGAAGTCGAGGTGGGCGAGGCCTACATCGGCCGCGTGCAGCCGAAGATGCCGGTCGAAGCCGTGCTCAACGCCTACCCGGACTGGAAGATCCCGGCCGAAGTGATCGCCATCATCCCCACCGCCGACCGCGGCAAGGCCACGGTCAAGGTGCGCGTGGCGCTGAAGGTGAAGGACCCGCGCATCGTGCCGGAGATGGGCGTGCGGGTGAGCTTCCTGGAAAAGCCGGCGGCCGCCGGTGAGAAGAAGCCCGAGGGCGTGCGCGTGCCGGCGACGGCGATCGTGCAGCGCGGGCAGGACACGGTGGCGTTCGTGGTCGGCGGCGACGACACGGTGCAGGCGCAGGCGCTGAAGACCGGCATGGAAATGGGCAAGGACCGGCAGGTGCTGTCGGGCCTGTCGGCGGGACAGACGGTGGTGGTGAACCCGCCGCCGACACTGAAGGACGGCGACAAGGTGGCACTGGCCAGCGACGCGGCGCAATGACCGGGCGCCCTTCTCCCGGGGGAGAAGGTGCCCGGATGGCGGATGAGGACGCACGGCGCCGGGGGTGGCTGATCCGTCCGGGCTCCATCGCCCCTCACCGCAAGCCCCGCTCCAGGACACGCGCCAGTGGCACGCAGCCCGCGCCTTCTCCCCCGGAGGGCGAGGGGCCTGAAAACTGATCTCCGCGGTTGCTGTTGCTGTTGCTGTTGCTCGTGACTCTGCTCTCGCTTTTGATTTCCGGCCCCCTTCCGCAGCGACGGAGCCGGCGGGAAAAACCCGAAGGGCGACGTGCATGGATGCACGTCGTTTTTCGACGAGACAGGGATGTCTCGTCGAAAAATCCCGCCGTCGGAGTGGACCCGGCGCGCGTAGCGCGTCGGGCGCGTAGGCAGGGCGTGCTTTCTCTTGGTTACTTCTCTTTGCACGAGCAAAGAGAAGTGACTCGCTCCTGCGAAGCAGGAGTGACAGCCCTGCTTTCAAGCTCTCGCTTGGGTTGTTGTTTCTTTCCAAAGCAAAGCCCCAAGCAACGGCTCAAGCAGGATCAGGAGCTTTCGCTCCTCCTTTGGGGCCCGCCGGGCTGCGCCCGCCGGTTCCCTGCGCTCCTCGCGGGCCAGGGGGACGGCCCGCTCTACGGCCTGAAGAAGTCAAAAGAAAACTGCAAAAGCAACCGCAACCGCAACCGCAACCGCAACCGCAACCGCCCAAGCATCGCCCCATTCACCGCTCCCGCCCACGCGGGAGAAAAAAGCAGAACGGCGCGGCAGCGCCACCCACCGCATTACCCGCAGAGGACCACCCATGACCGCCCTCGTCACCCTCCGCAACATCACCAAGACCTACCAGCGCGGCCCCGAGAAGGTGCAGGTGCTGCACGGCATCGACCTGGACATCGACCGCGGCGACTTCGTCGCGCTGATGGGTCCGTCCGGTTCGGGCAAGACCACACTGCTCAACCTGATCGGCGGACTGGACACGCCCAGCGGCGGCGAGATCGCCATCGAAGGCCAGCGCATCGACCAGCTCGGCGCCGGCCAGCTTTCGACCTGGCGCAGCCACCACGTTGGCTTCGTGTTCCAGTTCTACAACCTGATGCCGATGCTCACCGCGCAGAAGAACGTGGAGCTGCCGCTGCTGCTGACCAACCTGTCGGCCGGCGAACGCAGGCGCCGCGCGCAGATCGCGCTGGCCCTGGTCGGCCTGGCCGACCGCCGCGACCATCGCCCCAACGAGCTGTCCGGCGGCCAGCAGCAGCGCGTGGCCATCGCCCGCGCCATCGTCTCCGACCCGATGTTCCTGATCTGCGACGAGCCCACCGGCGACCTCGACCGGCAGAGTGCCGAGGAGGTGCTGGGCCTGCTGCAGCTGCTCAACCGCGAGCACGGCAAGACCATCATCATGGTCACCCATGACCCGAAGGCGGCCGAGTACGCCACCCACACCGTGCATCTGGACAAGGGCGAGCTGGTCGACGCCCCGGTGCACTGAAGGAGCCGGCCATGAACATTCGACACGATCGCTGCGCTTCGGCGCACCGCCGCCCGCGCCACGGCGCGCAGGAGGGCAGGCCATGAAGTACTTCTCGCTGATCTGGGCGCAGCTGTTCCGCAGCCGCACCCGCACCCTGTTCACGCTGCTGTCGGTGGTCACCGCATTCCTGCTGTTCGGCATGCTCGATTCGGTCCGCGTGGCCTTCAGCAGCGGCGGCAGCAGCGTGGCCGGCGCCAACCGCCTGGTCGTCGCCTCGCGGCTGTCGATCACCCAGTCGTTGCCGATCCGCCTGGAATCACAGATCCGCCAGGTACAGGGCGTGCGCGACGTCACCTACGGCATGTGGTTCGGCGGCATCTACCAGGACCCGAAGAACTTCTTCCCCAACTTCTCGGTGGCGCCCAACTATTTCGACGTCTACCGTGAGTTCGAGATCCCGAAGGAGCAGCTGGACGCGTTCCACAACACCCGCACCGGTGCCATCGTCGGCGCGACGCTGGCCAATCAGTTCGGCTGGAAGATCGGCGACACCATCCCGCTGCAGGCCACGATCTTCCCGCGTGGCGGCAGCAACGACTGGCCGTTGCAGCTGGTGGGCGTTTTCCACTCGAAGAACACCGCCACCGCCGCCAACGACGAGCGCCAGTTGATGATGAACTGGAAGTACTTCGACGAATCCAACGACTACATCAAGAACCAGGTGAGCTGGTACACGGTCACGCTGGACAATGCCGACCACGCCTCGCGCGTGGCCCAGGCGATCGACGCGATCTCGGCCAATTCCGACCACGAGACCAAGAGCCAGACCGAGTCGGCGTTCCAGCAGGCCTTCATCAAGCAGTTCGCCGACATCGGCATGATCGTCACCTCGATCATGGGCGCGGTGTTCTTCACCCTGCTGCTGTTGACCGGCAACACCATGGCGCAGGCGGTGCGCGAGCGCATCCCGGAGCTGGCCACGCTCAAGACGCTGGGCTTCAAGGACGGCACCGTGCTGATGCTGGTGATGGTCGAATCGGTGCTGCTGGTCGGCCTGGGCGGCGCCCTCGGTCTTAGCCTGGCGGCGCTGGCACTGCCGCTGATGGCCCCCAAGACCATGGGCATGCTGCCGCCGCAGGTACCACTGCAGACCTGGTTCATGGGTCTGGGGCTGATCGTGCTGATCGGCCTGGTGGTGGGCGTGCTGCCGGCGCTGCGCGCCAAGCGGCTGAAGATCGTCGACGCACTGGCCGGGCGCTGAGGAGAGAGCCATGAAGAAGTTCATTGCAAACGCACTGGTGGTGCTGGTGCTCGCCATTGGCCTGGGCATCTGGATCACCCTGCCCTGGGTCGGCGTGCTGGCCGTGGCGGTCGCCATCGCATTGTGGCTGCCGCTCACCCGCAGCGGGCGGCTGGCGCTGGCCGCCACCCGCATCGGCATTTCCAGCCTGCCGCAGCGCTGGGGCGCGTCGTCGGTGATCGTGGTCGGCATCGCCGGCGTGGTCGGGGTGCTGGTGGCGATGCTGGCGATGGGCGAAGGCTTCCAGGCCACGCTCAACAGCACGGGCGATGACACCACCGCGATCGTGCTGCGCGGCGGCTCGCAGGCCGAGACCAACTCAGTCATCACCCGCGACCAGGTGCCGCTGCTGGGCACGCTGCCGGGGTGGCGCGCGACGCGCAGGGGCGGCCGCTGCTGTCGGCCGAGCTGTCGCAGGTGGTCAGCCTGGTCTCGCGTGCCGACGGCACCGACGTCAACGCACAGTTCCGCGGCGTCGGCGACATGGGCTGGGCGGTGCACGACAAAGTCAGGATCGTGAAGGGCCGCCCGTTCAAGCCGGGCCTGCGCGAGATCGTGGTCGGCGAGGGCGCGCAGGGCCAGTTCCGTGACATGGAAGTGGGCAAGACCCTCACCCTGGGCAACCAGGCGTGGACGGTGGTGGGCGTGTTCGCCTCCGGCGACGCGCACGATTCGGAGCTGTGGACCGACGTGCAGACCCTGGCCACTACCTACCAGCGTGGCGCCTACCAGTCGATCAGCGTGCGTACCGAGGGCAAGCCCGGCTTCGAGCAGTTCAAGGCGGCGGTGGCGGCCGACCCGCGGCTGAAGCTGGACGTGGAGACCACCCGCGCCTACTACCGCAAGCAGGGCGGCGGGTTGAACACGCTGATCAGCATCCTCGGCAAGGTGATCGGCGCGATCATGGCCATCGGCGCGGTGTTCGGCGCGCTCAACACCATGTACGCGGCCGTGGCCACCCGTGCCCGCGAGATCGCCACCATGCGCGCGATCGGCTTCCGCGGCCTGCCGGTGGTGACAGCGGTGATGCTCGAGACCATGCTGCTGGCGCTGGTCGGCGGCCTGCTCGGCTGCGCGGTGGCGTGGCTGGTGTTCAACGGCTACAGCGTGTCCACCATCGGCAGCAATTTCAGCGCGGTGGTGTTCAAGTTCCACGTCTCGCCCGAGCTGCTGTGGAGCGGGCTGAAGTGGGCACTGGGCATCGGCCTGGTCGGCGGCCTGTTCCCGGCGTTGCGCGCGGCGCGGCTGCCGATCACCACCGCGCTGCGCGAGACCTGACGGCCACGGTGGCGGCGCGTGCGCGCGCCGCCCCTTTGGCGACTACGGCGATCGGCCGGCAATGGCGGAGTTTGCCTCTTCACGCATCGATCCGTTTGGTCCATGATGCGCGCCCGCTGGAAGCCCGGCGGGCAGCGCAGCTGCATGGCACGGATGCCGCGTCCCTCCCCCAACGGTGATCGCATCTGTTCAGGGCGCCCTTCCCGGGCGCTTTTTTTCGTAGTCAGTAAAGGAAAACCGATGTACCTGAAGTCGACCCCGCTTCGCTCCGCCATCGCGCTGGCCCTGGCCAACGCATGCAGCGCCCCCGCCTTGGCGCAGTCCGGCAATGACGGCACCACCACCCTGGACCGCGTCGAGATCACCGGCTCGCGCATCCGCCAGGCCAGCGTCGAGACCGCCAAGCCGGTCATCGCGCTGAGCCGCGCCGAGATCGAGAAGAAGGGCTACGTCAACGTCGCCGACATCCTGCAGGACGTCACCGCGGCCGGCGCGCCGGCGCTGAGCCGCGCCTCGGCGCTGTCCTCGGCGCGCGATTACGGCGGCATGTTCGTCAGCCTGCGCAACCTCGGCCCGGAGCGCAGCCTGGTGCTGGTCGACGGCCGCCGCATGGGCGTGAGCGCCGGTGGCTACTCCGACGTGGGTTCGATCCCGTCGGCGATCGTCGAGCGCGTTGAAGTGCTGACCGACGGCGCCTCGGCGCTGTACGGCTCGGACGCCATCGCCGGCGTGGTCAACATCATCACCCGCAAGAACTTCGACGGCGGCCAGGCCAACGCCTATGTCGGCCAGTACGGCGAAGGCGACGGCCAGAAGCGTTCCTACAGCGCCACCTGGGGCAAGACGTTCGCGCGCGGCTGGGTCACCATCGGCGCCGAGAAGGTGAAGGAAGACCCGGTGCTGGGCGGCGCACGCGAGTTCACCGCCTATCCGAACGGCCCCTACCACCCGACCGACGGCCTCAACGGCACCACCGCCTGGGGTTCGGTCACGGTCGATGGCAAGGTGCTCAGCGTCGGCCCCGGTGGCGACCCGTCCAAGGTGGAGGACTTCAAGCCGCTCGACCGCTCGGCCTACGCCAACACCAAGACCAACATGACGCTGCTGTCGGGCCTGGAGCGCCGCTCGGCGTTCGCCAACGGCGGCTTCCAGATCAGCGACGACCTGCGCGTGGTCGCCGACGTGCTGTACAGCGAGCGCGAGTCGGTCAAGCAACTGGCCGGCTACCCGTACTCGGTGTCCTCGGCACAGGCCGCCAGCGGCGCCCGCGCTATGCTGTCCAAGGACAGTGCGTTCAACCACTGGGGCAAGGACGTGCTGTTCTCGCACCGCACCGAGGAGTTCCCGCGCGCGACCAACAACAGCCTGACCACCAAGCGCGCCAGCGTCGGCCTGGAAGGCAGCTTCGAGACCGGTTCGCGCTTCTGGGACTGGAACGTGGGCTACATGTTCAACCGCAACGAGGGCGAGCGCCGCACGCTGCAGAGCATGTACCAGCCCAACGTCAACAAGGCGGTGGGCGCCTCCTTCATCGATGCCAACGGCGTGGCCCGCTGCGGCACCCCGGACAACGTGATCCAGGGCTGCGTGCCGTGGAACCCGCTGGCGCCGATGGGCAGCAACAGCCCCGGCTCGCTCAGCGGCGACCCGGCCGTGCGCGACTACCTGTTCCGCAGCTTCGTCGATGACATCCAGAGCACCACCAAGGTGGTCAGCGCCAACCTCTCCGGCTCGCTGTTCAGCCTGCCGGCCGGCGACATCATGGCCGCGATGGGCGTGGAGCACCGCAGCGAGGAAGCCAGCTACACCCCGGACCTGATGGTGCAGAACGGCGAGATCGCCGGCACCAGCGGCCAGCCGACCCGTGGCGACTACACGCTGGACGAGGTCTACCTGGAACTGCAGGTGCCGCTGCTGGCCGACCTGCCGTTCGCGCGCGAGCTGTCGCTGGACGTGGCCGGGCGCTACTCGGACTACGACAACTTCGGCGGCACCACCAACGGCAAGTTCGGCCTGAAGTGGAAGCCGGTCGACGACCTGCTGGTCCGCGCCACCTACGGCACCGGCTTCCGCGCGCCCACCGTGGATGACCTGTACGGCGGCACGGTGACCACCCGCGACCGCATCACCGACCCGTGCGACCGCGCGTTCGGCGCCGCCGCGCGCAATGCCGAAGTGGCCGCGCGCTGCACCGCCGCCGGCCTGGGCGGCGGCTTCCGCCAGAAGACCGGCGACGGCGAACTGGCCAGCACCTCCGGCGTGCAGGCGGTGACCGACTTCACCTCCGGCTCCAACCCGGACCTGAAGCCCGAGACCGCCAAGACCTGGACCGTGGGCGTGGTCTACAGCCCGGACTTCGTCGGCGGCCTGGACCTGAGCCTGGACTGGTGGAAGATCCGCATCGACAACGTCATCGTCGGCGAGTCGGCCACCGACATCCTCAACCAGTGCTACGTGCAGGGCATCGCCTCGGCATGCTCGCGCTTCACCCGCTACACCTCCGGCAGCAACAAGGGCCAGGTCAGCGGCATGAACCGCTCGCTCAACAATGCCGGCTACCAGGAAACCGCCGGCTATGACCTCGGCGTGCGCTACCGCCTGCCGGAACTGGCCATCGGCCGCTTCGCGCTGAGCTGGAACACCACCTACGTCGACTACCTGTCGCGCAAGAGCGACAACGTGGACAGCACCCCGGTCGAGGAGTTCACCGGCTGGGGCGGCAACTTCCGCGTGCGCTCCAACCTCAGCCTCGACTGGCAGTACGGCGACCTCGGCATCGGCTGGACCACGCGCTACTACTCGGGCATGAAGGAGAAGTGCTCCTACGACCTGGATGGCGGCCCGGAGTGCAACCTGCCCGACTTCCGTTCCGCGTACACCGACGTGCAGCCCAGCCGCAAGGTCGGCGCCAACACCTTCCATGACCTGCAGGTGCGCTACAGCCTGCCGTGGAACGGCACCGTGTCGCTGGGCGTGAACAACGTCTTCAAGCACGTCGGCCCGGTGATGTACAGCCAGCCCAACAGCAGCTTCACCTACTACGGCGGCTTCGACATCGGCCGCTTCATGTACATGAAGTACCAGCAGCGCTTCTGATCCCCGGATCCCGACCCGTTGCAACCGGCAAAGGCACCGCAAGGTGCCTTTGCCTTTTCCGGCGCCCGGCCCGCCCGGCGCGGCGCGAAACCAAACACCACACAACGGTCATGCATTTGTCATCGCCGCGCGGTAGAGCCGCCGCGGCGCAGCCGCTACCGTGGCGTCCTCCCCTATTTCGGATCTCCGCCATGCTGCGTTCGCTGGCGCTGGCCGGCGTCTGCGTGATGCTGGCCGGCTTCGCCCTGTCTTCGCCGATGCCGCCGCTGTCGCTCAGCGCGCGCCTGGCCGCGCCCGGCGGCACCTCGCCGATGGTGCCCAGCGCGCGCATCGATGCCCTGCTCGCGCGCCTGCCGCACCGCCAGGGCCAGGTGCCCGGCGACGGCGGCGTGGCGCTGCACTGGCTCGCTTTCGATCCGGGCGACTACCGCCTGCATTACCGCTACCTCGGCCAGGGCGAACGCTTCCCCGAGTTCTCGATGCAGGCCAGTGCGCCGGCGGCGGGCGCGGCCCCGGCCGCACCGCGCGGCACGGTGATCCTGCTGCATGGCTGGATGATGGACGGCGGCTCGCTGCTGCCGTGGGCGCTGCAGCTGGCGCAGGGCGGCTACCGCACCATCGCCCTGGACCTGCGCAACCACGGCCGCTCCGGACAGGCGCCGTCCGGCTACGGCACGCGCGAGGGCCAGGATGTGGCCGCCGCGCTGCGCGCGCTCGATGCCCGCGGCGAGATCAGCGGCCCGGTGCACCTGCTCGGCGTGTCCTACGGCGCGGCCACCGCCATCTTCGCCGCGCGCGAGCTCGGCCCGCGGCTGCGCAGCGTGGTGGCGATGGAGTCCTTCGACAACGCCGGCCAGGCGATCCGCGCGATGGTGCCGCACATGCTGTCGCGGCCGCCCGAGCGCCTGGGCGACTACCTGGCGCTGCCGCTGGTGCGCTGGCAGTACGGCGGCAGCGGGCTGGACGAGGCCATCGCCGCCGCCGACCGCCGGCTCGGCCTCGACCTGGACCGCGTGGACGTGGGCCAGGCGCTGGCGCAGGTGCCGGCCTGCGTGCTGCTGCTGCACGGCCGCGACGATGCCCACATCCCGGTGGCGCAGGGCCGCGCGCTGGCCGCCGCCGCGCCACGCGCGCGCTACCTGGAACTGGCGGGCGAGGACCACCTGACCCTGCCGCTGCGGCTGGATCGCCTCTCCGGCGTGGTCGAGGACTGGTTCGCGCGCGCCGGCAACGATGGCGGGCCGTGTCCGTTGCCCGCCGCGCCCGCCTCCGGGTGGACGCACCGGGCGGACGCGGCAGCGCTCACGCCGGAGCGCCGTCGATGAGCGCCGGCACCGACGCGGCCCACCTGGCGGGCGGCAGTGCCTAGGCGGCGGGCGCCCGGGTTCGTGAGCGCGCGGCCGCACGCACGCCGTTGACGGCGAACACCGCCAGCCCGGCCCAGATCAACCCGAAGCCGACCAGCTGCGAGGACGCGAACGGTTCGTGCAGGACCAGCACGCCGATCAGGAACTGCAGCGTCGGGCCGATGTACTGCAGCAGCCCGACCACCGACAACGGGATGCGGCGCACGCCGTAGGCGAAGGCGATTAGTGGCACCGCGCTGACCACGCCGGCCAGCACCAGCAGCGCGTCGTTGCGCCAGCCCCAGCCGGAGATGAAGCCGCCGCCATGGCCGTTCTCCGCCCACAGCGCGAAGGCCAGCGCCGGCGCCAGCATGAACAGGCTTTCCACGCCCAGCCCGGTCACCGCCTCGACCACCACCAGTTTGCGCAGCAGTCCGTACAGGCCGAAGGTGATGGACAACCCGATGGCGATCCACGGCGCGCGCCCGCTCTGCCAGGTCAGCCAGGCCACGCCCAGCGCCGCCAGCGCCACCGCCAGCCATTGCAGGCGGCCCAGGCGCTCGCGCAGCACCACCACGCCCAGCACCACGCTCAGCAGCGGGTTGATGAAGTAGCCCAGGCTGGTCTCGACCACATGGCCGGCATTCACCGCCCAGATGTACAGGCTCCAGTTGGCGCCGATCAGCAGGCTCGACAGGCCCAGCAGCCAGAACCGCCGCGGCGTGGCCCACACCTCGCGCAGCCAGCCCCAGCCACGCACGATGGCCAGGCCGCCGACCAGCAGCACCGCGCTCCAGATCACCCGGTGGGCGATGATCAGGAACGACGGCACCTCGATCAGCAACCGCCAGTACAGCGGGAACAGCCCCCAGATGACGAACGCCAGGGTGGTCGCCAGCAGGCCGTTGCGGTGCTCGTGCGCGGGCGTCATGCGCGGCGCAGCCGGGCCAGGGTGATGACTACGACGCCGGCCAGGATCACCGCCATCGCACCGATGTCCGCCGCACTGAAGCGCTCGTGCGCGATCCACGCGCCCAGCGCCACCGCGATCACCGGGTTGACGTAGGCATAGCTGCTGGCCAGCACCGGGCGCACGTTGTGCAGCAGCCACACGTAGGCGGTGAAGGCGACGATCGAACCGAACACGGTCAGGTAGCCCACCGCCAGCACGCCCTGCAGCGATGGCGGCCCGTCCATGCGCTCGCCGCGCAGCAGCCCGGCCGCCACCAGGATCGCGCCACCGCACAGCATCTGCGCGGCGGCGGTCATGAACGGCGACGGCAGGTCGCGCCCGCGCGACCAGATCGAACCGGCCGCCCAGCCCAGCGGTGCCACCAGCAGGAACACCAGCCCGGCCGGGGTCGCGGTCAGGCTGCTGCCGGCGTTGAGCCACAGCACGCCGGCGAAACCGACCGCGATGCCCAGCCATTCGCCAGCGGTCACCTTCTGTCCGCGGAAGGCGGAGAACAGCGCCATCCACAACGGCACCGAGGCCACCGCCACCGCGGCCAGCCCGGAGGACACGTCGCGCTCGGCCATGACCACCATGCCGTTGCCGAGGAACAGCAGGCTGAAGCCCATCACCGCCAGGGTCGGCCACTGCGCGCGCGTCGGCGCGGGCACGCCGCGCCAGCGCAGCAGCGCGTACAGCACCCCGCCGGCGATCACGAAGCGGGTACCGGAGATCACCGACAGCGGCGGCATGCCGCCTTCCAGCGCCAGGTGGATGCCGAGATAGGTCGAACCCCAGACCACGTACACGAGGAGCAGGGCCAGTACGACAAGGCCGCTCCGTGGAGCAGCCGATGTGGTGGGGGGCGCAGACATGGGACAGGTACCGCCATCCGGGGAATGCGGATTCTAGGGCACCACGACGCCGCCGATCAGCCCGAAAAACGGCATGCTGTATCCGCCGGGGCCGGCCCCCGGCATGCGTCGCCCACGCCGCTACTTTCCGGGATGCGCATTGGCGCCTGCGCACCCGCGCCGGGCGGCACGCCAGCCAGTGGAGCGAGCCGTAACCGCAGGCGCCCGCGTGCATGCGCGATGCCTGCCAGCCGGGCGCACGTTCCGCCGGGTGGACGCAACCGCGGAGCAGGCGCAGGCACGCGCCGCGGCATGCCTACGGTCAGCGCCTGGCGGTGTCGCTCGCCCCGCGCGCGGCCTCGAACTCCGCGCCCTGGTCCCACGCCGGCCAGCGCCGGCTGTTGGCCAGTTCCAGGCCCAGGTCGTAGACCAGCAGCGTGTCGGCGGCCAGGCCACGCGGGTCCCACTGCGGCGACCATGCGTCGCAGGCCTGGTGGTAGCAGCGGGCGAAATAGGCATCGCGCAGCGCGCGCCCGGCAGCGACGCCGCCGTCGCGCTTGTCCAGGCCGGCGCCGACGGTGATCGCCGGCACGCCCTTGCGGGCGAAGGCGAAATGGTCGGCGCGGTAGAAGAAGCCCGCTTCCAGGTTCGGGTCCGGCGACCAGCGGCGGCCGCGCGCCCGCGCGACGCGGTCCACGTCCGCCTCCAGCGAAACCCGGCCCTTGCCCCAGGTGGCGATGTCAGCGGTCTCGCCGTCGGGGCTGAACATCTCGATGTTCAGGACCGCGGCCGTGGTCTCCAGCGGCGCCAGCGGATGCTCGGCGTAGTAGCTGGCACCCAGCAGGCCCTTTTCCTCCGCGGTCAGGGCGATGAAGTACAGCGTGCGCTGCGGGCGCGGCCCGGCGGCGAACACCCGCGCCAGTTCCAGCACCGAGGCCACGCCGGTGGCGTTGTCGATGGCGCCATGGCGCACGGTGTCACCGCTGGCGTCGGGCTGGCCGATGCCGAACGCATCCCAGTGCGCGGAGAAGATCACCGATTCGTCCGGATGCGTCGCGCCTTCCAGCTTCGCCACCACGTTGCGGGTGACCACCGGTTCGCGCTTGACCTTGAAGCGCGCCGACAGGCGTGCGTCGCCCAGTTCCACCGGGTGGAAGTCGGCGCGCATGGCCTTGCGCTTCTCCGCGTCGAAATCCAGCCCGGCCGCGGCGAAGATGCGCTCGGCCAGCGTGCGCTGCATCCAGCCACGCAGCGGGGTGTGCTGCGCGCGCGCATCGGCCTCGCTGCGCTGGATGTCGAACAGTGGCGAGGTGCCGGAGGCCTTCACCGTCGCCCACGGATACGCCGCCGGCGCGGTCTCGTGCACGATCAGCACGCCTTCGGCGCCACGCCGCGCGGCTTCCTCGAACTTGTAGGTCCAGCGGCCGTAGTAGGTCACCGCCCTGCCGTCGAACGCGCCCGGTGCGTCGGCCTCGAAATCGGCGTCGTTGATCAGCACCACCGCGATCTTGCCGCGCAGGTCGACGTCCTTGTAGTCGTTCCAGCGCCGTTCCGGCGCGTCGATGCCGTAGCCGACGAACACCATCGGCACGTCCTTCAGATCCACCGCGCCGAGCGGGCTGAGGCTCTGCAGGGTCACGTCCTCGCCGTTGGCCAGCGGCAGGCGCTTGCCCGCCAGCCGCAGGCTGGCGTCGACCGCGCCGTCGACCTGCGCGCGCACCAGCGGCACCTCCTGCACCCAGCTGCCGTCCTTGCCGCCCGGCTGCACGCCGGCCAGGCGGAACTGCTCGACCAGGTAATCGACGGTGCGCTGCTCGCCGGCGGTGGCGGGGGCGCGGCCTTCGAACTCGTCCGAGGCCAGCACGCGCACATGCCGCGACAGCGCCGCCGGGTCGATGCCGCCGCCGGGCAGGTCGTTGGCGGCGCTGGCGATGCCGCCGACGAACAGGCAGGACGACAGCAACAGCATGCGCATCGGATTCACGGCGGTACCAGACAACAGGAGGATTGCGGGATTTTACCCGTAGATGCGGGGCTTGCCGCGCATGAAGCTGCAACGACGATGCCCCGTGCCGGGCGCGCCCGGCAGCTACGGCTTCGCGCGGTCCAGCCAGCACGCCAGCCCCTGCGCGTTGAGCTCGATGTCCATCTCGAGCACGCGCAGCACGCCGGCGTCGTCGAGCCGGCAGCCATGCGCGCGGGCGCGCTCCAGGTACAGCGCGCCCAGCGCCGCCACCAGCGCGCGGTGGCGGTCGCCGCGGCCATCGCAGGCGCGGGCGATGGCGGTCATCGCGTCGATCTGCGCGTGCAGGTCGGCGGCCAGCCGCGCGGCGTCCTGCACGCGGCCATAGTGGGTCAGGTACACCGCCTGCGGGGCCCGCGCCATCAGCCGCTCGATCGAGGCGTGCAGCGCATCGGGCTCGAACTGCACCGGCGAGGTGGTGGGGATGATGAACGCGCCGCGGGCGCTGTCCAGTTCGCGGTAGGACAGACCGAACGTGTCGCCGGTGAACCAGCTGCGGCTGGCCGCATCCCACACGCACAGGTGGTGGCGGGCATGGCCGGGGGTGTCGATGCACAGCAGTTCACGTCCTTCCAGCGACAGGCGATGGCCGTCTTCGGCCACCACCACGCGCTCGGCCGCCACCGGCACGATCTGCCCGTAGCTGCGCGCCATCTCCGCCTCGCCGTAGACCGCGGTGGCGCCGGCCACCAGCCGCGCCGGGTCGATCATGTGCGGCGCGCCGCGCGGGTGCACCAGCAGGCGTGCGTTGGGCAGCTGCCGCATCAGCGCACCGGCACCGCCGGCGTGGTCCAGGTGGACGTGGGTCAGGATCACCCAGTCGATGGCGTCCACGCCGAGCCCGGCGTCGGCGATGGCCGCCAGCAGGCGCGGCAGCGCATGGCTGGTACCGCAGTCGATGAAGGCGCCGCGGCCGTTGTTCACCAGCAGATAGGCGGCATCGAAGTGGTCGCGCTGGAAGGCGGTGTCGATGAGGTGGATGGCGTGCGCGGCATGCATGTGTCGGCTCCCGTGAGGCACGCCGATGCTGGCACCGGCATGGCGGGCACCGCAATACGGCTTTCGTCGCGCGGGCGCCGGCGGCCACGGCTGTCGTCGCGCCCGTGGCCACCCCAGGTCAGGCGTGGCGCAGCACCCGCGGCCGCAGCAGCAGCGCCAGCACCATCACCGCAAGGAAGCCGCCATAGGCATAGAGCACCGCCAGGATCTGCCGCCACAGGCTGTCGGCATCCATCTCGGCCGCGCCGATGCGGTAGCCCCAGTGCATCAGGCCGATGCTGACCAGCAGTGCCAGCACCAGCATGGCGGTGTCGTACACGGTGCGCGCGCGGTGCCGCGGTTGCCGCGGGAACCACCAGTACAGCGCGGCCATCACCGCGAACCAGGGCAGGAACAGCAACAACGACAACCAGGCCATCGTCAGCTCCATGTGCGGCGCACGCCGGACGGGCGCGCGCCATGGCGGGTGGTGGGCGGCGCGGGCGCCGTGTCCGTGTCAGTCCGCTTCGCGCAGATGGCGCAATGCCGCCAGTACCGGCTCGACGCCGGCCTCCAGGCGGAACAGCTCGCTCTGCAGCGCATCGCCCTGCTCGGCCTGCTTGAGCACGGCGATCAGCTGGCCGGCGTCGCGCGGCGAATCGAAGCCTTCGCTCTGCACCAGCAGCTGGCCCTCGCCGTCGAGCAGCTTGAAGTAGAACCGGCCGTCCTTCTCCCGGTACTGCTTGAACAGCGGCAGCGCGGCCTTGGCCGCGGCCACGGCCACGGCCTTCGGCGCGTCGCCGGCGCTGGACAGGTCGCGCAGCCCCACCGCGTGGCGCAGTTCCTTCAGCAGCGGGATGGCGAACTGCTCGCGCAGCTGCTGGCCGCGGCGGCGCAGGATCGCCTCGATCTTCTCCGGCTCGGCCATCAGCGCGTTGTAGCGCTCGCGCAGCGGCGACAGTTCGCCGTCGATGCGCTCGAACAGCTGCTGCTTGGCATCGCCCCAGCCGATGCCGGCGGCGAAGGCCTGCGCGAACGCGGCGGTCTGTTCCGGGGTGGCGAAGGCCTGGTACATCTGGAACAGCGCCGAGCCCTCGGTGTCCTTGGGTTCGCCGGGCGCGCGCGAATCGGTGACGATCGAGAACACCAGCTTCCGCAGCTCCTCGCGCGGGACGAACAGCGGGATGGTGTTGTGGTAGCTCTTGCTCATCTTGCGGCCGTCCAGGCCCGCCAGGGTCGCCACCTGCTCGTCGATGATCACTTCCGGCAGGGTGAAATACTCCTTGCCGTAGATGTGGTTGAAGCGCTGGGCGAAATCGCGCGCCATCTCGATGTGCTGGATCTGGTCGCGGCCGACCGGCACCTTGTCGGCATTGAAGATCAGGATGTCGGCGGCCATCAGCACCGGGTACATGAACAGCCCGGCGGTGATGCCGGCATCGTCGTCCAGCTGCTCCTCGCGGTTCTTGTCCACGGCCGCCTTGTAGGCGTGGGCGCGGTTGAGGATACCCTTGCCGGCGACCACGGTCAGGAACCACATCAGCTCGGTGGTTTCCGGGATGTCGCTCTGCCGGTAGAACCACACCGAGTCCGGGTCCAGGCCGCAGGCCAGCCAGCTGGCGGCGATCTCCAGGGTCGAGCGCTGGGTGCGCTCGGGCTCCTGCGACTTGATCAGGCTGTGCAGGTCGGCCAGGAAGAAGAAGCTTTCGATCCCCGGCGCGCGGCTGGCGGCGATGGCCGGGCGGATGGCGCCGACGTAGTTGCCCAGGTGGGGAGTGCCGGAGGGGGTGATGCCGGTAAGGACGCGGGTAGTCATGAACGCAGACGTGACGGACGGATTAACCGGCCCAGTGTAACCGCCGCGCGCCAACCCCGCCGCCCGCACCCATCCGTTCATGGCCGCGTCCCCGCCAACGGAGCCCGCCATGTACCGCTTCCCCGTCTGCCTGCTTGCCATCCTCGCCCTGTGCGGCTTCCGCCCGGCGCCACCGCTGCCTCCGCCGATGCCGGTGGCGCTGTCGCTGGTCGACCGCGACAGCGGCGATGAAGCCACGCCGTACCTGCATCGCGGCCAGCAGTGGGTCGCCGGCACCCCGGGGCACCGCTATGCGGTGCGCCTGCGCAACCTCAGCGGCGAGCGCGTGCTGGTGGTGCTGTCGGTGGACGGGGTCAACGCCATCAGCGGCCAGACCGCGGCGCCGGACCAGGCCGGCTACGTGCTCGAGCCCTGGCAGGACAGCGAAATCACCGGCTGGCGCAAGTCGTCGGCGGAGGTGGCGCAGTTCGTGTTCACCGACCGCGGCGACAGCTACGCCAGCCGCACCGGCCGACCGGCCGATGTCGGTGTGGTCGGCATTGCGGTGTTCGCCGAAGCGCGGCCGCTGCCCATCGCCGCGGCGCCGGCGCCGGCGCCACGGCCTGCGCCGCTGCGCGCGCAGGATGCGCGGGCCGGGCGCGCGATGGACGCACCGGCATCGGCGGCCGCTGCCGCCGGCCGCGAACGCCAGCAACTGGGCACCGGCCATGGCGGGCGCGAGGCATCGGCCAGCCACGCCACCGTCTTCGAGCGCGCCAGCCAAGCGCCCATCCAGGTCACCCAGGTCCGCTACGACACGCGGGCGCGCCTGGCACGGATGGGCATCGTGCCGGGCCAGCGCCGGGATCCCATGCCGCGCGCGTTCCCCGGTGGCTTCGTGCCCGACCCGCCGCCGCGCTGGCGCTGATCGCACAGACGCAGGACGGGCCGCGTGATGCGGCCCGTCCGGATGCTGCGGGGGAGGTGGCGCGCTGGTTCAGCGCCAGTCCGGATGATCCCGGTGCAGCGTGTCCTGGAAGTCGCGCACTTCCTTCTCGGCGCGGTCCTTGGCCCAGCCGTAGCGCTCCTGCAGGCGCCCTGCGAGGTACTCGGCGTTGCCCTCGGCCACCTTGAAATCGTCGTCGGTCAGATCGCCCCACTTGGCCTGCGCCTTGCCCTTGAGCTGGCTCCACTTGCCGGAAATGATGTCTTTGTTCATGCGTGTCTCCTTGCTTTTCTTCGGGGAATGGCGGCAACTCCGCCGCACGGACAGCATGCAGGCGCGAATGTTGGCAGGGCATCGACGATTTGTGTGCAAGCGCTGATGTTCTTGAACGGCGCTTCAGCTTGCGCCGGATCCGGCAACGAAAAAGGCCGGCAGGATGCCGGCCTTCTCCACGTACACCAATCGCCGTGGGTCAGCGCTTGGCTGCGTCCTCCACCTTCTCGCCGGCCTTCTGCACGTCCTTGCCGGCACCGGCAACGGTATTGCAGCCGGACAGCACCGCGATCGAGAACAGCGACAGCATCATCAGGGCAACCATGCGCTTCATGTCTATCTCCTGGGTGGCTCTTGGATGGCGCGGCCCGCAGGGACCGCGGCGGGGATCAACACTTGCCGTCGCTGCAGTCGTGGGCCTTGTCCTCGACCTTCTCACCGGCCTTCTGCATGTCCTTGCCGGCGCCGGCGACGGTGTTGCAGGCGCTGAGCGTTCCCGCCGAAAACATGGCCAGCAGGGCCAGCATCAGTACTCGCTTCATCAGGTTTCTCCTCTGCTCGACTGGCGGCCGCCGGGTGGCGACGCCGCGTGTGGAGAGGAATCTGGCGGCATTCACGTGCAGCGGGCGTGAACGCCGCCGGTGCGGGTTCAGCGACGTCGTGCCGCCCTCAATCGCGCATCAGGGTCGATTTCCCGAACAGGCTCTCGACCAGGTCGACCGCGAGCTTGGCGGTACGGTTGCGGCGGTCCAGCAACGGGTTGAGCTCGACGATGTCCAGCGAGCCCATCAATCCGGTGTCGGCGATCATCTCCATCACCAGCTGCGCCTCGCGGTAGTTGACCCCGCCCGGCACCGTGGTGCCGACGCCCGGGGCGATGCTCGGGTCGAGGAAATCCACGTCGAAGCTGACGTGCAGGTGGGTATTGGCGTCGACGCCCTCGAGCGCGGCCTCCATCGCCCGCTTCATGCCGCTCTCGTCGATGTAGCGCATATCGTATACGTCCACCTGGTGCTGTTTGATCAGGCGCTTCTCGTCCTGGTCCACCGAGCGGATGCCGATCTGCCGCACCTGCTGCGGCGAGATCGCCGGTGCGTCGCCGCCGAGCCTGGTCAGCGCCTCCGGGCCGAGCCCGCACAGGCACGCCACCGGCATGCCGTGGATGTTGCCCGACGGGGTGACTTCGGAGGTGTTGAAATCCGAATGCGCGTCCAGCCACAGCACGCGCAGCTGCTTGCCCTGCTCGCGGCACCAGCGCGCCACCGCGGTGATCGAACCGATGCCCAGGCAGTGGTCGCCGCCGAGCATGATCGGCAGGCGCCCGTCGCGCAGTTCGACCAGGGTCGCCTCCATCAGCGCGTGGTTCCACGCCACCACCTCGTCCAGGTGACGGTACCCGCCCACCGGTTCGGTCCATGGGTTGCGCGGCCCCTGCAGGTTGCCGACGTCACGCACGGCCACGCCCCGCGCGGCCAGCGCCTCGGGCAGCCCGGCGATGCGCAGTGCCTCCGGTCCCAGGCGCGCGCCGCGGTGGCCGGCACCGACGTCGGTGGGCACACCGATCAGCGAAACGGGACGATGAGTGGCCATGGTTCCTCCGGTTGCAAATGAAAGCAGTTTACCGGGCGCATGTGACCGTCGCCTGCGGCAACGCAGCAGCCTGCACGCGGGGGCCGGCGCGCCCGCCGTGCGGGCCGGGGTGAACCGGCGCCCTCCGTGGCCATGTGCGCCAGGGGCCCGGCGCGGCGCGGTTGACGCACGTCAAGGACAAGCCGCCGGTGCCTGCCTAGGCTGCCGCAATGGACACTCCGTCTCCCCTGTTCGACCCCGAACTGCTGCGGCGCTACGACGCACCGGGACCACGTTACACCTCCTATCCGACCGCCCCGCAGTTCACCCCGGGGTTCCAGGAAATCGACCTGCTGGAGATGGCGGCGACCAGCAACGGCGACCCGATCCCGCGCCCGCTGTCGCTGTACCTGCACATCCCGTTCTGCGCCAGCCCCTGCTTCTACTGCGGCTGCAACCGCATCATCACCCGCGACACCGCGCGCGGCGCTGCCTACCTGACCCGGCTGTACCGCGAGATGGCGATGATGTCCGCGCTGTTCGACCGCGACCGCGACGTCGAGCAGGTCCACTTCGGCGGCGGCACCCCCAACTTCCTCGCCCCGGCGCAGATCGCCGAGGCCATGGACGTGCTGCGCCGGCATTTCTCCTTCGCCCCGGCCGCGCGCCTGGACTGCTCGATCGAACTGGACCCGCGCTTCATCAGCCCCGGACAGATCGGCGAACTGGCCGCGGCCGGCTTCAACCGCGCCAGCCTCGGGGTGCAGGACTTCGACCCCGAGGTGCAGCGCGCGGTCAACCGCATCCAGAGCGTGGAACAGACCCTGGCGGTCATCGACGCCTGCCGCCGGCATGGGCTGCGCTCGGTCAACGTGGACCTGATCTACGGCTTACCGCGGCAGACCCTGGAAGGCTTCTCGCGCACCCTGGACATCACCCTGCAGGCGCGCCCGGAGCGGCTGGCGATCTACGGTTATGCGCACCTGCCGTCGATGTTCCGCCCGCAGCAACGCATCGACGCCAGCGCGCTGCCCGCGCCCGAGGCCAGGCTCGCGCTGCTGCAGTGCGCGATCGACAGGCTCGGCCAGGCCGGCTACGTCTACATCGGCATGGACCACTTCGCCCTGCCCGAGGACGGCCTGGCCGTGGCCCAGCGCAATGGCAGCCTGCACCGCAACTTCATGGGCTACACCACCCATGCCGAAAGCGACCTGATCGGCCTGGGGGTAAGCGCCATCAGCCACATCGGCCCCAGCTTCAGCCAGAACCCGCGCGACCTCGGCAGCTGGGAACAGGCCATCGACCGCGGCCACCTGCCGGTCTGGCGCGGCCTGCGCCTGGAAGAAGACGACCTGATCCGCGCCGATGTGATCCAGCAGCTGATGTGCCACGGCACCCTGGACTTCGGCGACATCGAGCGGCGGCATGTGATCGAGTTCCCGAACTATTTCGCAACGGCGCTGCAGCGGCTGCAGGCGCTGCAGCAGGACGGGCTGGTGGAGCTGTCCGCCAACGGCCTGGCGGCGACCTCGCGGGGGCGCCTGCTGTTGCGTATCATCGCCATGTGCTTCGACCGCCACCTGCCCACCGCCGCCGCAGCGACGCCGTGCTTCTCGCGTACGGTGTAACCCCGACGGGAGTGCCCGAATGAGTTCGCCGCTGGTCTTTCCGCGTACCGACGCGCGCATCGTCGCCGACGACGGCGACGCCCTGACGTTCTGTTCCACCTGCGCGTTCTCGCAGGCGTGCCTGTCCGAGGGCATGGACAAGGGCGCGCTGGCCGACCTGCACGTGCTGGTCGAGCATGTCGGCCCGCTGCGCGCCGGCGAGCACGTATTCCGCGAGGGCGACCCGTTCGGCGCGATCGCCGCGGTCCGCGCCGGCACGGTCAAGACCTACCAGACCGACCGCAACGGCCACGAGCAGGTGCTGGGCTTCCACCTGCCGGGCGAGGTGATCGGCCTGAACGCGATCCACGGCGACCGCTATCCCTGCAATGCGGTGGCGCTGGACACGGTGATGCTGTGCCGTTTCTCGTTCCCGCGCATCGCGCTGCTGGCCACGCGCCTGCCCAACCTGCAGCAACACCTGTTCAAACTGATGAGCCGCGACATCGGCGTGGCCTCGCTGTTCGCGCGCGACAACAGCGCCGATGAGCGCATGGCGGCATTCCTGATCGGCCTGTCGCGACGCCTGGCCGCGCGCGGCTTCTCGCCGCGCCGGTTCCAGCTGACGATGGCCCGCACCGATATCGCCAACTACCTGCGCCAGGCGCCGGAAACGGTAAGCCGGGTGCTGCGCCGGTTCGAGCAGGACGGGCTGCTGCACATCAAGCAGCGCGACGTGGAGATCCTCGACCTGCCGCGGCTGGAGGCGATGGCGCTGGCGGTCCTGCGCGACTGAGCCTGCCTGGCGTTACGCTTACCGCGCATCCCGAAGCCCCCCCCAGGAGCCCGCCCCGTGCGGGCTCCTGTCATTGCAGCCGTTGCCGTTGATTCTGCCTTTGCCTTTGCCTTTGCCTTTGCCTTTGCCTTTGCCTCTGCCTTTGCCTCTGCGTTTGCCTCTGCCTTGGCTTCTGCCTTGGCTTCTGACTTCCGGATCCCCTTCCGCAGCGACGGAGCCGACGGACAAGACCCCGCAGGGGCGACGTGCATGGGTTCGGGGAAACAGGCGAAGCACTGCTTCGCCCCGCCGGACGGGCGGGCGCCGCACGGCGCCAGCCCCGGACTCGGCAGCGAAGCGGGCGAGCACGTCGTTTTTCGACGAGACAGGGGCGAACCGGAAACAGGCGAAGCACTGCTTCGCCCCGGTGAGCGGGCTGGCGCCGTGAGGCGACTGCCCCGGCCCCAGCTGCATCGCAGCTGGGTCTCGTCGAAAAATCCCGCTGGCGGAGTGGACCCGGCGCGCGTAGCGCGTCGGGCGCGTAGGCAGGGCGTGTTGACCAGCCATCCGGCTGTTGAAAAGCGCCTCTTTGGGCCACGTTTCTTTGCACGAGCAAAGAAGAGCTCTTCAACAGCCGAATGGCAGGTCAAGGTGGCTCGCTCCTGCGGAGCAGGAGTGAAAGCTCTGCTTTCAGGCTCCCGCTTTGGCTCTGCGCCTTGGCTGTTGTCGTGTAGTTCTGGAAAGCTGAAGCAACAGCAAGAGCAGAATCAAGAGCTTTCGCTCCCCTTCGGGGCGCGAGTTACTTCTCTTTGCTCGTGCAAAGAGAAGTAACCAAGAGAAACACGGGCCGGGACGCGATCCGTCGGGCTGCGCCCGCCGGTTCCCTGTGCTCCTCACGGATCAGGGGGACGGCGCACAACTCGCTTCGCTCAGACACGTGCGCCTCTTCGCCCCCGGCCCCGCTGCGGTGCTCGGCTCGCTCTACGGCCGTGAAAAGTCAAAAGCCAAGAGCAGAGCAAGATCACGGCAACTGCAACGGCAACGGCAACGGCAACGGCAACGGCATGAAGCTCTCGCCAGGGTGTCCGGACCGCAATCACCGCCATGCTTGACCTGCGTCATGGAGCCCCTTGGCGGCCACGCCGATGATGCGCCGGTATCCTCAGGAGAGCCGCATCATGAATTCGACACGCAAGCTATGGGTGGGGCTGGCGGCCCTGCTCATCGCCTCGTTCGCCGTCCTGCTATGGGTCGGCAGCGAGGTCCATCGCCAGGCCCCGCCCTTGCCCGAGAAGGTCGTGACCGAGGACGGCCAGGTCATCTTCACCCGCAAGGACATCGAGACCGGCCGCCAGGTCTGGCAGTCGATCGGCGGCCAGCAGCTGGGCTCGATCTGGGGTCATGGCGGCTACGTCGCGCCGGACTGGGGCGCGGACTGGCTGCATCGCGAAGCCGAAGCGGTAATGGACCTGTGGGCCCGGCGCGAGGCCGGCGCGGAGAGCTACAAGCAACTCGACGCAGCCACCCAGGCCGCCTACGCCAAGCGCGTGCAGACCCTGCTGCGGCCCAATACCTACGACGCCGTGGACGGCGCGATCATCGTCGACAACGACCGCGCCGCGGCGATCGCCACGGTCGCCGCGCATTACCAGAGCCTGTTCTCGGCCGACCCGGCCACTGCCGGACTGCGCGAGGCCTACGCCATGCGCAACGATACCGTGCCCGATGCCGGACACCGCCGCCAGCTCACCGCGTTCTACTGGTGGGCGGCCTGGGCCTCGGTGACCGAGCGCCCCGGCTCGGACATCACCTACACGGCCAACTGGCCGGCCGACAGCCTGGTCGGCAACACCGCGCCGCCGAGCACCTTCATCTGGACGGTGTTCAGCGTGCTGTTCCTGATCGCCGGCGTCGCCCTGCTCGGCTGGCATTACGCGGTCAACCACGGCGACGAAATGGCCCCGGTGCTGCCGAAGACCGATCCGCTGGCCGCGATCAAGGTGACCCCGTCGATGCGCGCCACCGCCAAGTACTTCTGGGTGGTGATCGCACTGTTCCTCACCCAGATCCTGCTCGGTGCCATCACCGCGCATTACCAGGTGGAAGGCCAACAGGCCTACGGCTTCGCCATCGCCGACGTGCTGCCGTACTCGCTCACCCGCACCTGGCACACGCAGCTGGCGGTGCTGTGGATCGCCACCGCCTGGCTGGGCATGGGCCTGTATATCGCGCCGGCGATCTCCGGCCATGAGCCGAAGTTCCAGCGGCTGGGGGTCAACTTCCTCTGGATCTGCCTGATCGTGATCGTGGTCGGCGCGTTCGCCGGGCAATGGTTCGCGGTGATGCAGAAGCTGGGGCTGGAGCGCAACTTCTGGTTCGGCCACCAGGGCTGGGAATACGTGGACCTGGGCCGCTTCTGGCAATGGTTCCTGTTCATCGGCCTGGTGCTGTGGCTGACCCTGGTGGGCCGGGCGCTGTGGCCGGCGATCAGGAACGGCGGCGAGTCCAAGTCGATCGTCAGCCTGCTGTTCCTGTCGGTGGTCGCCATCGGCCTGTTCTACGCCGCCGGCCTGATGTGGGGCGAGCATACCCACCTGTCGATGGTCGAGTACTGGCGCTGGTGGGTGGTGCACCTGTGGGTGGAAGGCTTCTTCGAAGTGTTCGCGGTGGCGGTCATCGCCTTCCTGTTCACCCGCCTGGGCATGCTGCAGGTGAAGTCGGCCACCGTGGCCGTGCTGTTCGCCACCATCGTGTTCATGGCCGGCGGCGTGCTCGGCACCCTGCACCACCTGTACTTCACCGGCACCCCGACCGCGGTCATCGCGCTGGGCGCCAGCTTCAGCGCGCTGGAAGTGGTGCCGCTGGCCTACGTGGGCTTCGAGGCGTACCACAACTACCGCATGGGCAAGGCCACGCCGTGGATGGCGAAGTACAAGTGGCCGATCCTGTTCTTCATCGCGGTCTCGTTCTGGAACCTGGTCGGCGCCGGCCTGTTCGGCTTCCTGATCAACCCGCCGCTGTCGCTGTACTACATGCAGGGCCTGAACCTGACCCCGACCCACGGCCACACCGCGCTGTTCGGCGTGTACGGCATGCTCGGCATCGGCCTGATGCTGTTCTGCCTGCGCGGGCTCAAGCCGGACGTGGTGTGGAACGAAAAGCTGCTCAAGGCCAGTTTCTGGGCGCTGAACCTGGGCCTGGCCGGCATGGCCGCGTTCACCCTGCTGCCGCTGGGCATCCTGCAGCTCAGCGCCGCGCTCAAGCACGGCTACTGGTATGCGCGCTCGGCCGAGTTCATGCAGCAGCCGATCGTGGACATGCTGGTGTGGATGCGGGTGCCGGCCGACACGTTGTTCAGCGTCGGCGCGCTGGCGCTGGCGTGGTTCGTGTTCCGCCTGTGGGTGGCGCCGAAGAAGGCAGCGCTGCCGGTGGGCGAGGCCGATCAGGCCTGATCGGATACATCGCACGATGCAACGGGAAGGGCCGCGCAAGCGGCTCTTCTTCTTTGGGCACTTCAGCCGGACGCCTGTTGTTGTTGGCGTTGCCGTGATTTTGTTTTTGCCTTTGCATTTGACTTCCGGGTCCCCTTCCGCAGCGACGGAGCCGACGGACAAGACACCGCAGGGGCGACGTGCATGGGTTCGGCGGAAATAGGCGAAGCACTGCTTCGCCCCGGTGAGCGGGCTGGCGCCGTGAGGCGACTGCCCCGGCCCCAGCTGCATCGCAGCTGGGTCTCGTCGAAAAATCCCGGCGGCGGAGTGGACCCGGAGTGCCGCTGGTACGGAAAGCGCTGAGGCAGAGGCGTGTTGACCAGCCATTCGGCTGTTGAAAAGCGCCTCCTTCTGGCCACGTTTCTTTGCACGAGCAAAGAAGGTGGCTCGCGCCCCGAAGGGGAGCGAAAGCCCCTGATTCCGCTTCCGCCATTGCTTGGGCTCCCCAAGGCCGGCCAGAGCGTCGACCAAGAGAACCGTGCCCGGCCGATAGCCGGGAAATCCAAAGGCAAAGCATGAAAGCAGGTGCTTGAAAGCAGAGCTTTCACTCCTGCTTCGCAGGAGCGAGTTACTTCTCTTTGCTCGTGCAAAGAGAAGTAACCAAGAGAAAGCACGGGCCGGGACGCGATCCGTCGGGCTGCGCCCGCCGGTCCCCTGCGCTCCTCGCGGGCCGAGGGGACGGCGCACAACTCGCTTCGCTCAGACACGTGCGCCTCTTCGCCCCTCGTCCCGCTGCGGTGCTCGGCTCGCTCTACGGCCGGGGAAGTCAAATGCCAAGGGCAACGGCAAGATCAACAGCGACAGCGACAGCAACCGCAAGGGCAAGAGCAAGAGCTGCGAGCCGCCGGCCCGCGACCGGCCCCAGACCTGACCCACGTCAAGGCACCGCCCACCGCCCGGTAGCAAGCTGCACCCCATGAAAACCGAAGCCACGCCGCCGCCCCGCCTCTCGCCCGCGTGGCTTGCCCACGCCCCGCACCGGCTGATGTTCTTCGTCGGTGCGGGCAACGTGCTGCTGGCGATGCTGTGGTGGGCGCTGTGGCTGGCAGCGGCGCGCTGGGGCGGCTGGACGATGCCGGCGCTGGCGATCCCCGCCGGCTGGCTGCATGCCTTCGTGATGCAGTACCTGGTGCTGCCCAGCTTCATCTTCGGCTTCCTGCTGACCGTGTTCCCGCGCTGGATGGGCCTGCCCGAGCTGGAACGCTGGCGCTATGTGCCGGTGGGCCTGGGCCTGATGGGCGGGCAGCTGGCCATCCTGCTCGGCGCCGCGGGATGGCAGGCCGGGCTGACCGTGGGCCTGTGGATGGCGCTGGCCGGCTGGACCTCGGCGCTGTTCACCCTGGGCCGCCTGCTGGCCGACGAGAAGGGCCGCACCTGGCATGCGCGCTCATGCTTCGCCGGGCTGCTGCTGGGCTGGCTGGGGTTGGCGATGTTCATCGCCTTCGTGCTCGGCGCCTCGCCCGCCTGGGCCTTCGCCAGCATCAAGATCGGCGGCATGGGCCTGCTGCTGCCGGTGTACGTGACCGTGGCGCACCGCATGTTCCCGTTCTTCGCCAGCAACATCGTGCCGGGCTACCAGCCGTGGCGACCGCTGCCGTGGCTGGGCGCGGTCTGGGTGCTGCTGCTGGTGCACCTTGGACTGGAACTGGTGCACGGCTATGCCTGGCTGTGGTTGGCCGATGCACCGCTGCTGCTGTTGACCGGCTGGGCGGTTTGGCGCTGGTGGCCGCGGCGGCGCATGCCCGGCCTGCTGGCGGTGCTGTTCGTCGGCAGCGCATGGCTGCCGGTGACGTTCGCGCTGTACCTGGTGCAGAGCGTGACGTACCTGGCCAGCGGCGACTTCATCCTTGGCCGCGCGCCGATGCACGCGCTGTTCATCGGCTTCTTCGGCAGCCTGCTGGTGGCGATGGTGACGCGGGTGACCCAGGGCCACTCCGGGCGGCCGCTGATGATGCCGAAGGTGGCGTGGTTCGCGTTCGGGTTGCTGCAGGCGGTGGCGGTGATGCGCATCGTCGCCGACATCGCGCCCGACGCGCTGGCGTGGCAGGCCGCGGCCGCGTTGGGCTGGCTGCTGGCGCTGGCGCCATGGGTCACGCGCATCGGCCGGATCTACCTGGCGCCGCGTGCGGACGGGCGCCCCGGATGAGCGCGATGCTGGCGTTCTACCCGGACATCAAGCTTGTCCATATCAGCGCGGCGATGACCAGCGGCACGCTGTTCGCGCTGCGTGCGTTGGCGCTGATGGCGGGCATGCGCTGGCCGCGGCTGGCCGCGGTGCGCTACCTGAGCTACAGCATCGACACCGTGCTGCTGACCGTGGCGATGATGCTGCTGACCCTGCTGCCGGCAGCGCTGTTCGCCAACGGCTGGCTGTGGGCCAAGCTCGTCTTCCTGGTGGCCTATGTCGGGCTGGGCATGGCCGCATTCCGGCGCGGACGCGAGGCGCGCGCGCGCGTGGTCCTGGTGGCAGCCGCGGCGCTGTGCTTCCTGCAGGTCTACGGCATCGCGCGGACGCATCATCCGCTGGGCTGGCTGCTGTGGCTGGGCGGTTGAGCGCGGTGGCGACGACCTGCCTGGACCTGCGCGGCCTGCCGGCCCCGCAGCCGATGGAGCGGATCCTCGCCTGCCTGCACACGCTGCCGGCGGGACAACGGCTGCTGGCGCTGACCCCACTGTATCCGGCGCCGATGCTGCCGATGCTGGAACACATGGGCTTCGCCTGGGACGTGCACGGCCTCGCCGACGGCGCACGCCTGGTGGTCTGCCACGCCGCCGAGCGACACCTCCTGGATATCCCGCCGTCACCATGAGCGGCCTGGCGTTCGCCCAGGCGCCACCGCCCTCGCATCCGCTGCGCTTTCTGGCCACGTCCCTGCTCTGGGGTGCAGTGGCCGGTGCGTGGCTGCTGCTCGCGGGCGACAACCTGCTGCTGTCCCCGCATGCGCCGGCCACCCTCGCGCTGACGCATGTATTCACCCTGGGGCTGCTGGGCAACGCGATGCTCGGCAGCCTGGTGCAGTTCCTGCCGGTGGCCGCAGGCAGCCCGCTGCCGCTGGTGCGCGGCGTCGCACCGCTGCACGCCACGTTCAACCTGGGCGTGATGTTGCTGCTGCCGGCGATGGCCGCGCATTCGGCCGCATGCGGCGTGCTCGCGGTGCCCCTGCTGCTGGGCACGCTGGCACTGGCCGCTGGCGCGGTACTGGTCGCGGTGGCGCGCGGCAGCGGCGCGCGCACCGTACGCACCGGCATCGGCCTGGCCGCGGCATCGCTGCTGGCGACGCTCGCCCTGGGCGCCGCATTGCTGTCGATGCGACTGGGATGGCTGGTGCCGGCCCGGCCGCTGACCGCCGCACACGCCGGCTTCGGCCTGCTGGGCTGGGTGCTGGGGCTGCTGGCCGCGGTGGGCGGCGTGGTCATGCCGATGCTGCAGGGCGTGCGTTGCATCGCGCCGGTATGGCGGTGGGGCTGGCTGGTCCTGCTGGCCGGGCTGATGCTGGCCGCGGCGGCCGATGGCCTCGGCGCCACGCTGCCGGCGGCCGGGTCGCGCACCCTGGCGACCTTGCCGTTGCTGCTGTTCGCCAGCACGGTGATCGCGCTGCAACGGCGCGCGCCGCATCGCCGCGGCAGCATGTTGCGGCGCTTCTGGGTACTGGGCAGCGTGGCGCTCGGCGGCGGCGCACTGGCGCTGTGGCTGCCGGGCCGCGAGCTGCTGGCCGGGGCGCTGCTGGTGGCGGTGGGCTTTCCCGCGCTGGTGTTGGGCATGGCGATGGAGATCACCGGCTTCCTCGCCTGGATCGCGCTGCGCCGACGCCTGCCGCGTGGTGTCCGCGTACCCGGCGTCGGCCGCCTGTTCGCCGAGCGGCACAAGCGACGGGTGTGGTGGCTGCACGCGGCCGCGTCGCTGTCGCTGGCCCTGGCCTGCGTGCTGCCGGGGCTGACGCGCCTGGCCGGCACATTGCTGTTGCTGGCCTGGCTGGGCGCCGCGTGGGCGCTATGGGGTTGCTGGCGCGCTGCATCGACCTGGCACCCCTGAGCGCGGCGCTCCACGATGCTGCGCGGACCTGCGCCCGCACGGGCTTTTGACATGGGTCAAGCCATGCGCAATTGCACTGCAATCAAGGCGTTCCAGCGTGTCCGGATTGATCCGGATCAACGCTGGCGGGCAGTCCGCGCCGGGAACATGAACCCATCGGCCAGAGGCCATTCAAGGGGTAACATCATGAAGCGCCTGCACCACCCGTTCGTCGCCTGTGCACTCGCCGGCGCCATCGCCGCCGCCTTCGCCGGCAATGTTTTCGCCGCCAGGAAAGACGTCGCCGAAGCACCGCTGGAAACGATCCAGGCCGTGCTGACCGCACCGCCGTTCGCGCCGCCACCGATCACCCGCAAGACGCCGGCCCATGTCGTCGTCGACCTGGAAATGGTCGAGAAGGAGATGCGCATGGCCGATGGCGTGAGCTACAACTTCTGGACCTTCGGCGGCACCGTGCCGGGCAGCTTCATCCGCGTGCGCAAGGGCGACACGGTGGAGTTCAAGCTGAAGAACCACCACAGCTCGCACTTCTCGCACAACATCGACCTGCATGCGGTCACCGGCCAGGGCGGCGGCGCCGAGGCCACGTTCACGCTGCCGGGCAAGGAAACCCAGTTCACGTTCAAGACGCTCAACCCGGGCCTGTACATCTACCACTGCGCGATGGCGCCGGTGGGCATGCACATCGCCAACGGCATGTATGGCCTGATCCTGGTCGAGCCGGAGGAAGGGCTGGAGCCGGTGGACAAGGAGTTCTACGTGGTGCAGGGCGACTTCTACACCGAGGGCGCGCACGGCGACCCCGGCCTGCAGGCCTTCAGCCTGGAGAAGGCCATCGACGAACACCCGACCTACGTGGTGTTCAACGGTTCGGTCGATTCGCTGCAGGGCGACAAGGCGCTGACCGCCAAGGCCGGCGAGAAGATCCGCATCTTCGTCGGCAACGGCGGCCCGAACCTGGTGTCGAGCTTCCACGTCATCGGCGAGATCTTCGACAAGGTCTACACCGAGGGCGGCTCGAAGTACCAGGAGAACGTGCAGACCACGCTGGTCCCGGCCGGTGGTTCGGCCATTGTCGAGTTCAAGGCCGACGTGCCCGGCAACTTCGTGCTGGTCGACCACAGTATCTTCCGTACCTTCCACAAGGGCTCGCTGGGCATCCTCAAGGTCGAGGGCGAGAAGAACCCGGAGATCTACACCGGCCAGCAGCACGACATCGACTACACCGAAGGCGTGCCGCAGGGCAGCCAGTACAAGTAAGCAGGGCCCCGCACATGGAACGGACGCTCCTCCTGGTGTTGCTCCTGGCATCGGCCACGGCCGCTGCCGTGGAGGCCGATGACGGCTACCGCAACGTCCCCGGCGGGCCGTTCCGTTCCTCGGTGCGGTTCGAGGAGACCTCCGCCACGCGCGACGTGGCGGCGTTCTCGATGATGGCGCGCCCGGTCAGCAACGCGCAGTTCGCCGCATTCCTGGCGCGCAACCCGCAGTGGCGGCGCGACCAGGTTCCAACGGTGTTCTCCAGCCCCGGCTACCTCGGCCACTGGGCGCGGCCGGATGCACCCGGCGATGCGCTCGATCCGCAGGCGCCGGTCACCCATGTGAACTGGTACGCGGCCGACGCCTATTGCCGTGCCGACCAGGCGCGCCTGCCGACGTTCCTCGAGTGGGAGTACGCGGCCGCCGCCGACGCCACCCGCGCCGATGCGCGCGATGACCGCCGCTGGCGCCTGCGCCAGGTCAACGACGGCACACCGCATGCGCCCGATGCCGCCGCCGGCGCACCGGCCAACGTGCACGGCATCCACGCCCTGCACGGCGCGCACTGGGAGTGGAGCGAGGATTTCGCCTCGCTGCTGGCCGCTGGCGACCGCCGTGGCCAGGCCGACGGCGACGCCCTGCGCTACTGCGGCGCCAGCGCCATGGCCTTCAACGACCCGGGCGACTACGGCGTGGTCAAGCGCTTCGTCCTGCTGTCCGCGCTTCAGCCCGGGGCCACCCTGGGCAATCTCGGTTTCCGCTGCGCAAGGAGCCAGCCATGAACAGACCCATCGCATTCCTGCTGCTCGGCCTGGCGCTGGGCGTTTCGCCCGCGCTCAATGCCGCCAACGCGCCGGTCGCGCCGGCCGCCAGCCTGCCCGGGCAGTCGCTGTACCACCTGCAGGTCACGCTCACCGACCAGCACGGCAAGGCCGTCCCCTGGGCATCGCTGCGCGGCCGCCCGCAGCTGGTGTCCATGTTCTACGGCAACTGCCACCTGATGTGCCCGCTCATCATCGAGAGCGCCAAGGCCGTGCACAAGCAGCTGCCGGCGGACCAGCGCACGCGCCTGGACGTGGACATGCTCACCCTCGATCCGGTGCGCGACACGCCCGCCGCGCTGGCCGGGATCGCGCAGCGCCACCGCGCGCCCGACGACTGGCGCTTCCTGCAACCGGCCGAGGGCGATGTGCGTGCGCTCGCCAACCTGCTGGACGTGCGCTACCGCTTCCGCGACGACGGCAGCATCAACCACACCAGCGTGCTGGTGCTGCTCGACGCGGAAGGCCGCGTACGCGCGCGCAGCGAGGTGCAGGGCGTGGCCGCGGACCCGGAGCTGGTCGCTGCCATCGGCGCCGTGCTCGACGGCCGCTGACAGCCGTGCATGCGGTCACGCCGTCGTAGCGCCCGGTAGCGGCGTAGCGGGCAGACGCATCGATCCGGCCGGGACAGGTACCGGCGCATCCCGGGTACACATGCGGAACGGGATCCGCTGGCCGCGCATCGGCGGCAGGGAAAGCGGCACGCCCGGCGCCGCAGGGGCGCCGGCGTGGCCATGGCCGGCAACGATGCGTCGAGCGGCGCCACGCGGCCACCGCTCCACCAGGCCATGGCCTCAGGCGGGCGGCGCCCCCGACGCGGCATCGGCCTGGCGGCCACCGCCAGGCAGCATGCGCCGCAGGGTGTTGTCCTTCTGCACGTAGTGGTGCGCCAGCGCGGCCAGCGCATGGATGCCGATCAGCCAGTAGCCGAACGTGCCGATGGTCTCGTGCAGCTCCTCAAGCGTGTCGGCCAGCGTGGCGTCCGCCGCCACCAGCGGCGGCAGCACCAGGCCGAAGAACGGCACCGGCTTGCCGGCGGCGCTCAGCACCAGCCAGCCCAGCAACGGCTGCGCGATCATGAACACGTAGAGCAGCACGTGGACCGAGCTGGCCGCCCACCGCTGCCAGGCCGGCGGTGCCGGGACGATCGGGGGCGTGGTGGTCAGCAGTCGCGTGAGCAGCCGCACCCACACCAGCGCGAGGATCGACAGGCCGATCGAGAAATGCAGGCTCTTCATCAGGTCGCGGGCGGCGGTGCCCCTCTCGAACATCCCGCGCAGTTCGATGGAGGCATACGCCAGCACGAACAGCAGCAGCATCAGCCAATGCAGCCCGATCGACCAGCGGTTGTAGGTGTCGTGTTTCATGGATTCCGGCTCCTGTGTCTGTTGCGGTTCTGCCAAGGCCTTCGACCCGGGACGCCCCGCGCGCGCCAGACCGGCGCCACCGACGGTTGTTCCCGTGGGTCATGCGTCACGATGCCGGCCATCCCCGCCGGACACCGCGGTTGGGTCGTCCGGCCCTCCCGCCGTCGACCCCGCGATGGGCGCGCACCCCGCGCGGCCCACCAGGTACGCGGACACGATACGCCCATCGCGTTCGCCACGCTGGCGGCGGCAGGTGCCGTCCACCCGCCGATGCGCGCGACCGGCCACGTCCACACGCGCCGTGCCAATGCGCAGGCAGGGGGAACCAGTGGGTGCCGGCATGGTCGCCGCACCATCACCCGCAATCGCAGGCGCATCGCCAGCCGCGCGGGCAGCAACGAGCCGCGCTGGATGCGGCGCCTGCCAGGCGCCGGTCGATGCCGGGTCGTGCGCGCGGGCCTGGCGCCGTGGCCTTACTTCTTCGTGGACTGGGCGATATGGCGGTCCCAGTAAGCGGCCAGCTGCATCGCCTTGCGCGCACTGAGTTCGCTGCCGATCCGGCGCATCGCCTCGTCCTGGCCCGGCATCCCCAGCGCAGTCCGCTCGCGGGCGATCTCCAGCAGGGCACGTTGACGAACGGTCAGATTTCCAAACGGGTCGAAGTAGGAATCCAGCCGTGTCTCATCCTGGATTCCCGTCCAGGTGAAGGTTTCAGCGCCCGCCTGGTCCGCGACCCGTTGGTAAGCATCAATCGCTTCTCGCGGGCTCATCCGCCCGGTCAGGCGGGCGAAGCGCGCCTCCAGCAACCGCGTCTCGTGTGTCTGCCCGTGCTCCGCCAGCGACTTCAGCGCGGCGGCCACATACGCCTGGGCCATGTTCCCGGTATCCGCCTGCACCCCCAGCAGGTTGAACGTCGCGATCGCCGCATGGTGCCCAGGCCGACCGGCGGCCGCCAGTTCGCTCCGGGTCGGATGTCCCAGCGTTGATGGCTGGACGATCTCGATACCTGCATCCGCGGACAGGATGTTCTCTATGTCGCGCTTGTGGAACTCACCCACGATGAGCACCACGGTCGATCCGGGGCGTGCCCTGGCCGCGCTTGCCAGGCGCCTGGCCTGCAGGAACGTCCGGTACAGGAACATCCGCCGGGGCAGGTCGTGCCCGGCCTTCGCAGCCGGCGTCGCGGCCCAGTCGGCGATCCGCTGCGTGTTGGCCGGGTTTTCGGCATGAAACAGCGTGCGTTGCAGCTGCACCGGCTGTGGGAACGAGAGGAACTGCTGATAGCCGGAAACGGGCCGTATTTCGGGGACCGATGACAGATCCAGGTCGAACCCCAGCCGGGCGTCCTCGGCCGATGGCTGCCAGTCAACCGGACACAGCGCCACACCATGCTCCCTGGCGAACGGAACCGCGACATCCTGCACCTCATAGGTGAATTCGTAATAGCTGTTGCGGGCGAACTCGTCGGGAGAGCGCTCGATGCAGATCGCGTCAGGATCGGCACGCGCGAGGAACGCGGCCAGGTGCGCCGGACTGTCCGCCGGCGCCACGAGCTGGGCGGCATGGTCGACCCCGAGGACGATGACCTTCGTTTTCGCTTCACTGGCCGCGGCAGCCGCGACGAACGCCGTGCACAGCAACGCTGCCGATATCCATCGTGAGTGATCCATGGCGTGTCCATCCGTTGTTCGGGCATTGGAATTCTAGAAAACAGCGGGTGCACTCAACCGTGCCATTGGTTGTAGTCAACCCGGCTTTGCCCGACGCCACGAACGTCGCGGCAGGGCCGTGCCCGGCGCCCTTGGGAAGCCGCCATGGCGCGGGCATCGGCGAGCGCGGCGACCACCGCGGCAGGCCGCCTGGAGATCGCAGGATGGCTTTGATCCACGCCGCCGCACGCCAGGCGCGGCGATATGACGGGCACCCGCCGTACGCGTCACCCCGTGGCTTCCTCCAACGCATCGGCCATCTGCTGCGAGGGCCGGTACTCGGCCAGCCACTGCCTGAAGGCGGCGCTGGTCATCGGACGGGCAAAGAGATAGCCCTGGAAGTGGGTGCAGCCGAGACCGACCAGCAGGTCACGCTGCTCGACGGTCTCTACCCCTTCGGCCAGCGCATCCATGCCCATCACGTGCGATATCTCGACAATCTTGCCCAGCAAGCGGCGCGCACTCTCCTGCTTGACGGCTTCGTCAACGAAGCGCCTGTCGATCTTGAGTTTCCGTACCGGCAGCGCGCGCAGCGTGGACAGGGAAGAGTAGCCCGTGCCGAAATCATCCAGCGCCCACGTGACTCCCATCCTTTCGAACGCGATCATCCGGCTGGCCAGCAGCGCTGGATCCGCCGACAATGCGGACTCGGTCAGCTCCAGCTCCAGCAACCCGGGGTTGATCCCGGAAGCGCGGATGAGCGCGGATGCCGCGGCCAGGAATTCCTCGTCCAGCAGCTGCACGGGGCTGACGTTCACCGCCAGCTTCAGTCCGCGGGTGGCCGGGGCGCGCGACCATTCATTCAAGGTCTCGCAGCCCTGGCGAAGGACTTCCAATCCAAGATCACAGATCAGGGCGCTGTCCTCGGCCACCGGAATGAAGGCATCAGGCGAGAGCAGGGTGCCGGAGGGATGACGCCAACGCACCAGTGCTTCCGCACCGGTAATGGCACCGTTGCTGAGCAGCTGTGGCTGATAGTGGACTTCGAACTCACCCTTGCGGACGGCACGCGCAAGTTCGCGTTCCAGGCGCAGGCGCCGGCCTATGTCGTTGCGGTAGATGGCGAAGATGAGCACCAGCAGCGCCATCGAGAACGCCGTGTTCAGACGCGCGCCCCAGGCGCGCACTTCCAGCGGGGGCGACACGCCTGGTGCAAGCGGATCCAGTGCCCCGATCGCGAACGCCGAGAACATGGCCAGGCATGCCAGCGGGAAGAAGAGCGAGCCATACCTTTGCCGTGCCTCGAACGTGGACGCCGCACCGGCCGCAAGCGGCAGCAGGAACAGGTGGGCCGAACGCGGCACCCAGGCGACCGGCGCATCGATCAGGGCGATCACGCACACCACCAGGAATATGCCATTGGCCACTATCAGCAGCGACGTCGCATCACTGCGCGGCACGCGATGCAGGGCGAATATTCCAACCGCGATCAAGCCCACGAACACCAGTGACAGGTCGCCGCGGCCGAAGTAGAGATAGCAGAACGTCCATGCCAGCCCCAGGCAGATGCAGGTCCCGCCGGCAATGGACAGGATGGTCCGTGTCCTGTCCTGCTGCATGGATCGACGTGAACCGACACGGGACGGAGGCATCTGCAGCACGACCAAATCCTTCTGGAATCGCCTTTCATTTTACGTCCCCCGCCTGTTAGGCACCCTGCCCCTTTTTCCGCTCGATGCCTGTCCCGGGACAGCCCGGGGCAGGCCAGGACACACGGGAATGCAGCCGGCAAAGACGCCCCGGACGACGATGCCGTCGCCATGCGGCCCTGCCCGCTGTCGACCCGGCGATGGCGCGCGCCACGCGCGTGGCCCGCCGTGCCTTCAGACCAGCGCGAGGGAGCAAACTGTCATCCCACGCTCTCTCCCTTCGGGCAGCGAAAGCGGACGCGGGAATACGGCGGTCTCCGCCGCTTGAGGAAGGCGCCGCGGCCCCTGCTTCACCCTGGGGCTCGACCGCACTGCCGCGGCGGATTGTCGAGTACGGGAGAGCGAGCGCTCACGGCCGAAGCGCGCAGACATGACTTTCGGCATATTTATTGATAAACAATAAGCGACATATCGTTTATCAACACAACACACGGTGCCCACCATGAATCGCATGCCAGCCACAGCCTTGGCCGTTACCCGGCCCATCATCCAGGGGCTTACCGTCCTCAACCTGCTCTATGCCATCTCCATCCTCTGCCTGTTCTGTGCGAGCTTCTTCATCGAAGGCTGGCCCTGGAAGCCGCTCGGCTTCGACCTCGCCACCATGGACCCCCGGGTGCCACTCGGCATGCGAACGATCATGCTCGTCGGCATCGCCGGCGCTGCGATCGTACATACGATCCTGCGACGCCTGCTTGCGATTATCGACAGCGTACGCGGTGGCGAAGCCTTCATACTGCCCAACGCACAGCGGCTGAGTGCCATCGCCTGGAGTGTGCTGGTCATCGAGTTGCTTCGCCTGTCCGTACTTGCCATCACCAAGTTTGCCGCGATACCCGGGAAAATGGATGGCCTGTCGCCGACGCCCTGGCTCGCGGTACTGCTCCTGTTCGTACTGTCGGGCGTGTTCTCGCATGGAGCACGGATGCGTGCGGACCTGGAAGGAACCATCTGACATGGCCATAGTCGTGCACCTCGACGAACTCCTGCACGCCCGTCGAATGACCCTCACCGAGCTTGCCGCTCGCGTCGACATCACGCTGGCGAACCTGTCGATCCTGAAGACCGGAAAGGCCAAGGCCATCCGATTCTCCACCCTGGAGGCGATCTGCACGGCACTGGACTGCCAACCTGGCGATCTTCTCGTCCACGACCCTTCAATCACCACTGACGACTGATACAGCGCGGCTCCGGCCGGCAGCTTCTTTCGCTCCCATCTCCAACGGGCAACACCGCATGTTTCGCACTCTGATTGCCGCGCTCGCGGCGACGTTGGCCCTTGTCGTGCCCGCGGCTGCCGGCAGCAATGTCGGGGCACCGCCCACCTTCCTGTCGCAAGCGAACTGCTTTGCGTCCACGCCGGACCATGAAAGCTGGCTGGAATCAATTCGCGGGCATGTACAGGACAAGCCCATACCCACGGCACTGCTGCAATCGCTGGTCCCGGCGAGGGCATTCGCCTACGCGCGCTCCGCATTCGACTGTCGCATTGTTTCGTACTCAAGCGATGGGCACGTCGTTCTGGCCTATGTCATCCGTCCACGGATGATCGGCACATCCGGAAAGCTTCCGCTGCTGGTCTACAACCGCGGCGGCAACGGCGGCTACGGAAAGCTGGATCCTCTCCAGGTGTTCATGAAACTACTGCCTCTTGCGAAATCGGGCTTCATGGTCGTAGCCAGCCAGTATCGGGATGCTGACGAGTTTGGTGGAAGTGACGTTGGTGATGTCATGCGCCTGATCGACCTCTCACTGGAGATGCCTGAGGTTGATGCCCAGCGCATCTTCCTTCTCGGCCAAAGCCGCGGTGCGATGATGAGCTACCTCGTCGCGCGCCAACGGGACGACATCACCGCCATGGCCACCATAGGTGGAGTCTCGGATCTGGTCGCCGGACTCGCCTGGCGTCCGGAGATGGAGCGCGTGTACCGCGCCCGCATTCCCGGTTACGGAGAAGATCAACAGGCAGCGCTGGTGGCCCGCTCTGCGTTTCACTGGGTGGAGCAACTGCCCGCCGACATGCCGGTGCTGCTGCTGCATGGCGAGGCCGATGACCGTGTCAGCGTCAATGACCCCATCGCAATGGCCGCGCGGCTGCAGCAACTCCAGCGCCCACACAAGCTCGTCGTCTACCCGGGGGACGACCATGGGCTGCAAGGGAACTGGCGTAGTGCCCGCGATGAGATCCTTGAATGGTTCAGACGCGCGGGAGACCAAGGGCATGCGCCACGCTGATACAGCCGGCGTGGTTGATCACTGTGGACGCGCTCGCACATGCGATCCTTCAATGGCGTGTGCTCCAGGATGGGCCGCAGCGGGATGCTGAACGCCGTAGCGTCGCGTTGGGCGACGGATATCGCACCAGGACGCAACCTGCCGACGATGGACGTCCCGCGACATCATCAGTTGGCCAGCTACATCCCGACATCAACCGACACCATGCCAGGCCCTGGTGCTTCCCAGAGAATGTGGCGGCAGTGGCGCTGGTCACGTGCGACGACGGGGGTTGGCCACCTGCCCCGGCTCTGTGATGCAGCACTCCGGTACCGTATCCCACAGCCCGATGCAGCCATGAACTCTCCGTTGCATCTCTTGGACTGCAACAGGCCGATGCGCGGATGCATGGACGCACTTTAGGAAACGTCTGATGTGTGCCTGAGCCACTGCGCTCTAGGCTGCAACGATGTTGAAGGGTGATTGCCAGAGCCAGGGACGCGCCGAAGTGTTGACGCTTGCGGCGAAGTGCGTTCGCCTGCTGACCATTCTCGTCATCCTCCTGTTCATCCTGGCATGCGCCGCCTATCTGCTCACAAGAGTGACAGCCGGGCTCTCATCGCGGCTGCAGAATGCGAGCGCCGCCGCCTACAAAGCCAAGAGCTACTTCGAACAGCGCGAAGCCCTGCTTCGGCGGGTGGGCGATTCGGTATCGGCAACCCATCCGGACGGAGAGGCGGCGGACGACGAACGCAGGCGGCAGCTGCCATTCGATGGTGACGGCGGCCAGTCCGGCCTGCAACCTGTGCTGCCCATCCGCGTGGAGCATGCTCTGCAGGCACTGCAGACGCGCCTGCTGCTGGTGGACGCGATGGGGGCACATTGGCTGGTCGGGGCGGATGGGGATGTCGACCTTGCGCAACTGCCATCGCTGGGTGTGCTGCAGGCGCGTAGCGGCAGCCTGTTGGGGGTAGACCCGGTCTACTGGCTGCGCGTGGGCGACGATCGCATTGCGCTGGCGCAACCGATACAGGCTGGCCCCCATCCTGGACAATGGCTGTTGCTGCTGATCGATGCCAAGGCGGCATTGGGTGTGATCGATAACGGGCACAGCGGCGTCTACACGCTTCTCGACGGCAGCGGAGTGCCCGTACGTTCGAGTCAGCCACCCAAGCTTGACAGCGCCGACTGGAGGGCACTGCCGGACCATTGGGATGACGGCTTCCACACGGTGTGGAGCAACGGGCTGCCGCGCGGCATGGCACTGGCCGAAGAGGTCGGCAATGACGGCTGGCGGCTGGTTTACCACCTCCCGCCAGGGCAGTTTTTTGGCGAGTTGGCGGTGCCGCTGCTGATATGTGCGCTGCTTCTGCTTCCGACCGGCGTCGCGCTGCGCCTGCTGCGCCGGCACGTCGGCCAACAACTCGTCCAGCCGGCATTGCAGCAGCACCAACGGCTGCTCGAGAAGCTTGACTTCAGTTCGACGGTGATCGACATGGCACCGGTCGGCATCTGCGTGCTGCGCCGCAGTGACCGCCAGGTGCTGCTGTCCAACCAGCGCCTGCGTGAGTGGCTTGGCGAGGAGGGTGATGGCAGCGACTGGCAGGCACCGTGGCGCGGCCGTGCCGGCGAACGGGGTCCGAGCCTGGAGTTCACCACGGGTGATGGCCGGCAGCTGCAGGTACTGCATGCAGTCCGTCACCACCAAGGCGATGACGTGCTGCTGTGCGCATTCCACGACATTTCAATGCATCGCCAGGTACAGGCGGCGCTGTCGTCCGCGCGACGGGCCGCCGACGATGCCAACCAGGCGAAAAGCGCGTTTCTGGCCACCATGAGCCATGAGATCCGCACACCACTGTATGCCGTACTGGGAACCCTTGAACTGCTTGGCCACACTGCGCTCGATGCGCGGCAGTCGCAGTACCTGCGCACCATCGAGAGCTCCTCGTCCGTACTGTTGCAGCTGATAAGCGATGTGCTGGATGTGACAAAGATCGAATCGGGTCAGCTCAGCCTCGAGCCGACGTCCTTCTCGCCACGCGAGCTGACGGAGAGCGTGCTGCGTGGCTTCGCCGCCTCTGCTACCTGCAAGGGGCTGCAGATCCTGGTGTTCACGGATCCGCGCTTGCCCACGCGGGTTCTGGGCGATGCCGATCGGATCCGCCAGGTACTGGGCAACCTAATCAGCAACGCGATCAAGTTCACCGATCATGGGCGCGTAGTGCTGCGCGTGCGCCAGGCCCAGCGTGAAGCCGAGGCCAGCATCCTGGTCTGGCAGGTGACGGACACCGGCGTGGGTATCCCTGCCGAGGAGCAGGCGCGGTTGTTCGAACCGTTCCGCCAGGTGCGCGGTGCGGCGAGTGCAAAGGGTACCGGCCTCGGCTTGTCCATCAGCGATCATCTGGTCCGGTTGATGGCTGGCGAGTTGCAGGTGGTCAGTGAACCCGGGCTGGGAAGCAGCTTCAGCGTGCGCCTGCCGCTGCCGGTGCTGCCGGTACCCGACGATGGTCCGAGCCTGCAACCGGAGCCGCCGGTCATGGTACGTGGCCGTGACCGCGATCTGGTCGACAGTACATGCGGCTGGCTGCAGCGCTGGGGTGCCCACGCACAGCCGCTGCGGGGCGATCCAGCCCTGCTGGACCACGACGGCGCAATCCTGCTGGACGTCGAAGGATCCCCGTCGCTGGCGTGGTCGGGCCCCCGGGTGATTGCATCGACCGACGGCGGCGACCAGCCAATGGTGGCGCCCGATGGCAGCCTGGTGGTGTCCCTGCTTTGCATGAGCGCGATAGGCAACGCACTGGCGAGCCTTCAGCAACGCCGTAGCGCCCCGCCTGAGAGCAGCGGTGCCGTGCCGCTGATGCCACTGCACCTGCGCGTCCTGGCGGTGGAGGACAACCCGATCAACCGGGTGATCCTGGCGGAGCAGCTGCAGGCCCTCGGCTGCGAGGTCGAGCTGGCCCAGGATGGTGTGGAAGCACTGCAGCTGTGTCGCGAGCGCACCTTTGACCTGGTGGTGACCGACATCAACATGCCACGCCTGGATGGGTATGGGCTCGTCCGGCAGCTGCGCGATGAGGGCAATCCGGTACCCGTCATCGGCGCCTCAGCCAATGCCACTGCCGAAGAGCGCGAGCGTTACCTGGCCAGCGGCATGCAGGGCTACCTGAGCAAGCCCATCGACATCGCCCGCCTGCGCAAGGCAATCACCGCTCTGCGCCGAGGAGACCTCGCATGACCCAACGTGTCCTGATCCTGGAAGACCAGCCATTCCAGCGGGGCTACCTCGCACACCTTTTCGGCAGCCGCGGCGGTGTGCAGGTCGACGCCTGCGAAGACGTCGAGGCGGCGATCGCTTTGTGCGCCGGCCATTCCTACGATCTGGTGGTGAGCGACCTGCTGATGCCCGGCCAGGACGGCATCCAGTTCATTCAGGCACTGGCCGCCCAACCGCGACCACCCCGTCTAGCCGTAGCCAGCGCGGCCTCCCGCCGCATGATGGCCTCGGCGCGCCTGATGGCCGAGTCGCTCGGGCTGGAGGTTCTGGGCGTTCTGTCCAAACCGGTCGTGGCAGCCGATGTCGAGGCCCTGCTTGAAGCCCTGGCGCAGGCGCAGCCGTCGGTGCATCCGGAGCCGGCGCACACTGCAGGGCTGCCAGAGCCCGACGTCCAGCAGCTGCGCCAGGCGATGGCCGAAGGTAGCCTTACGGCCTGGTTCCAACCCAAGAAATCGCTGCAGTCAGCACGTGTAGTGGCCGCCGAAGCACTGGTGCGCTGGCGCCATCCACAGCTGGGCACGTTGGCCGCGGGTAGCTTCCTTCCTGCCATATGCCGCCACGGACTGGAGGGTGAGCTGTTGCGGATGATGCTCACCGCAAGCATCCAGGCGCAGACACGATGGCGCAAGCAGGGGTTCCGGGTTCCGGTTTCCATCAACCTGCCTCCGCATCTGCTTGAGCAGTCCGACCTGCCCGATGAGCTTCTGGCGATCACTCTGGCATTGGGAGGTACGCCCGGCGATCTGTGTTTCGAATTGATGGAGAAGCACCACGCGGCACGTCAGTGACTACTACGCGGGTGCGTGCCGCTTGCGCATGAAGGGCTTCGGCCTGGCACAGGATGACTTCGGACAAGGCCTGAGTTCGGTCCACAGCCTGGTCAATATGCCCTTCACGGAGGTCAAGATCGACCGCTCGCTGGTTACTGGCTGTGCCTGTGATCCCGCCCTGCACCTTACGCTTGCGACCATTATCGCGCTCGCCAATCAGCTGAACCTGACCATCGTGGCCGAGGGCGTGGAAAGCGATGCCGACCTTGGGGTGCTACGCCAGCTCGGCTGCGGCCAGGTGCAGGGATTCCTTATCTCCCGGGCCCTGCCCTGGGACGAGTTCATCCGCCTGCTGGAAGATGATTCACCTGGTGGGGGCGAAGCCATGCAGTCAGCACTGGGTTGAGGTCGGTGTCATGCGGGATTCACAGATTCATCAGGCGGCATTGACGATCCTGTCTGCGTACCAGCGCCCGCCAAGCGCCGTCGACCGCCAATGACCGTCCACAGCTCCGAGACCTGCCATGCCGGCCGAGGCCGCTCCCATCCGCCGACTTGCGCGCCGCTCGCTGCGCGTCCATGCCCTGCTGATCGCGGTAGTGGTACTGGCCACGCTGCAGGCGGGGCTGCTGCTGTCGGTCGGCTCAAGGTTGTTCGGTGAAGAGCGCGGCAAGATTGAATTTCACTTCCGCCGCCTTGATGGCACGCTGCGCGAACAGGAGCGCTTCCTTTACCAGTGGCGCCTGCACGACGTAGGCGCCCAGGATCAACCGGTGGCGGCCGGCGCCCCGGGACGGCAGGGCAGCCCGCTGTTCGCCAACTTCGTGCTGATCGGACAGGACAGGAGTATCACCCCTTCCCAGGCAGAACTTGGGGACCGCTTCCTGCGCTTTTACGGCACGTTCTGGTCAGCCTCGCACTTCCCGCCGCCACAATGCCTGCTGGTCGATGGAAATGGCGAGCGGGGCCTGCTGGCACCGATGCAGATGACCGGCGCAGACGTCAGCCCGAACAACCCGACCCACCTGCGTCCGGCCATCAGTGACATCCACCGGGCGCTGGAGATCCAACCCGAGCTGCAGCAGGGTGGCGTCGCGTGGATGCCCGTGCCGTTGCGCGATGGCGAGACCCGGCTTCTGGCCGTCACCCACGCGCCGCAGGATGGTCGCCTGTGGGGCGAGGACGAAAGCGAATCGCTGGCCGCGCTGGCATGCCTGCTCGATCCTTCCCGTGTCGATGACTACCAACAAGTCCTGGGTGTCCCGGTTTTCGAGCGGCTATCGCTGTTCGATGCAAAGGGCCGGCGCCTTCTGGGCGATGCCGCAGATGCCAGCGATACCGGCACGTCGTGGCAGCCCACCACGGAGGGGCTGCGCTTCCGAATGCGTAGCGACCGTGGATGGCTGGCTGTCTACCACGTCAGCTGGCAGCAGATCTTTGAGAACCCACAAGGACCGCTGCTGGGGGCGACACTTGTTGCACTGCTGCTGGCACTAGGCGGCACGCTGGTTCTGGGCGCATATCGTCGCTCGGTCATCGAGCCCCTACGCAGCAACCACGCGCGTCTGCTTGAGAGTGAAGCATTCAGCCGTACCATCCTGGACAACGCTCCCATCGGGCTTTGTCTGCTGCGGTGTTCTGATGGCAATGTAATGCTGGAGAACACCCTCGCCCGCCGCTGGCTTGGTGAAGATCATGACGCGGGAGGGTGGCGCGGCCCTTGGCGCGGAAGCGTACTGGCATCCGGTGGTACCGCCTTGGGTGATGGACTGGCCTACACGACACCGGAAGGCCGCCACCTGCTGGTGACCGCGACGCTGGCCAGGTATCGCAGCGAGCCCGTGGTTCTATGTCTGTTCATCGACCTCAGCAGCCAGCACGAGGCTGAGCAGGTGCTGCAGCAGGCGCGCCGGGCTGCTGACCAGGCCAACCGGGCCAAGAGCCAGTTCCTGGCAACGATGAGCCATGAGATCCGCACACCGCTCTACGGCGTGCTAGGCACGCTTGAACTGCTGGGCCTGACGCCACTGGACGCGAGGCAGCAGGATTACCTGGCGACAATCCAACGCTCTTCTTCGACCCTGATGCAGCTGATCAGCGACATCCTCGATGTGAGCAAGGCCGAGGCAGGACAGCTGTATCTGGAACCCAGCCCGTTCGATCCTGTGCGACTGACCGAGGATGCGCTGGATTCCTATGCCGCCGTAGCCGCCAGCAAGGGGTTGCAGTTCTACGCCTGCATCGACGCCGACGTACCGGATGCGGTATGCGGCGATGCCGCCCGAATCCGGCAGATTCTCAACAACCTGCTAAGCAATGCGCTGAAGTTCACTGACAGTGGACGCGTAGTGGTACGCCTGTCCGCACGCCCGGAGGAGGAGCGCTGCTGGCTGCAATGGCAGGTGGCCGATACGGGCATCGGCATTGCGAGCGAACACCAGGACCATCTGTTCGAACCCTTCTTCCAGGCCAACCCAGGTACCGACGCCATGCGTGGCACGGGCCTTGGCCTGGCCATCTGCGCCCATCTCGTGGCACTGATGGGTGGCCACCTGCGCGTGGTGAGCGAGAGCGGCCTGGGCAGCAGCTTCAGCGTCGACCTGCCGCTGCCGCCGGCTCAGCCGGACCCGCAGCAATCGCCACCGCCGCGACTGCCCGCACACCTGCAGGTGCAGGTACGCGGCGCCGTGCGCGAGATCGTCCAATCACTTTGTGAACGCCTACAGCGACGCGGTGCGCATGCCAGCATGTACAGGGAGGACATCGGCACAGGCACCGCGGTGCTGCTCGATCTCGTACTGGACGGACCACTGCCGGCATGGGACGGGTCCACTCCGCGCGTGGCTACCTGCCGCGAGGGTGGCACGCAACCGCAGCTGATCAACGGTACGTGGCAAGTGGGCCTGCATCGACTCGATGCCATCGTGATGGCCCTGGCCGCAGCCAGTGGGCAGTCTTCGACGGCCGAAGCCGGCGGGCGCCTGCCGCCGCCCCGGCGCTTCGGGCTTCAGGTACTCGTTGCCGAGGACAATCCGATCAACCAGGCGATCCTGCGTGACCAGCTGGAACAGCTTGGCTGCCAAGCCGTGGTTGCATGTGATGGCAACGAGGCGCTGGGTTACTGGCAGCAGGGCACGTTCGCGCTGGTGTTGACCGATCTCAACATGCCCGGACTCGATGGCTATGGCCTGGCCCGTGCACTGCGGGCGCGCGGCGCCAGCGTGCCGATCCATGGCGCTACCGCCAATGCCGATCCGGCCGAACGCCAGCGCTGCGAAGAGGCTGGCATGCAGGGTGTCCTGGTCAAGCCGATCACCTTGGAGACGCTGCAGCGCCTGCTGACCCGGATCACGAATGGACAGTCATCGACTCCGACCGGCGATTTGGCGCCCGCGCATGTCATTGCGGACGATCCCCGGCCTCCGCTTCGGGTAAGCCCGAAGATGCAGGCGCTGTTCGTGCAGACCATGCAGTCCGACCTGGGCAGCCTGCGTGACGCCATCAGCGCGGCAGATTCCGGTCGCGTGGCGCAGGTGCTGCACCGCATCCGTGGTGCCCTCGTCATCGTCGGGGTACCCGATCTGGTCGAGAACGGCCTGTGGATCGAGCAGCGAATCGCACGCGGTGACGAACTGGAAGTACTGACCGGCGCATTGGAGACATTCGAAAGAAGCCTGCTACGAATGCTGGATCCTCTGCTCGACGATACGACGCCATTCACTCCTGACGAAGCGAACCAACCATGGCTACACGGATCCTGATCGCCGACGACCACCCGATCGTGCTTGCCGGCATCCGCGACGTACTGGCCGGAGAACTGGATCTGGAGATCGTCGGTGAGGCCTCTGATCCGGCAACGTTGATCGAGCTGATGACGCGGATGCGGCCACAGGCAGTGATCACTGACTACAGCATGCCCGGTGGTGACCATTTCGGCGATGGCATCAAATTGATCTCGTTCCTGCATCGCAGCTTTCCGGAGACCCGTCTGCTGGTACTGACCATGGTGTCCAATCCATCGCTGGTGGCCGCCATGTATGCTGCGGGCGCGGGCGGGGTGGTGCTCAAGAGCCACGGCCTGGGCAAGCTGGTGCAGGCGCTGCGCGTTGTGCTGGCCGACCGCGCCTATCGCCCCCCGGAGCTGCTGCCGGTGGCGGCTAAGCAACCCTCTGATGCCGACGCGGTACGCGCACGCCTGTCGCCCGCGAACTGGAGGTGATCCGGTTGTTCATCGGCGGCATGAGCGTGGGCGACATCGCACGCAGACTGCAACGCAGCGCGAAGACAGTCAGTACACAGAAGATCAGCGCCATGCGCAAACTGGGTGTGGAAAGTGACCAGGCACTGATTGAGTACTGCCTGCAGGCCTCGTTGTTTGCCTGAGCTCCCCACCGGCCGAGCTCTCCCCCGGAAAGGCATCCAAGGATGCTTTAGGAAACGCCTGATTCCATCGGCCATCGCCGATATCTAGGCTGGTCCCATCCCCCTACTGCGCCCGCCGCCGTTATTGCGCCGTTGGAGGGACGGAAGCCCGACGGCCCCTGCGTGCTGTCATCTGCCAGGGTTTCCGCAGCAACGCAGCCCTGCCACGCCAGTTCGCGCAGCCATGCTGCGCCAAGCAACAGGAACCCCATGAGCATGTACGCCTCCCGCATACGGTGCCACCGCGCGTGCTTCGCGCCTGCCCCTCTCATTCCCAGCCTGCTGGCCACTTCACTGTGGGCGGCATTGCCGGCCCATGCCGCCGATCTTACCGGGCCCGTGCAGGTGGGCGACGGCAACAGCTTCCAACTCGGTGAGGAGGACGTCCTGAACCATGCCGGGGGCGACTTCGCACTGACCGTCGACGGCGCGGGCAGTCATGCACTCATCGACGGCAGCCGGATCAACGTGACCGGCAATGGCAGTGCCGTATCCGCCATCAACGGTGGCCACGTGGAGCTGCGCGGCGCGACGCTGTCGATAGCCCCGGCCACCGGAACCGGCTTCTACTCGATGTACGCCAATGGCGCTGGCAGTTTGGTAGAGGCGCGCGATGTCGATATTGATACTACCCGCAATGGTAGTGGATACGGCAGCATCCAGGCATCCAACGGCGGCACGGTCCGTTACACCGGGGGCCGCCTGGCGATGGCCGGTGGCGGGAAGCTGGCCGCTGCGTACGGTCCAGGTAGCGAGGTGCATCTTGCGGACCTCCTGATAAGCGCTGGCAGTGGTGCCAGCTTGCGCGCCGATAGTGCTGGGATTCTTACGATCCGCGACAGTCGGATCGCCGTGGCTCCCGGCGGCATCCTCGCGGGCATCGCCGTCGATGGGTCTGGCAGCCGCGCCGAGCTGTACGGCACCTGCCTGGAAGGTGGCTGGTTCGACATCGACAATGGCGGCAGTTTGCTTCTAGAGAACGTTGAAGCACATTCGGTTGGTGGAACCATGCGTCTGCTGGGCAACAACCTCAGCAAAACCTACTCCGTCGCTGTGATCAACGGCGGCAGCTTTCATACCGTCGGCGGCTATGGCGTAAACATCAACAGATGGGGAATGCTGACCGCTCACGATGCCAGGTTCGAGGTGCGCGAAGGAAACTCCGGGTTCTGGCTTGCCAGCGACGAGTCGCGGCTGCAACTGAGCAATAGCACCATTGATACATGGACGGACATCTACGGCTACGGCGTGGAGATCAGTGGTGGCCTTGCTGCGTTGCAAGGCAGCCGGATCACCACGCATGGCGACTCGACCTATGGCGTACTCGTGACAGGCTCCACTGGCAGTAGCGCCAGCCGCATCGAAGCCATCAACAGCGTGATCGACATCCGCGGAAATGGCGGCGGCGGTGTGTTTATCGGTGGCTCCGCCGCAAGCGCACTGCTCGACAACGTCACGATCCTGGGTGACGGGGAGAACGCTTCCGGCATCGTGCACATGAACACGGCGCTGCTTGCCCAGGCAGACCGCCTGGATGTCCGCATGACCGGCAGCAACAGCGTCGGCTACCGCTCCTACCTGACCGCGTTTGGAGCGTATTGGAACCGTGCCATCATCAACGACAGCCACATCGAGACTGCCAGCGGTGCCGCGCTCTGGCTGCAGGGCAGCAACCACGCGCTGACCGTCAATGGCAGCAATGTCATTGCAGGCGACGGTAGCGGCCGGCTCCTGCGGGTCAGTGATACCGCATTTTCCGATGGCCGCAGCGTGCCGACCAGCCGCATTGAGTTCGTTGCTGACGCCAGCACGCTGCGTGGTGACGTTGTGGTTGACAGCGCGACGGCCGACGTACACATGATGCTGCGCAACGGCACCACTTTCAGTGGCGCACTGCGCGATGGCTCGGGCTACCAGGTCGCACGGCTGACGATGGATGGCAGCAGTCAGTGGAACGTACGTGCAGACTCCAGCGTCGGCACGCTCGAACATGCCGGCACCATCGCCTTCGATACGGGGGCGGCGGGGGACTTCAAGACCGTCACTGTCAATGGCGATTACATGGGTAATGGTGGCGAGTGGATCTTCAACCGCGCGCTGGGTGATGACATGTCACTGGGCGACCAGCTGGTGATCAACGGCAACAGCAGCGGCACCGCCAGCGTGAGCGTGCGCAATGCCGGCGGCGCCGGTGCCCTGACCCAGGAGGGTATCCGCCTGATCACCGTCGGCGGCCTGTCGGATGCGCAGTTTGTTCTGCGGGGCCGCGCCGTGGCCGGTGCGTACGACTACTTCCTGTTCAAGGGCAGCGTGTCGACCCCGGATGACGGCAATTGGTACCTGCGCTCAGAGTATGTACCTCCAGTGGATCCCGTCGACCCTGTAGATCCCGTCGACCCTGTAGATCCGGTGGACCCTGTAGATCCTGTAGATCCCGTGGATCCCGTGGACCCTGTAGATCCTGTAGATCCTGTAGATCCCGTGGATCCGGTGGACCCTGTAGATCCGGTGGATCCGGTGGACCCTGTAGATCCCGTGGACCCTGTAGATCCGGTGGATCCGGTGGACCCTGTAGATCCCGTGGACCCTGTAGATCCTGTAGATCCCGTGGATCCGGTGGACCCTGTAGATCCCGTGGACCCGGTGGATCCAGTAGATCCCGTGGACCCTGTAGATCCTGTAGATCCTGTGGACCCGGAGAATCCCGTAGACCCCTTGGACCCGGTGGATCCCTTGGATCCGCCGCGCCCCAAAGTGGAGCGCCCCGAGCCGGCGGCCTACCTGGCCAACCGTGCCGCTGCGCTGGGGATGTTCCGGCACAGCCTGCACGACCGTGCCGGTGACCCCACCACCGGATTCGATGGCAGCAGGGACGCCGTTGCCTGGGTGCATCTTCGCAACGCGCAGCCCGACAGCCATGACTCCAGACGACAGGTGCAGGTCGACAGCCACACCAGCAGCATGCTCCTGGGCGTGGGACGTCGATTCGAGGCAGGCGGTACCGGCGAATTGCAGGCCGGCGCGATGGTCGGCCATGGCCGTGCGCGCAATGACAGTCGCTCGAAGGTGACCGGCTACACCGCACGTGGCGTAGTCACCGGCACGAGCATTGGCGTGTACGCGACCTGGCTGCAGGATGCGCGCATGGAAGGCGGCGCCTACGTGGATGGCTGGCTGCAGTACGGCCGCTTCCGCAACAGCGTGCAGGGCGAGGGCCTGCAAAAGGAACGCTATGGTGCCCGCAACTGGAGTGCCTCGACCGAGGCCGGCTACGTGTTGCCGCTGCGGCGCAGGCCGCAGCGTGGCATCTACCTTGAGCCACAACTGCAACTGGTGCACAGCCGCCATGACAGCGACCGGTTGATCGAGGCCAACGGCACGGTGGTCGAAGACCGCGGTGATGGCGAGACCAGCATCCGCCTCGGCCTGCGCCTGTACAGCCGCGGCTTGAGCGCGGCGCAGGGCCAGGTACACCCTTATGTGGCAGTGAGCTGGTGGTCCGGTGGCAATGGCGCAGGCCTGGCGATGGACGGCGAGCGGTTGCAGCGACAGCTACCGCATGACATCTACGAAGCCAAGGCGGGCGTGCAGATGGGACTGTCCGCCGGCTGGCGCGGTTGGGGTGAACTGAGCCGACAGAGCGGTGGCATGGGATTCCGCGACGTCGAAGTACAGATGGGCGTCCAGTACAGATGGTGATTGCAACCTGTGCCAGAAGCCCGGCGGGATCTGCGTGAGTCCAGCACCGACCTGCGCCCATCACAATGCATCTTGCAGCGGCCAACCCACCCCATATGTTGAAACCGCCCAGGCATACGCAGAGAAGCAAGGACGATCGACGGAGGATGCAGCAGCAGATCGATTGAAGGGGAAACAGCCAGTCAGGCTCTGTCCAAGACGCATGACTGGCACGCCCCAGGCACCAAGAGAGCCCGGGGAGCCTTGGCGCTCGCCGCTTCACTAGACATGGGCCTTGGAACGAATTTTCCCGGAAACCCCGCATCCTTGCGGTATCAAATCGCGGAAAACAATTCAATTCAACGAGTTGTTGGTGCCGCTTATCCGAATCGAACGGATGACCTACTGTTTACAAGACAGTTGCTCTACCGACTGAGCTAAAGCGGCAAGGGTCCACGCGGCGCACCCGCGGTGCGCCCGGGCGGCATTCTAACGCAGGCGCGCGCACTCCAGCGCCTGCCGCTGCGCCGCGCCGCTGCGCTTGTGCAGATCCGCCGCGCTGGCGGTGTCGGCATGGGCCACGTCCAGCCACCAGCTGGCGGCGGCCTCGACCCCGTTGCCGACGATCCGCGCCGGGAAGCCCGCCGCCACCAGGGTGGCGAGACGACGTTCGGCGCCTTCACGGTTGCGGTACTGGCCCAGCGCCACCGCGTTGGCGTCTTCGCCCTGGGCGATGATGAAGTAGTCGCTGAAGCCGGCTTCGACGATGCGCCGGGCCATGGCCTGCGCCTCCTCGCGGCTGGCGGCCGGGGCGGTGAGCACGCGGTAGCTGGCCGCTTTGGGCTGCACTTCGCGCAGCTGCGAGCGGGACAGGTCCGCGCGCAGCGCGGCCTGCGCCGCCTGCGCCTGTTCCCGGCTCGGGAAGGGTCCGAAACTCGCGCACTGCTGCTGCGGCGGCGGCGCGGACACGGCAGCGGTTGGCGTAGCGGTGGCGGTAGCCGCAGCCCTGGCCGCATCCGGCGCCGTGGCCGGGGTGGGCGCCGGCGTTGCAGCAGCAGCCGTTGCGGCAGCACCGGTCGGCGCCGGTACGGCCGGCGCGGCGGCGTCCACGGCGTCCATGGGTACCAGTTCCAGCGTCGCAACGCCGGTTTCGCGGACGTCGGGCGCTGTGGCCGGTGCCGGCCGCGGCGTCATCCACCACAGCGCCACGCCGAGGTTGAGGATGGCCAGTGCGACGATCAGGAAGCGAATCAGCATGACGCGATCCTAGCGCTCCGGCGTCGCCTGGTGCACGGCCCAGCGAGCCAGCCCGTCCAGCACCAGGGCGGGCCGGTACTCGGCGTCGGGCAGCAACGGCAACAGCGGGAGGGCGCCGCCGCCATGCACCAACAGGGACGGCGCGGTCCCGAGCAGGTCGGCGCCATGCCGCAGGCTGCGCTCGACCAGTGCCACCGCGGCGCCGTCGCACCCCGACGCCAGCGCGTCGGCGGTGTCATTGGCGAACTCCGCGTAGTCGCCGCCGCTGGCCGGCAGCTGTGCCGCGCGCGCATGCAGGGCCTCGCGCATGACCGTGGGCGAGGCGCCGATGCGGCCACCCAGATGGCGACCGTCGGCATCCATCAGGTCGATCGTCAGCGCCGTGCCCACGCCCACCACCAGCACCGGCCGCTGCGCGGCGGCCGCGGCGAGCAGGGCGAGGAAACGATCCACGCCGAGCTTTTCCGGGCGCGCATAGGCGATGGTGACGCCCGCGCATGCCGGCAGCGTCCGCGCCACCTGCACGTGTGCGAAGCGGGCCCGCAGCAGCTCCATGACCGTCGCGGTCAGTGCCGGCGCCGCGACGCTTGCCACCCAGGCGGTGTGGCCGCGCGGCAGGGCCTCCAGCGCGGCCGCGGTCATCGCCTCGGCGCCATGCGCCCATGCCTGCACGCTGCCGGCGACGGCACCGTCGAGCGGCGCGAACTTGAAGCGGGAATTGCCCAGGTCGAACAACCAGTCGCTCATTGCGCCCTCACGCTGACTTCGCCGGCATGGAAATGGCGTTCGCCGCCGTCGATGGCCAGGCGCAGCGCGCCGTCCTCGGCCAGGCCATGGGCGATGCCCTCGTGCAGGGTGCCGGCTTCCTCCACGCGCACCGCGCGCCCGGCCAGCACGTCCATCGCCGCGTAGCGTGGCAGGAATGGCGCCAGCCCCTGCCGCTCGAACAGGTCGAGCGCCGGCAGCAGCTGCGACAGCACCGCCGCGACCACCTGGTTGCGCGACACCGGCGCGCCGGCCAGGGTGTCCAGATCGGCCCAGGGCTGGGTGATGTCGGCGGCGCTGGCGCCGGGCATGCGCACGTTCAGGCCAAGCCCGATCACCGCGCGCGCCGGGCCGGCGAACTCGCCGCCGCCCTCCACCAGCAGGCCGCCCAGCTTGCGACCGTCGACCAGTACGTCGTTGGGCCATTTCAGGCCGGCCGCGGCGAAGCCCAGCGCATGCAGCGCTTCACCCACCGCCACGCCCGCGGCCAGGCTGAGCCCGCCCATGCGCGACAGGCCGCCGGCGAACGCCCGCGACACCGACAGGTAGATGTTGGCAGCCAGCGGCGATGCCCAGTGCCGACCGCGGCGGCCGCGGCCACCGGTCTGGCGCTCGGCCAGCAGCACCTCGACCCCGCGCAAAGGCGCGCTGCGCCGCAGCAATTCGCTGTTGGTCGACCCCACCGTCCAGGCGATATCCAGCGCCGCGACCGACCCCGCCACCGCGGGGGCCAGGTGTTCCAGGATGCGAGCACGGTCCAGCAGTTCCAGCGGCTGCGCCAGCCGGTAGCCGTCGCCGGCACGGCCGTCGATGGCCACGCCGGCCGCCCGCAGCCCTTGGATACGCTTCCAGACGGCGGCGCGGGTCTGGCCCAGTTCACGCGCCAGGGCGTCGCCGGAAAAGGCGCCCTGGCCCAGCTTGGCCAGCAGTTCTCGGTCGTCCACGACGGATCTTCTGATCGCAACAGATCGGCCGATTATGCGTGAAGGCACCCGGACCGCCCATGGGGGCTTCCAATCCGGCCGGAAAAGCAGGCTAGAATCGGGAGCTCAACCGCCCCCGGATGTCGACGATGCGCCGTACCGCCCATTGCCTGATCCTGCTGCTGGCCCCCGTGGCCGCGCATGCCGCGGAGGCGATCGACACCCCGGCCCGCAACGGCTGCACCTATGCCCCGGGCGAAGTGGAACGCGTGGCGGCACCGGCGGCGTCGGTGAGCCTGGCCAACGCCGCCCCCCGTCGCAGCCCAAGCACGCCGTGCCGGCGCCGCAGCAGGCCGGCGGCGGCAGCGACGAGGAGATCATCCCGCGGCTGCGCGCGCCGAAGTGGCACCGGTTGCTGCCGGGTATGTTCCGCTGATCCAGTCGTTCCTGCGCCGCTGGCGGCGCCCGCCGCCTTCCATTGACGAAACCCTCTGGCGCAGCACGTGCCAGGCATGCCCGTGGCTGCATGCGCTGGATGCCGGGCGCCAGGAGCGGCTGCGTGGCCTTGCGGCGCATTTCCTGCACCGCAAGGCGATCACCCCGGTGGCCGGGCTGACGCTGGACGACAGCCAACGCCTGCTGCTGGCCGCGCTGTGCTGCCTGCCGCTGCTGGAGTTCGGCGAGCAGGGCCTGCAGGGGTGGTCGGAACTGGTGGTGTATCCGGATGCGTTCCGGGTACGCCGCAACCACGTGGACGCGGCCGGCGTGCTGCACGAGTGGGACGATGAACTGATCGGCGAAGCCTGGGACAGTGGCCCGCTGCTGCTGTCCTGGGCCGACGTGCAGGCCGACATCGCCGACCCGCAGGCGGGCTTCTGCGTGGCGGTGCACGAAATGGCGCACAAGATCGACGTGCTCGATGGCGCGCTCGACGGCACGCCGCCGCTGCCGCGCGACTGGCAGCGGCAATGGGCACGCGATTTCCAGCGCCGCTACGATGCCTTCTGTGCGCAGGTGGACGCCGGCCACGACACCGCGATCGATCCGTATGCGGCGGAAGCGCCGGAAGAGTTCTTCGCCGTGGCCACCGAGTACCACTTCTCCGCCCCGCACCTGCTGGAGCGGGACATGCCGGACGTGGCCGCGCACCTGCGCCGCTTCTACGGACCCTCGCCGTTCGCTGCCCAGCCGCCGGAACGTCCGTAGGTGCGGGGCCCACCCCGCACGCGCTGTCGTCGGTAAAGCCCCGATCGCGTCCTGAAGCGCTCACCCTCGGGCCGTCAACCGCGCCGGGTCACAGGCCCGGCGGCAGGGTCACTTCGAAACGCGCGCCACCCAGTTCCGGCGACCGCTTGACCTGCAGCTCGCCGCGGTAATCCTTGATCAGGTCCTGCACGATCGACAGGCCGATGCCATGGCCCTGCACGCGCTCGTCGCCGCGCACGCCGCGCTGCAGGACCTTGGCGATGTTCTCCTCGGCGATGCCAGGGCCGTCGTCGTCCACCGCCAGTTCCAGGCCCGCGCGCCGGCCGGGCGCGGCGGGAATGGCGCGCACCGTCAACAGCACCCGGCGCCGCGCCCACTTGAAGGCATTCTCCAGCAGGTTGCCCAGCAGCTCCTGCAGGTCGCCGGGCTCGCCGTAGAAATTCACGCCTGGCTGGATCTCGAACTCGCACAGCACGCCCTTGCTGGCGTAGACCTTCTCCAGCCCACGCACGATCTCCTCGGCATTGGCCTCGATCGGCACCGGTGCGGAGAACAGCTTGTGGCCCGACGACGCGGCGCGGGCCAGCTGGTAGGACACCAGGTTGTTCATGCGTTGCAGCTGCACGTCCAGCTCCTCGCGCAGCGCGCCGTCGCCGGCACCGCTGTCCAGCTGCGTGCGCAGCACCGCGATCGGCGTCTTCAGGCTGTGCGCGAGATCGGCCAGGGTGTTGCGCTGCCGCTCCAGATTCTCGCGTTCGCTCTCGATGAAGGCGTTGATGCTGTCGGTCAGCGGTTCCAGCTCGCGCGGGTGCATCTCGCTCATGCGCTCGCGCTCGCCGCGCTGCACCCGGGTGAGTTCGTTGATCACGCGCTTGAGCGGGCGCAGGCTCCACTGCAGCACCAGCGTCTGCAGCAGCAGCAGGATCAGGCCGGTCACGCCCAGCCAGAACCAGACCGCGCTGCGGAACACGCGCAGCTGCTTGCCCAGCGCGCGTGAATCCTCGAGCACGTAGATGGTGTAGGGGAACTCGCTTTCGGGGCTGCCGTCGCCGCCCCAGACCAGGCCCATGCCGTAGCGGTAGACCTCACCGGGCGTACCGTCGATCTGGGTGATCGGCAGCGGGCCTTCGAAGATCTCCTCGCGCGGGGCGAGCATGCGTCCGCTGACGTCCGGCAGGATCGGGCCTTCGGCGGACATGGAGTTGCCGGAGTGGCCGGGCATCACCACCTGCAGGTACAGGCCGCTGCCGGGCACGTCGAAGCGCGGGTCCGGCGGTTGTTCGCGGATGTAGAGCGAGCGGTCGCGGGTGAAGTCGATGCCGGCCGCGTAGGCGGTGGCGTAGTTCTTCAGGCGCTCGGAAAGATTGGCGCGCGCGGTGCCGGCGAAGGCGGCGTCCAGCGCATAGCCGGCCAGCGCAAGGAAGGCCACCAGGCCCACCGAGGCGGCCAGCAGCTGGCGCGCCTGCAACGAACGCGGCCGCCAGCGCCGGAAAAACCACAGACGGCCGTAGATCATGCCCGTACCGCGCGTGGCGGATCAGCCCTCGTTGCGTGGAATCGCGAAGCGGTAACCGCGCCCGCGCACCGTCTCGATCGGCTTCAGTTCGCCGTCCGGATCCAGCTTCTTGCGCAGGCGGCCGATGAACACTTCCAGCACGTTGGAATCGCGGTCGAAGTCCTGCTGGTAGATGTGTTCGGTGAGATCGGCCTTCGAGACCAGCTCACCGGCATGCATCATCAGGTACTCGAGGACCTTGTATTCGTAGCTGGTCAGGTCGACATTGCTGCCGGCCACGCTGACCGTCTGCGCGGCCAGGTCCAGCGCGACCGGGCCGCACTCCAGGGTCGGCTTGGACCAGCCGGCGGCGCGGCGCAGCAGCGCGTTGACACGCGCCAGCAGCTCTTCGACGTGGAACGGCTTGACCAGGTAGTCGTCGGCGCCCTGCTTCAGGCCCTCGACCTTGTCCTGCCAGCTGGAACGGGCGGTCAGGATCAGCACGGGGAACTTCTTGCCCTCGTCGCGCAGCGCCTTGATCAGCTCCATGCCCGACATCTTGGGCAGGCCCAGATCGATGATGCCGACATCGAACGGCACCTCGCGTCCCATGTACAGCCCTTCCTCTCCGTCCTGCGCGGCATCGACGGCAAAGCCTTCGCGCTTGAGCCGGGCTGCCAGGGTCTCGCGCAGCGGGGCTTCGTCTTCGACCAGAAGGATACGCATGAACTCTCCCTAGTTGCTTGGCCGGCGGTTCACCGGCATGGGTAAGCGGATTGCGGGACAACTATCGCCGTTCAGGGGTTATCGCCGCGTGGTGGCTGTTCGGCCTGGCGCGGCCCCCGGGGGGCGCGGGGCGACGGCGGCGCGTCATCCATGTAACGCACGCGGCCGCGGTCGTCCATGTACTTCACCCGGTTGATGTCGCGGCCATCGTAGGGCACGCGCTCGGCGCCGAGGATGCGGCCGCCGGTCTCGCGCTGGACGCGCCGCACCGCATCGGAAAGCGAACCGGCATTGTCGCGCATGCGGGCGCGCGGCATCTCCCGCTCGCCCCCCTGCATCTGCTGCGGCCGGCCGTCCTGCGCCCAGGCCTGCGCCATCGGCGTGCCGGCCGTGAAGACGGCCGCGGCGGCGAGGGCAAGAATGTGACGCGGAACCGGAAGCATGACGTGATCCTATCGGACTGCGGCGGATCGTTCAAAATCCGTGAAAACAAAGGCCCACGGGTTTTTTCACGAGACTTACGAGATCGAGGCAAATTCTTGATTTTTAGGGGTGAATCCGGTCTGAACCCTCCCCCTCTGCAACCGCTATGTTCAGCTATATGAGCAAAATGAATACGCGCCGATGCTCTAGGCCGCACGCGCCGCCTGGTCGCGGGTGACCTGCACCGCCTGCTCGACCAGTGACCAGTCGGCGCCGGGGCGATGCGCGCCCTCGCTGAGCACCTTGCGGAAGCCGCGGCCACCGGGCTGGCCGTGGTACAGGCCAAGCAGGTGGCGGGTGATGTGCTTGAGCGCCAGCCCTGCCTGCAGCCGGGACTCGACATAGGGGCGCATCTGCTGCAGCAGGTCCTCGCGGCTGCGCGGGCCGCGCCGGTCTGCGCCGCTTCCAGCAGGTGCAGGACATACGGGTCGTGGTAGGCGGCCCGGCCCAGCATCACCCCGTCCACGTGCGCCAGTTGCGCCTGCGCCGCCTCGACCGTGGCCAGGCCACCGTTGAGCACCACCGGCAGGCCCGGACGCTCGGCCTTCAGCCGGTAGGCCCAGTCGTAACGCAGCGGCGGCACCTCGCGGTTCTCCCTGGGCGACAGGCCCTGCAGCCACGCATTTCGCGCGTGCACGACCACCATTGCCGCCCCGGCCTGCACCTGGCGGTCGACGAACGCGGCGAACGCGGCGTAGTCGTTGTCCTGGTCCACGCCCAGCCGGCACTTGACCGTGACCGGGATGTCCACCGCCGCGACCATCGCCGCCACGCACTCGCCCACCAGCTCCGGCTCGCGCATCAGGCAGGCGCCAAAGCGCCCGGCCTGCACCCGGTCGGACGGACAGCCGCAGTTGAGGTTGACCTCGTCATAGCCCCAGTCCGCGGCGATGCGCGCGGCCTGCGCCAGCAACGCCGGGTCACTGCCGCCCAGCTGCAGTGCCAGCGGGTGCTCGCTGGGGTCGAAACCCAGCAGCCGCTGGCGGTCGCCATGGATGACCGCATTGGCGTGGACCATCTCGGTATACAGCCGCGCGCCGGGCGCGAGGATGCGGTGGAACACCCGGCAATGGGTGTCGGTCCAGTCCATCATCGGCGCGACCGACAGCCTCAAACCCTCCAGAACGTAGGGCTGATGGGGCTTGATGGCCTGTGTGGCGGTCATTTCGGTCTGCTGCATTGTCCTGGCATTTCGGCGGGTTTCCGGGCATTGGCAGCGCTACATCCGGTGCTACCAAGTCACATCGGTAGCACCATGGGATCGATTCTCGACCGGTGCCGGGCCAATGGCGCGACATCTTACACGGCGGCCATCCCGCTCAAGGCTGATGGCAAGCGGGTGCACCGGCAGTCCGAGACGTTTGCCGCCATGGCGCTGGCGAAAGAATGGATGACCCGCCGTGAAGCGGAGCTGGCCGGCGAGCGGGCGCGGCGAAACGGCAGGGGCGCACATGACGGTGGCGCAGAGGATCACCAGGCACACCAACGAGATGGCCGACGACAATCCCTGGAGCCGCTCAAAGAGCGCCGACCTGGCCCGCATCGGTGAGGGCGCGCTGGCGAACAAGCGGGTGGACCGCCTCACACATGCCGGCTTCATCGCCTATACCCAAGGGCGGCGCAAGGAAGGCGCCGGGCCAGCGACAGCCGCAAACGACCTCATCTGGCTCCGTCAGGTGTTCCACGCTGCCAGGGTTGCCCTGCGCGTGCCAGTCCCGCTGCAAGAGCTGGACGCTGCGGCCGAGGACCTCCGGCAGCAGCGGATCATTGGAAAGCCCAGGCAACGAGATCGCCGTCCGTCCGCCGCGGAACTGCAAATGCTGGATGAGAAGTTCAGCCACCGAGACGTGCGTGCGGAGATCCCGATGCGGGACATCATCTGGTTCACAATTCACAGCGCGCGCAGGCAGGAGGAAATCACCCACCTCCGCTGGGATGACCTGAATGTGGCGACAGCCGCTTGCCTCCTGCGCGACGCGAAGCATCCCACTCGGAAGCTCGGGAATCACAAGACGTTCAAGCTGACACCGGCCGCCCTAGAGATCATCCAGCGCCAACCGCGCGTGCAACATGATGACGGCAGCGAAGATCCTCTGATCTTCCCCTATAACCCTGAAAGAAGCTCCATGATCGACGCGCCGTGCCAACGGATCTCAATGTTGTCACAGATGCCTGGTGTGCCGCATGACAAAAATGCAGCACAGCCAGGGCTTTCGTATCAGTCCAGCCATGGTGAAGGCGCTGCGCCGGCTTGCTCACGGGCAGAAGGGCCTGGACGAGGAGACCTACCGGGCGCACGTCCGGGCGGTCGGGTGCGAAAGCACCTTGGACCTCAGCCGGCCACAGCACGCGGCGCTGCTGCAGCGCCTGGTCGCCCTCCCCGACAGCCCGAAGGTGCGCGGCAATGCTCGGCGCGCCTGAGCAGCTCGACATCTTCGGCTATCGCGCTCGGCGCCTTGCCGAAATCAATCGCGTCGCCGCCGATGCAGCGCGCGTCGCCTACAACTTCCCATCCTCCATCAGGGAGGAGCGGGTTCAGCACTACCTCGCCGAAGCGGCGCGCTACGACGCCCTGGCGAACCAAGCATCAGGATCGATCGAGCCATGACGACCACTACCGTTTTCCTGCTGCTGGCAGAGTTCGGCACAGGGCACATCCCGCTGGAGAAGTGCTGCCATCACTTCGGCATGAAGCCGGAAGAAGCGAGCCGGCGTGCTGCTCGCCAAGCGCTTCCCGTTCCTGTGTTCCGCTTGGGCAGCCAGAAGTCCCCATGGCTCGTTGCTGCTGATGCACTCGCCACATACATCGACGAACAGCGCGATGAGGCTATGAAGCAGTGGCGGAAGCTGCAGCGCGCGTCCTGATGCGACCCTCTTCCACAGGGCTCCATGATTGCTTCGCGCATCGATATCGTACGCATAAAAAAACAGTCCCTTACGGGACTGTCTTTTGAGAAAGGAAACTCCGCCAGCCCTTAAAAACCAGTCGTGTCTCTCATGTCTCGTCTCCTTGTAGTTGACAACAATCTATCAATCTCAAGCAGCTTCTTCAAGCCCCCTCCTCTGCGGCCCCTGAACGGGCCTAGCCCCATTGCCATTCAGACCCAAACCCTCCACTTGCGGCGCTTCGTTTATCGCAAGCCGGATAGCCCAACGCTGAGCAACGCGTGAAAATTCACAATAGGCAGTTGGGACTGAATCTTTGTACCGCTCAATGAATGGAGAAAAAACAGCGAAATTCCTTACAACCCTCGTTGCCTGCAACGTAAAAGCGTAATCTTCATGCACCAGCTTTGCGTTGATTGCGCCGCAGAATATCTCGAAGCAATCTAAGTAAGGGCGAATTATATTCCACTCATCGCCGGAACTAATCAGATGATCGCGTACATTAGCGGGCATCGCGACCCCCGACCTTCAAAGCAGCCTTGAAAACCGTGAGTTGCATCTTCCGCCAAGGCATACATCTTGATGCGAAGAGCCTCTGATGGCACATCCGAAAAGTGCTGGTGATAGAACGCATAGCACTTCCACTCATGATCAGCCTGGAGCTGAGCAAACGTGTCATCTTGCTGTGCTCGATGGGCCTCCAGCTGCCGCTCCTGAGCATGCAACTGCCTCCGAATAAGTAATACGGAAAGGAGGCCAGCCCCCCACACGAACAATTCGGCACCCTTGAACAAAGCCGCCTGCCGGTGGTACGGCCCTATAGCACCCCAGACGTACAGCCCAAACGCAAGTAGCACCGATATAAAAATCAAGCTTGCTGCATGCGCATACAGCCAGTTGCCAACTTTTTCCATGACCCCCCTCATATTCAGGATCATATCGTTAGGTTGAGTACTGTGTCCATCTGGGCTTCAGCGCCCCAAGAAGCCATAATCATCTCCGCATCATCTCCAACTTACCGGCAGACGGCCCGAGTGCCTCAAAAGTGCCTCGCGCGCAACGGAAATTGGCGCAAACCATTGATATCATTGTCATTGTCCGAATAATCCGTCCAGTCCATCATCGGCGCGACCGACAGCTTCAAACCCTCCAGAACGTAGGGCTTATGGGGCTTGGAGGCCTCGACGCGGGGCGTTTCGGTATGCGGCATGGTCCTGGTGCTTCTACGGGTCTGCGGGGCACTGCCCGTGCGGCGGCGTGGTGCATGTGGCGCGACGGGAGCGATCGCCGCCAGGCACCGGGCCAAAGGCGCGACTCTTACACGGGGCCCCCGCCGGCCTTCCGGCCACCTGTGCCGGAAGGCGGGAACGCGCTGTCGCCGGGCATCCAGCGATGATGGCGGACCGGGAGTGAAGCGCAGCTGGCCGTGGCACGACGCAAGGACGGAGCCGTCACCCGGCTTTCGCGATGGGGGTGACCGGAGCGAGGGAATGGCTACCGCGGCCGGCAGAGCGTGCCCGCGGCAAGATGTCATCCGCCGGTCGGTCCATAGAGCTGCCCGCGCATCACGCGGGCACGCAGCCCAGCATCGGCAGGCCGAGCGCCCTGCACCGGGCCGCGGGGTAGCGATGGATGGACGACACCGGCCCCGGCCGCGCGTGGCTACGACCGGCCAGCAACGCGGGCGGCACCTGGATGCCGCCCGCGCTGGTTTCAGAACGCCTTCTCGACGTTCACCGACACGCCGTTGTCCTTGCCGTCGCTGCCATACATGCCGCGATATTCCAGCCGCGTGCTCCAGCCGTTGTCGGTGCGGAACACGCTGCCCAGGTTGATCACCAGGCGATTGCGGTCGAACCCGGTGAAATCCGCCCGGTAAACCGGCCCGAAGCCGTCCGCGTACTGCAGCAGGGCGAAGCTGTCGGCGCTGAAATCGTGCTGGTACTCCACCCGCAGCTGCGGCTGCAGCACGCCCCACGTGGTCGGCCTGCGGAACTCCACCCTCAGGCCGAGCGTGCCGGTGTTGCTGTCGAAGTCCATGTCCTCATAGCGCAGCGCCTGGACCGCATCGCCCTGCTCGGCATAGCCATCCAGCGCGGTACGGGCCAGGTCCAGTCGTCCATACGGGGAGAACAGCAGCGCATCGCCACCGAATTCGCCACTGAAGGTCAGCGACCCGAACCACTGGCTGCCATCGCGCTGGCCATGCAGGTTGGCACCGCCGATGGCGGTACGCGCCATCCGGTAATCCAGCTGCTGGAAGCCGACCATGCCATCAAGGTAGTACACCTGGCCCGGGTGGTAGCTGGCGTACAGGAATGCCACCTTGGCCTTGGCATCCAGCCGCGCCCCGTCGTTGCCGACGTCGGTACGGTCGCGACCGTAACCCACGCCGGCACCCGCGGCCAGCGACGGCCAGAACCGGTAGTCGACGCCCGCACTGACGCCGTCGGTCTCGAAATCCAGCGCGTCGCGTCCACCACGCGCATCCACGTTGCCCGAACGCACGCTGCCGCCGATCCAGGTTCCCAGCGCGCGCCCGCCCATGCCTCCGCGTTCGCGCGCATTCGCCGTTGCCGGCATCGCCGTACCCGGATCGTATGTGCCGGAGGGTCCGCCAACCGGCATCGCCGCGCAGCCGCGCTCGTCCGGGTTCTGCAGGTCGGGGACGCAGGCACGGGTGAAGGACATGCTCAACTGATTGGCAAAGCCCGGGCCGTCCGTTTGCCGGTGCAGGCTTTCCATGCGACGCAGGACGTTCATCGTCTGCGCCTCGGCGAACCGGCGGCTGGTGGCCTGCTGGGCGTCGATCAGCCCGCGGATCTGCGGATCCTGGCTGGGATCGGGGCGCGCGTTGATGTTGACCGTGTAGGCGCGGGTGCCACTGAAGCCCAGCGCATCGGTCACCTGCACGGTGAATGCGTAGGCGCCGGCCACGTTCGGCGTGCCGCTGAGGACGCCGTTGGCAGCCAGGCTCACGCCCGTGGGCAGCGCGCCCGTAGCGATCGCATAGGTGTAGGGCGCGGTGCCACCGGCACCGGCCATGGACTGCTGGTACGGCACGAACAACAGGCCATTGGGCAGCGTTGCCGGATCGACGACGATCGTCGGTGCCGACAGCGCGAGCGTGTAGGCATGGGTAACGGTGCCGGCGCTGCCGGTGGTGCTGTCGGTGGCGGTGATGCTGAAGCCGAAACTGCCGGCGACCGTCGGCGTGCCGCTCAGCGTACCGGTGCTGGCGTTGAGCGCCAGGCCCGCCGGCAACGCACCGGCGCTCACCGCATAGGTGTACGGCGCGATGCCGTTGCTGGCGGCGAAGGTCTGGCTGTAGCCGCTGCCCGCGGTGCCACCCGGCAATGCGCCGGCCGCCGGCGTCAGCGCCAGGTTGGGCGTGGCGACGGTCAGTGTGTAGGCGCTGGTGACCGTGGCCGCGGTGCCACCGGTGCTGTCGGTGACGGTGACGCCCAGGCTGAACGTGCCCGCCTGCGTCGGCGTACCGGCGAAGGTGCGGGTCGCCGCATTGAAGGTGATGCCGGCCGGCAGCGTGCCGGTCAACGTGGTGGTGTACGGCGCGATGCCGCCGTTGACGGTGAGCACCTGCGCGTACGCCGTGCCGGCGACGGCACCCGGCAGCGTCGCCGGGGTAAGGGTCAGCGTTGGCACCGCCACGACCACCGTGTAGGCCTGCGTGCCGCTCTGGCCGAACGCGTCGGTCGCGGTGACGGTGAAGCTGTAGGTGCCCGACGTCGTGGTGGTGCCGGACAGCACCCCGCCGGCGGACAGTGTCGTACCTGCGGGCACGCTGCCGGCGGTGATGGCGAACGTGTAGGGCGCGACACCACCGGTCGCGCTCAGCGCGTGGCTGTAGGCCAGGCCGGCGGTGGTATCGGGCAGCGTCGCCGGGGCAAGGGTGATGGTCGGGGCCGGCACGTCGATCGTGTAGCTGTTGGAGACCGTGAACGGCGCGCCGACACCGGTGAGCAGGGTGTCGGTGGCGGTCACGGTGATCGGGTAGCTGCCCGGGGCCGTGGGCGTCCCCGACAAGGTGCCGCCACTGAAGGCCAGGCCCGCCGGCAGGGTGCCAGTGACCACCAAGCTGGCGCTGCCCGAACCGCCGACGGTGGCAAAGACCTGCGAGAACGGTGCGCCGTAGGTAGCGACCAGCGTGCCGGATGCCGGGGTCAGCGCCAGCACGGGTGCCGCGATGGTCACCGAATACGCCCGGTTGCCGATCTGCCCGAAGTGGTCGGTCGCGGTGACGGTGAAGTTGTAGGTGCCGACCTGGTTGCTGGTGCCCGACAGCACACCACCGCCCGACAGCGTGATGCCCGCAGGCAGGCTGCCCGCGGTCACGGCGAAGCCATAGGGCGCGGCGCCGCCGCTCGCGGTGAGCGTCTGCGCGTAGGCGGTGCCGGCAACCGGGTTGGCCAGCGTAGCCGGGCCGACCAGGATGGTCGGCGTCGGCACATTGAAGGTGTAGCTTTGCTGCACGGTGAACGGCGCGCCGGTTCCGGTGGTGCCGGCATCGGTCGCGGTGATCTGCACCACGTAGTTGCCCGGCTGGGTGGGCGCGCCCGATACGGTGCCGGCACTCAGCGTCAGCCCCGGCGGCAGGCTGCCACTGGTCACCGCATAGGTGTACGGACCGGCACCGCCGCTGGCGCTGAAGGCCTGGCTGTAGGCAGCGCCGTAGGCCGGATTGAACGTGGTCGAAGCCGGGGTGAGCGTGAGCGTGGGCGCGGCCACGGTCAGCGCGAACGCCTGGCCGACGGAGTATGGGCCGTTGCCGGTGCTGCTGTCGGTGGCGGACACGTTGAGGTTGAACGAACCGACCTGCGTCGGCGTGCCGGAGATCGTCACCGTGTTGGCGGTGGTGCCGGTCACGGTGAGGCCTGCCGGCAGGCTGGTCACCTGGAAGCCGCTCCACGGCGTCGCGCCGCCGCTGAAGGTGAACGTCTGGGTGTACGCCACACCCACCGTGGCGGCAAAGCCACCGCTCGGGGTGATCGTGACCACCGCGTCCTGCACAGTCACGCTCACCGTCGCCGGCGCCGAGGTGCCGCCGCCGTTGGTCGCGCTGTAGGTGAAACTGTCGGGGCCGGCGTAGCCCGGATTCGGCTGGTAGGTGAGCGTGTTGCCGCTGGTGATCACCGTGCCATGCTGCGAGGGCGTGACCTCGGAGACGGTGACCGCGGCGCCGCCGGTGATGTTGAGCGGGACGTTGGTCGCCGCCGCATTGTAGGCGACGGTCAGCGACACCGGGTTGGCGACCGGCGGGGCGTCGATCACGGTGAGCGCATATGCCTGCGTCGCCGTGTACGGGCCGGTGCCGGCACTGCTGTCGGTCGCGGTGACGCTGAAGTTGAACGTGCCATGCTCGCTCGGCGTGCCGGTGATGGCGCCGGTCGAGGCGTTGAGGCTCAGGCCGCCCGGCAGCGCGCCGGCGGTGACCGCGTAGCTGTATGGCGCGGTGCCACCCGTGGCGGCGGTGATCGTGGCCGAGTAGGAGGCGCCCAGGTTGCCGTCTGCCAGCGTGGTGGCTGGCAATGTGATGGTCGGCGGCGCGATGGTCAGGGTGTAGGCCTGGCTGCCGGAGAACGGACCCGGGAACGGGCTGCTGTCGGTGGCGGTCACGGTGAAGTTGAACGTGCCGCCGGCGGTCGGCGTGCCGCTGAGCCCGCCCACCGAGGACAGGGTCAGGCCGGCCGGCAAGGCACCGGCAGTGATCGCGAAGCTGTACGGACCGACGCCGCCGCTGGCGCTCAGCGTCTGGCTGTAGAACGACGCCACCGTGCCGTTCGGCACCGTGGCCGGGCTGACCGTCACCGGCACGTCGTCGTTGGTGATGGTGCCGACGCCCTGGTTGTCGCTGATCGTCGCGTTGGTCGCGCCGCTGAGGTTGACGAAGAAGGTCTCGTTCGCCTCGGGGATGGTCTCGCCGATCACCGGCACGGTGATGGTGCGGGTGGTCTGGCCCGGGGTGAAGGTCAGCGTGCCCGCCGTATTGGTGTAGTCGGCCGGCTGGGTCGCGGTGCCGTCGGCGGTCGCGTAGTTGACGGTGACGGTCTGGCCGCTGGCGGCGTCCAGGGTCACGGTGAACACGGCGTTGGTGGTGCCGCTGTTGCCTTCGGCCACGGTCACGTCGTTGATCGACAGGCCCGGCAGCGGATCGTCGTTGCTGATCGTACCCACGCCCTGGCCGTCGACCACCACCGCGTTGACCACGTTGGTGACGTTGACGAAGAAGGTCTCGGTCGCCTCGTTGAGCGTGTCGCCGTTGACCTGCACGGTGAAGGTGTAGGTGCTGCTGCCGGCCGGGATGGTCTGGCCGGACAGGCTGTTGGTGACATAGTCCACGCCCGCCGTCGCCGTGCCGTTGGCGGTGGCGATGTCGAAGGTGACGCCGCCCGGGCCGGCCGCGGCGCTCAGGCTGACCGTGAAGGTGAAGTTGGTGGTGCCGGCGTTGCCTTCGCTGAGGGTGACGTCGTTGATCGCCAGGTTCGGCAGGTCGTCGTTGAGGATGGTGCCGGTGGCGCTGTTGGGCGCGCCCACGGTGTAGCCGGCGCCGGCGGCAAGGGTAAGGATGACCGTCTCGTTGACTTCGATGGTGGCGTCGGCGGTCGGGTTGACGGTGATCGTGCCGGTGGTGCTGCCGGCCGGGATGACCAGCGGCGAGGCGATCGTGGCGTAGTCGGTGCCGTTGGTGGCGGTGCCGCCGATGGTGTAGCCGATCGACAGCGCCGAGAACGACGCCTGGTTGAGGGTGACGGTGTAGACCAGATTCGGTGCGCCGTCTTCGGCGACGTTCGCCGGCGAGACGCTGATCGTCGCGGTCGGCACGTCGTCGTTGAGGAGGGTGCCGGTGGCGCTGGCCGGGACGCCCACGGTGTAGCCGGTACCGGCAGCGACGGTCAGGGTGACGGTCTCGTCGGCTTCGACGGTGCCGTCGACGGTCGGGTCGATGGTGATGGTGGCGGTGGTCGCGCCGGCCGGGATGGTGACCGTGGCGACGCTGCCGGTGTAGTCGGTGCCCGCGGTGGCGGTGCCGGAGGTGGTGATGTTCACCACGGTCGGCGAGCTCAGGTTGAGGCTGCGGGTGACCGTGTAGGTGAGGTTGGTCGCGCCGTCTTCGCTGACGCTGGCCGGCGACACCGCGATGCTGACGCTCGGCGGCGGGCTGACGGTGAGGGTGTAGTTCTCGACCTCGAAGTAGCTGCCCGGGCCAGTGCTGGAATCGGTAACGCGGATGGTGACAGGATAGTTGCCGGTGGCGGCGCTCGTGGTGCCGCTGACGACGCCCGCGCTGGAAACGGAGATGCCGGCCGGCAGGGAGCCGGTTTCGAGCTGGTAGGTATAGGGGGCGACGCCGCCGCTGGCGGACAGGGTCTGCGAGAACGCCACGCCCTGGATGGCGGTGCCGCTGGGCGTGGCCAGGCTCAGGGTCGGATTCTGGACCGTGCCGGTGTAGCCCTTGTCGACGAACTGGGCGGTGGGCGACGTCGAATCCGTCGCGCGCACGCTGAAACTGTAGGCGCCGCGCTGGGTCGGCGTGCCGCTCAGGACCCCGGCGGTGCTCAGGCTCAGGCCCGCTGGCAGGGTACCGCTCTGCAGGGCGTAGGTGTAGGGTGCGAGACCGCCGGTGGAGCTCAGCGTCTGCGAGAACGGCGTGCCGGCGGTCACCGTCGGCAGCGCGCTGGGGGAGACGACGATCGGCGAGGCGGCCGGGGTGATGGTGATGCTCACCTGGACGTCGCCGGCACCGGTCAGCGAGCCATCGGCGAACTCGAAGACATCGGTCGAACCAACACCCGAGCCATTGTTGCTGTAGTCCAGAAACCACTGGCCACCGGTATGCCGGAGCGTAGCGGTGCCGTAGTCCTCGAAATCGGAGGAGCCGTAACTGCCGCCATCGATGGGGCCGTCGCCGCCGAAGCCGCTGGAGTACTCGCAATCGGAGACGTTGATCGTGACCGATCCGCCGCTGGCAACCGTCGCCGTCTGGGCCGGGCATTCAACGGACGTATGCTGGGCGCTGGCCAGCGCGGGCCACAGCAGCGCCAGGCTGCACAACAGCAGGGGAAAACCGGACAGGAACGGGCGGTCTCCGCGGCGACGCATCAGAAGCCTCGAAAGCATGTGCATTTGAGTTTTCCCCGGTATTCCCTTTATCCAACGACAAATGGTCGCGTAGACCATTCCTCGCGCATGTCGTCCCTTTCACCCCAGCACGGCCCCTGCCCCAGGCCGTCCGGCGAGCCCAGCATACAACCAGGGCCTGCCGATATTGAACAGAGTTGCGCAAGAGGAATAAATACCCCGGGGAGGGGGGTAACCATACGCCCCCGTCGGGACTTGTGGGGCGCCCAGCAGCGGTTCAGAGTGCATCGGCGCCGCGCATCGCGTGCGACGCCCACCACCTGAGGGGAAGGATCACGATGAGCGAGTTCTTCATCGGCCAGATCATGATGGCCGGGTTCAACTTCGCGCCCAAGTACTGGGCGCTGTGTAATGGACAGCTGCTTCCGATCAATCAGAACCAGGCCCTGTTCTCGCTGCTGGGAACGCAGTATGGGGGCAATGGCACCACCATATTCGCACTGCCCGACCTGCGCAGCCGCACGCCGATCGGCTACGCGTCGTCGGTCGACCCCAGTTGGCAACCTCCGCCGGTGCAGATCGGCGAGGCGTCAGGCGCGGAGAATGTCACCCTGCTGAGCACCAACCTGCCGACGCACACGCACACGATGAACGCATCGTCAGCGAACGGTGACAACCGCAACGCAAGCGGACGGCTTTTCGCGACCAGCACCAGCAGTGGCTCGCCCCCAACCTGTATGCCGGCAGCACCGGGCAGACGGTGCAGCAGAACCCGCAGACGGTTGCTCCAGCCGGCGGCAACCAGCCGCATTCGAACATTCAGCCCTACACAACGATCAATTTCTGCATCGCGCTGAGCGGCATTTTCCCGTCTCGCGACTGATCTCGAGTTCTCCCCGGACAGCACGATCGCGCGCCGCATCGCCGCGCACATGTCCATCCAACTTCGGAGCAAGAACCCAATGACTACCCCTTACGTCGGCGAGATCCGCATGTTCGGTTTCGGCAGCCGAGGCGCCCCCGTTGGCTGGCAGGCCTGCGACGGCAGCCTGCTGTCGATCGCGGAGTACGAGGTCCTGTTCGCCCTGATCGGCACCATCTATGGCGGCGACGGCCAGGTTACCTTCGCGGTGCCCGACCTGCGTGGTCGACTGCCGATCCACCAGGGACAGGGGCCCGGCATGAGCAACTACGTCATCGGCCAGCGGGCCGGTACCGAGACGGTGACCGTTCTGTCCGCCCAGATGCCCGCGCACACCCACTGGCTGGTGGCAACGACCGGCACGGCCAATGCCCCGACGCCGGGCAGCGGCGTGCTGCCCGGTGCAATCAGCGGCGAGACCTTCTATGCGTCGGACATCACTGGCGCAACGGTACTGCCGATGTCCGCGCAATCGACGGGCGTGGCGGGAGGCAGTCAGCCGCATGAGAACTGCATGCCCACGCTGGCGGTGCAGTACTGCATTGCCACCCAAGGCATATTCCCTTCGCAGGGTTGACCGCCTTCGCGCGTCGACACCATTCCCGGCTTCAGGCAGACGCCGCCGCGACCACCCCGCGGCAGCTCATCGGAGGAACCACCACATGACCGAACCCTTCATCGGCGAAATCCAGCTGTTTGGATTCAACTTCAACCCGCGCAACTGGGCGTACTGCAATGGCGCCACCCTGCCGATCTCGCAGAACACCGCGCTGTTCTCGCTGCTGGGCACCACCTATGGCGGCAACGGCCAGACCACTTTCCAGTTGCCCAACTTCGCCGGCCGTGCCGGCTGCCAGCAGGGCAACGGTCCCGGCCTGACGCCACGCTCACTGGGTGAGACCTTCGGCGTCAACATGGTGACGCTGACCAACAACGAGATCCCGCAACACGTCCACGGCATCAACGGTTACCTGCCCACGGATGCGAGCAAGAAAAGCGGCGCTCCGGTTGCGAACGGCGGCCTGTCGCAACCCGCGGCAACGATCAACAAGCCGTTCAACTCCGGCAATCCCAACACCACCTTCGCTCCCAACATGATCAGCCCGAGCGCGGGTGGCGGCCAGCCACACCAGAACCAGCAACCGTACCTCGGGGTGAACTTCTGCATCGCGCTGCAAGGCAACTACCCTCCCTTCCCCTGACATGACGCTGGTGCCCCCGCCCGGCTGGCGCCGTTCCCACCGGAACGGCCCGGCCACATGCAGATTCCCGAAGCACTGGCCGCCCGGGGGTTTTCGCTGCGTGCGCTGCACGACGGCGATCTGCCCTGGCTGCGCGACCTGTACGCCAGCACCCGCGCCGAGGAAATGGCACCGGTGCCATGGCCGGATGCCACCAAGCGGGCGTTCCTCGACCAGCAGTTCGACCTGCAGCACCGCCATTACCTCGCCCACTACGGCGATGCCGATTTCCTGGCGCTGGAACGCGACGGGCATGGCCCGGTCGGTCGCTGTTACCTGCTGCGCGCGGCACCGGACCACGTGCTCGTGGATATCAGCCTGTTCCCGGCGCAGCGCGGCACCGGGCTGGGCGGCGCAATGATCAGACACAGCCAGCGCGAGGCCGCCGCGCTGGGGCGTGGCATGCGGCTGCATGTGCTGCAGGCCAATCCGGGCGCGCGCAGGCTCTACGAACGGCTGGGCTTCGTGGTGGAGGGCGAGGCGGGAACGTACCAGGCGATGCACTGGTCACCGGTGCCTGGCTGACGCGGCCACGCGTGCCGATACAGGGCGGACGTCGGGGCGACGCCCGCCCGGCGCACTGCCGTCAGTTGAAGACGGCCTGGTAGAGAAAGCCGGCGCGCTCCTGGGCGATCGGCACCAGGAAGATTCCCACTTCACCCACCCGCGGATGGCGCATGGGATAGATCTGCTGGGGAAACAGCACCGGCGAAGTATTGCGGAACAGCAGCGAGAACGGTGCGCGCGCGGCGTTCGGCTGCGTGGCTTGCAGCGGCCGCGCCTCGACCAGCATGAACTCCACGTCCATGCCGCTCATCGCGGCTGAAAACGGTTCGTTCACGCAGCCAGCGAAGTGTTCCAGCGTCAGCAGCTCCATCGGTGTGCGCTTCCCGGTTCATGGCGCTGCGCGGTCCGGCAGCCGCGGACATCGTCGCCGCTGCGCCTGCGGCGCACAAGATCCCATGGGCCAGCGGCCCATCGGCACGGTACGAGGCAATGCAGCGCTGCCGCATTGCGGCAGGCTTCCAGCACTGGCGGCCCACGGAGGCCCGCCACCTGCCCTGCTGCTCAGCCCTCGGCCAGCCCGGGCAGCTCCACCGACACCACGCCTTCGACGCGGCCCAGCTGCTCCGCCCTGGCCAGCATCTGCGCGCGCGGCAGCGGTAGGTCGCAATCGATGTCGACGATGTCGTTGTCCTGCTCGCGCGGACGCAGGGTGATGCGCCGGACCGGCAGGCCCGCGTCGCTGGCCGCGTTCTCCACCCGTGCCAGCGGCGTACCCGCCGCGATACGCAGGCGCAGCCGGCCGCTGTGTGCGCGACGGTGCAGGTCACGCTGTTCCAGCGGCTTTAGCAATGCCAGGATCGCCCACATCAGCAGCGTCGCCATGATCGCCGCCGCGTAAAGACCGGTGCCCGCAGCCACGCCAACCGACGCCACCGCCCACAATCCAGCGACGCTGGTCAGCCCGCGGATCACCTGTTCGCGCTGCGGGAACAGGAGGGTGCCGGCACCGGGGAAACCGACGCCGCTGGCCACCTGCGCGGCGATGCGCGATGGATCGGGCGCGATGCCCGGCCGCCCCGGCACGGCGAAGAAGCCGAACGTGGACACGCTCACCGCCAGCGCCGGGCCCACGCAGACGAGCATGCGCGTGCGCAGTCCGGCGGCCCATTCCAGGCGCCCGCGGTTGATGCCGGTCACCGCGCCGGGCAGGGCCGCCAGCAGCAGCCGCAGGCCAAGTTCCCACCACTGGATCATCGCCGCCTCCCGGTTGCCCGCCGGCAGCCTGCCGACGCCGCAGTGTAGGCCGAGGCGCAGGCCGCGCGGCCACGGGTGGCGTGTGCCGCGGGCCGGCACCGCCCATCACGGCGTTACACTTCAAGGTTCCCCGCACCGGAACCTGCGATGTACGGCAATGACACCGCCCTGCTGGTGATCGACCTGCAACCCGACTTCATGCCCGGCGGCGCGCTGCCGTGCCACCAGGGCGATGCCATCGTGCCGGGTATCGCCGCGCTGCTGGCGCGGCGCCACTACGCCACCGTCGTGGCTACCCAGGACTGGCATCCGGCCGACCATGCGTCGTTCGCCAGCCAGCACGCCGGCCGCCGGCCGTTCGAGTCGATCCCGCTGCACGGCCATGCGCAGACGCTGTGGCCGGACCACTGCGTGCAGGGCACCGCAGGCGCGGCACTGCACCCGCAGGTGGACTGGAGCAGCGCCGACCTGATCCTGCGCAAGGGCAGCCATCGCCAGGTGGATTCGTACAGCGCGTTCCGCGAGAACCACGGCCCGCGCGGCGAGCGCCCGGCCACCGGCCTGGCCGGCTGGCTGCACGAGCGCGGCATCAGCGAGGTGCACGTCTGCGGGCTGGCGCGCGACTACTGCGTACTGTGGAGCGCGCAGGACGCGGCGATCAGCGGCTTCCGCGTGCGGTTCCTGTGGGAGCTGACGCGGCCGGTGTCGCCCGAGGGCGACGAAGCCACCCGCATCGCGCTGATCGAAGGCGGGATCGACATCGTGGCGTGATGCCGCCGCTCAGCGGAACACCACGGTGCGGTGGCCGTTGAGCAGGATGCGGTGCTCGACGTGGCGGCGCACGGCGCGGGCCAGCACCAGCGATTCGGTGTCGCTGCCCAGCCGCACCAGCTCGCGCGGCGTCATGGCATGGTCCACGCGGGCCACGTCCTGCTCGATGATCGGGCCTTCGTCCAGGTCGCTGGTGACGTAGTGCGCGGTGGCGCCGATGATCTTGACCCCGCGCGCGTGCGCCTGGTGGTACGGCTGGGCGCCCTTGAAGCTGGGCAGGAAGCTGTGGTGGATGTTGATCGCGCGGCCGGCCAGCGCTTGGCACAGCTGCGGCGACAGGATCTGCATGTAGCGGGCCAGCACCACCAGGTCGATGCGTTCGCGCTCGACCAGGTCGAGCAGTTGCCGTTCCTGCTGCACGCGGTTGCCCGCGTCCACCGGTAGATGGTGGAACGGCACGCCGTAGGAACCGGACAGGCTGGCGAAATCCGCGTGGTTGGAGGCCACCGCGGCGATGTCCACCCGCAGCTGGCCGCTGTGCGCGCGGAACAGCAGGTCGTTCAGGCAATGCCCCTGCCTGCTGACCAGCACCAGCAGCCGCGCGCGGCGGCGCGCGTCGTGCAGTTGCCAGTCCATGGCGTACTCCGCGCCCAGTTGTGCCAGGCGTTCGCGCAGCGCCGCCGCGTCGCCGGCCGCGGCCATGTCGAAGTGCACGCGCAGGAAGAAACGGCCGCTTTCCTCGTCGCCGAACTGCTGGGCGTCGAGGATGTTGCAGCCGGCCTCAAACAGCAGGCCGGAGACACGGTAGACGATGCCGGTACGGTCCGGGCAGGAAAGGGTAAGGATGTAATCGGGTCGCATCGACGGAGTCTAGCGAGGCACGAAGTTTTCCGGGGAAACCAACAGGGTCGCCCCGTGGCTGCGGGGCTTGCCGCGCAGCGCTCCTGCCCGGCGGGCCCGGCACCTACCCGAACAGCGCGCGCAGCCCGTGCGGCTGGCAACGCAGGTACTGCGGCGCGGCGTGCACCTGCGCGCCAAGCTCGGCTGCCGCGTGCCACGGCCAGCGCGGGTCGTAGAGGATGGCGCGGGCGATGCCGATGGCGTCGGCATGGCCTTCGGCCAGGATCGCTTCGGCCTGGCGTGGCTCGGTGATCAGCCCCACCGCCATCACCGGCATGGCGACCTGCGCCTTGATCGCACTGGCCAGCGGCACCTGGTAGCCCGGCGCCACCGGAATCTGCTGGCGCGGGTCCAGGCCGCCGCTGGAGACGTGGATGAAATCGCTGCCGCGTGCTTCCAGTGCGCGGGCCACGGCGATGCTCTGCGCCAGGTCCCAGCCACCGTCCACCCAGTCGGTGGCGGAGATCCGCACGCCCACCGCGACACCCGCCGGCACTGCCGCGCGCACCGCGTCGAACACCCGCAGCAGCAGGCGCATGCGGTTGTCCAGCGAGCCGCCGTAGTCATCGTCGCGATGGTTGCTCAACGGCGACAGGAACTGGTGCAGCAGGTACCCGTGGGCGGCATGGATCTCGATCAGTTCCAGGCCCAGCCGCGCCGCGCGCCGCGCGGCCGCGGCGAAGGCCTCCACCAGCGCGTCGATGCCGGCCGCGTCCAGCGCCTGCGGCACCGGATCACCGGCGTTGAACGGCAGCGCCGACGGCGCCAGCACCTGCCAGCCATGCGCCTGGCCGGGGGCGATGGCGCCACCGCCGTCCCAGGGCCGCGCGGTGGACGCCTTGCGCCCGGCGTGCGCCAGCTGGATGCCGACGGGCATCTTCGACCAGCGCCGTACCGCGGCCAGCACCTCGCCCAGCGCCGCCTCGGTGGCATCGTCCCACAGCCCCAGGTCGGCCCAGCTGATGCGGCCGCGGGGTTCGACCGCCGTGGCCTCCAGGATCAGCAACCCGGCGCCGGACTGCGACAGCGTGCCCAGGTGCTGGGCATGCCAGCTGGTGGCACGGCCATCATCGGCCGAGTACTGGCACATCGGTGCGATGACGATGCGGTTGGACAGCGACAGGGGGCCGAGCGACAGCGGCGAGAACAGAAGGCTCACGTGGGGGTGATCCGCTTGTGGGGGGCGCCCATTGCACTCCCGCCCGGCGGGTCGATTCAACCGGCGCGGTGGATCACTGCGTCTTGGCCGCCGCCCAGCTGCCGTCGAGCAGGAACGCCAACGCCTGCGCGCATGGCTGCTCCACTTTCAGCGACAGCAGCGCGTCGGCGCGGGTCCGGCCGAGGTTGACCGCGGCCACCGGCAGCCCGGCCCGGGCCGCGGCATCGACGAAGCGGAACCCGGAATAGACCATCAGCGACGAGCCGACCACCAGCACCGCGTCGGCGCGCTGCAGGTGCGCATGCACGTCGGCCACGCGTTCGCGCGGCACGTTCTCGCCAAAGAACACCACATCCGGCTTGAGCAGGCCGCCACAGGCCAGGCAGTCCGGTACCACGAAGCCGCTGAAATCGCCCTCCAGGTCGGCGTCGCCATCAGGCGCCTGTGCTGCTTGTGCAGTCGCCCACCAGGGGTTGGCCTCGAGCAGGCGCTGCTGCAGTGCCTCGCGCGGCGAACGCGCGCCGCAGCCCATGCAGCGCACCTGATCCAGCCGCCCGTGCAGGTCGATCACGCGCCGGCTGCCGGCGCGCTGGTGCAGGCCGTCCACGTTCTGGGTCAACAGCAGTTCCACCCGGCCGGCCGCCTCCAGCGCGGCCAGCGCCTGGTGGGTGGCATTGGGCCGGGCGTAACCGAAGCGCGGCCAACCGGCCAGGCTGCGCGCCCAATAGCGCCGGCGCACGGCCGCGTCGGCCATGAACGCGCGGTAGTCCACCGGCGGCGTGCGCTTCCACTGGCCGTCGGCATCGCGGTAATCGGGAATGCCCGAATCGGTGCTGCACCCAGCGCCGGTCAGCAGCAGCAGCCGCCGGTGGCGGGCGACGAATGCCGCCAGCCGCGCATCCGCCGCGCCCGGAACGTGGATGCCGGCGTCATCCGGCCGCACCGCCATGGCCCGGCCCTCCGCTCAGGCCTGCGCCGGCAGCGGCGGCACCGAGGTCGGGCGCCCGTCGGCATCCAGCGCCACCATCACGAAGTGGCCGCGCGTGCACAGCTTGCGCTCGCCGCTGTGCAGGTCCTCGGCGATCAGCTCGACCTGCACCGTCATCGAGCTGCGCCCGACCTCGACCACCCGTCCGACGGTTTCGACCATCTCGCCGATGCGGATCGGCAGCTTGAAGTCCACCTGGTCCGAATGCGCAGTGACCACGGTGCGCCGCGAATAGCGCGCGGCGGCCAGGAAGGCCGCCTTGTCCATCCATGCCATCGCCTGGCCGCCGAACAGGGTGCCCAGGTGGTTGGTGTGGTTGGGAAAGACGATCTCCACCATGCGCACTTCGGTGGGCGGGACGATGCTGGGCGTGGCATTCATGGCGACGGTCGCGGCAGTAGGGGGCAGGAGCGGATGATACGCAGCGCCAGGCACCGGCGGCGTGACGCCTGCGCCCCGCCGCCCCACCCCGGCGCCCGGCCTCAGAAATTCATGTCGAAGGCGACTTCGCCCTGTACGCCGACCTGGTAGGCCGAGACCCGGCGCTCGAAGAAGTTGGTCAGCTCCTGCACGTCCTGCAGCTCCATGAACGGCAGCGGGTTGCGCACGTTGTACTGCTTGGCCATGCCGAGCTTGACGAAATGGTTGTCGGCGCAGTGCTGCAGGTACTGGCGCATGTCGCGGGTGGAAATACCGGCCACGCCGCCGGACAGCACGTCCTCGGCGAACTGCACCTCGCATTCGATGGCCTCGGCCAGCATCTCGTAGACCTGGCGCTCCATCGCCGCGTCGAACAGGTCCGGTTCCTCGGCGCGGATGGTGCGCACGCATTCGAAGGCGAACTCCATGTGGCAGCTTTCGTCGCGGAACACCCAGTTGGTGCCCGATGCCAGCCCCGGCAGCAGCCCGCGCGAGCGGAAGTAGTACACGTAGGCGAACGCGGCGAAGAAGAACAGACCCTCGATGCAGGCGGCGAAGCAGATCTGGTTGAGCAGGAACTGGCGCCGCTGCTCGCGGGTCTCGATGCGCTTGAGCCCCTGGATCGAGTCGATCCACTTGAAGCAGAAGTCGGCCTTCTTCTTGATCGAGGCGATGTTCTCCACCGCGGCGAAGGCCCGGAAGCGCTCTTCCGGGTCGGGCAGGTAGTTGTCCAGCAGGGTCAGGTAGAACTGCACGTGCAGCGCTTCTTCATACAGCTGGCGCGACAGGTACATGCGTGCTTCCGGCGCGTTGAGGTGCTGGTACAGGTTCAGCACCAGGTTGTTGGAAACGATGGAATCGCCGGTGGCGAAGAACGCCACCAGGCGGTGGATCAGGTGGCGGTCGGCCGCGGTCATCTTGTGGTGCAGGTCGGTGATGTCGATCTGGAAGTTGATCTCGTCGACCGTCCAGCTGTTCTTGATCGCATCGCGGTACATGTCATAGAACTGCGGGTAGCGCATCGGGCGCAGGGTCAGTTCGAAGCCCGGGTCGAGAAGAAGAGGAGTGAGTGAAGAGGAGTGAGGAGCGAGAGGGGTCACTGCAAGGGTATCGGCTGACGAGGACATACGAAAATTCCTTATTTTTTGGCTTTCCCGGGAAGGCGAAGCTGGGGCCGGATTCGCCCCCGGGAACGCATGCATTACCAACGAACTGTTCTCTGGCAGAAAGCCATGAAGCTGGCGCTTTCCGTCTACCAGCTGGTGCCCGGACTTCCGCGCGAAGAGGTTTACGGGATGCGGAGCCAGCTCACCCGTGCCGCCATTTCCATTCCTGCCAACATTGCCGAAGGCTGGACCCGCGAGAGTTCCGCAGAGAAGGCGCACTTCCTTGCGATAGCACACGGCTCACTGTCCGAAGTGGAAACACTGCTGACATTGTGCGAAGACCTGTATTGGTTTCCCCACGACCAGACAACAGGCGCGCGCAGTCTGATCGAGGAAACCAGCCGCATGCTGACCAGCATGCGGCGCAGACGAAGGAGAGAAAGATGAAATGACGGTGGCTTTTTGCCGTTGCTCCTTCTCACTCCTCACTCCTCTTCATTCACTCCTGCCTCACTGGCAGGCCTCGCAGGCTTCCGGGTTCTCCAGCGAGCAGGCGACGGCTTCGGCCGGGGTGTAGCTGCTGACCGTGGTCTTGGCGATCCGGGTGGCCGGGCGCGAGCGCAGGTAGTAGGTGGTCTTGATGCCCTTCTTCCACGCGTACATGTACATGGACGACATCGCGCCGATGTTCGGGCTCTCCATGAACAGGTTGAGCGAGGCGGACTGGTCGATGAAGGCGCCGCGGTCGGCGGCCATGTCGATCAGCGCGCGCATCGGCAGTTCCCACGCGGTGCGGTACACGCTGCGCAGCGCCTCGGGGATCTGCGGCAGGTTCTGGATCGAGCCGTCGGCCAGCTTGATCGCGTCGCGCATCTCCGGCGTCCACAGCCCCAGCTGCTTGAGCTCGCCGACCAGGTAGCGGTTGACCTGCAGGAAGTCGCCGGACAGGGTCTCGCGCTTGAACAGGTTGGATACCTGCGGCTCCACGCACTCGTAGCAGCCGGCGATCGAGGCGATGGTCGCGGTCGGGGCGATGGCGATCATCAGCGAGTTGCGCAGGCCGTGCTGGGCAATGCGCTCGCGCAGCGCGTCCCAGCGCGCGGCGTCGGCCGGCACCACGCCCCAGGCATCGAACTGCAGCTCGCCGCTGGCGGCGCGGGTGTCGTTGAACGAGGGGTGGCGGCCGCGCTCCTGCGCCAGCTCGCACGAGGTTTCCAGCGCGTGGTAGTAGATCGCCTCGGCGATCTTCGCCGACAGCGCGCGCGCGGCGTCCGAGTCGAACGGCAGGCGCTTGCGGAAAAACACGTCCTGCAGGCCCATGCAGCCCAGGCCGACCGGGCGCCAGCGCAGGTTGCCGCGGCGCGCGGTCTCGATCGGGTAGAAGTTCAGATCGATCACCCGGTCGAGCTGGCGCACGGCCAGGCGCACGGTCTCGGCGAGCTTGTCGAAATCGAAATCGCCATGCGCGTCCAGGTGGTTGCCGAGGTTGATCGAGCCCAGGTTGCACACCGCCGTCTCCTCGGCCGAGGTGACTTCCAGGATCTCGGTGCACAGGTTGGACAGGTGGATGACGTTGCCGGCGCGCAGGGTCTGGTTGCTGGCCTTGTTGCACTTGTCCTTGAAGGTCATCCAGCCGTTGCCGGTCTCGGCCAGGGTGCGCATCATCCGCGCGTACAGCTTGCGCGCCGGCACGGTCTTGACCGCCTTGCCCTGCGCCTCGGCCTGCAGGTAGGCGCGTTCGAACGCCTCGCCGTACAGGTCGGTGAATTCCGGCACCACGCGCGGATCGAACAGCGACCACGGCTGGTCGGCCTCCACCCGCTGCATGAACAGGTCCGGCACCCAGTTGGCGAGGTTGAGGTTGTGGGTGCGACGGGCATCGTCGCCGGCGTTGTCGCGCAGCTCCAGGAAATCCTCGATGTCGGCATGCCAGGTCTCCAGGTAGACACAGGCCGCGCCCTTGCGCTTGCCGCCCTGGTTGACCGCGGCGACCGAGGAGTCGAGCGTCTTCAGCCACGGCACGATGCCGTTGGAATGGCCGTTGGTGGACTTGATCAGCGAACCGCGCGAACGCACCCGGGTGTAGCTCACGCCGATGCCGCCGCTGAACTTGGACAGCTGCGCGATGTCGCCGTAGCGGGCATAGATGGACTCGAGCGAATCCTGCGGCGAATCCAGCAGGAAGCACGACGACAGCTGCTCGTGGCTGGTGCCGGCGTTGAACAGGGTCGGGCTGGACGGCAGGTAGTCCAGGTTGCCCAGCCGCTGGTACAGCGCCAGCGCCTCGGGCACGTCCTCGGACAGCGCGCTGGCGATGCGCAGGAAGAACTGCTGCGGCGTCTCGATCACCTTGCGGGTGTGCGGGTGGCGCAGCAGGTAGCGGTCGTACAGCGTGCGCAGGCCGAAGTAGTCGAAGTTGAGGTCGTAGCCCAGGTTGACCGCATCGTTGAGCTTGCGCGCGTTGACCTGCACGAAATTGAGCAGGCGCTCGTTGATCAGGCCCACCTCGTGGCCGCGGGCGACCGACTGCGAGAACGCGTGGATCTCCTGGCCGGATACTTCCTTGGCGATGAAATTGGCCAGCAGGCGCGCGGCCAGGCGGCCGTATTCGGGCTCCTCGCCGATCAGCAGCGCGGCGGTGCGGATCGACAGCTCGTCCAGTTCCTGGGTGGTGGCGCCGTTGTAGAGGCCGGAAATGGTGCGCGTGGCCACGCGCATGGGATCGACCGCATGCAGGCCGTCGCAGCAGCGCTGGATCGCGCGGACGATCTTGTTCAGGTCCACCGGCTCGGTGCCGCCATTGCGCTTGGTCACGCTCATGGCGGTGGCGGTCGGCGGGGGGTCAGCTCGAAGCCGGCCTCGGCAGGGGCAACGGCGGTATCGGTGGCGGTCACGGCAATGCGTCCTCATGGCGTGGTGCACGCGGCGCCTGCCCTCGCAGGAACCAGGGGGGCCGGTGGCGGGCGACAAGCATGGAAGGACGGCGTCGCAGCATCCGCGACGGGCACGACCCGAGGTCGCCACCGGCGCTGCCGCGTCGCCAGCCGTCTTCCCCTCGAAGACTCCGCAGCCGGCACCGCGCGCTGTGCTTCGCGCGGCTGTCGGCAGGTCTTCGGACTCATGGGCGCGGAGGCGGGGGCCTCCTCCTACTTCCGCCGCTTCCCAAGGCATCGGGCCTCAGTGCTGGGTGGCGGGTTCGTTCCCAATTACCGCTGCGGGGCAGTGCCGGACTGGCCATTGAAGGCGTCACCGGCTTCCCTTTCAATCCGGCGGGGAGCAACCCGCCAGAACCGACGGGCCACAAGATAGTGGGGGTGACCGGCCAGGTCAACGCCAAATATTGTGGATGGCCGCGCTCCCCTTGTGGCACAAGCGATCGCCTCCGGAGCAGCAGGCCGGCACGGGACCGACTGCTCATCAGGACTGCGCAGTCAACCCTTTGGAGGCCAATTGGCGGGTAGGAAAACGCCTCACGCATTCATCGTCCGATACCCCAGTTGCAGCGCCATGACTTCCGGCGGGCGCCCGGCCACGGCGCGGCCGGCGATCCTGTCGGCCCTTCGAATGGATTCCCCGCATGCGCCGCCTGCTCCTCGCCGCTGCCCTGCTCGCCCTGCCATGCCTGTCCGCGCAGGCCGGCCCGGTGAAGGCGCCGGCGCTGTCGTCCACCCAGTGCGGGGTCAGCACCGATTACGACGTGCTGGTCGACGGCGGCGGCATCTGGCTGCGGCAGCGCGACGCCAGCCCGCGCGAGATCGTGTTCCACGATGGCGAGCTGAGCATCGACGGGCGCATGCAGGTGGTCAGTGCCGCGGACGCGCAACGCCTGCGGGTACTGGAGACCGGGGTGCGTCAGTTGATGCCGGCAGTCACCGGCATCGCAAATGAATCGGTGGGCATCAGCTTCGACGTGCTGGACATGGTGTACGGCTCCATGACCGGCAACTTCGATTCGCGCAAGGTGCGCGCGCTGCGCAGGGACGCCGAGCGCTTCGTCGCCTCCACCATCGGCCGCGGGCGCTGGGAGCAGGATCTGTTCGGCGAGGGTTTCGAACAGCGCGTGCAGGCATCGGCCGAATCGCTCAAGGGCTCCCTCGCCCGCGGCCTGCTGTGGACCCTGCTCACCGGCGGCGAAGAGCGCATCGAGAAACGCACCGGCAAGATGGAAGCGGAGCTGGAGCCGAAGATCGAAGCGCGCGCCCGCGCCCTGGAGCAGCACGTGCAGTCCCTGTGTACCCAAGTCCTGGCGCTGGACCGGGTGCAGTCGGCGCTGGAGTTCCGCTACGACGGCCAGCCGCTGCGGATGATGAACGTCGGCGGCGGGGTACCGGCCACGGCGCCGATGGCGAAGGAACAGGCACCGGACAACCGCATCGAGCTGCCCTAAGCCCCTCTCCCCGCGGGAGCGGGGTCGGGGTGAGGGCGGTCAGGGCCGGTGGTTCACCGTCGTCGATGCCGCCCCCCTCATCCGCGCTTCGGACGGCTTCTGCCGCGGGGAGAGGGATCCCCCGGCCGACGACACGACGCCGGCGCTGCGCTCACCCCTGCGGCAGCTGCGCCAGTTCCTCGCGCACCAGCCGCAACACCAGCGCGTCCAGCGTATCCACCGAATAGTCGGCCACGTCATGCACGGTTTCGCGGCCCGGCCCGCTGCCCGGGTCGGACGCAACCTTGTAGGTGAGGAAGATGAAGCGCCCGCCGGTGTACTGGGCGATCTGCCGCTGCACGATCTCGCCGGTGGTGTCCTGCCCCGACGCGGCCACGCTGAACACCTTGATGCCCTTGCCCAGCGCCGCCAGCATGGTCTGGTCGTAGTGCGGCGGCGGATAGTCCATGTGCGGCGGTGCGTCGGCCAGCGACACCAGCAGCCGCGTGGTGGCCGGTCCGCGCCATGCCAGCGCCTGCACCGCATGCGCGAAGGCTTCGTTCATCGCCTCGGGCATGTCGCCGCCACCGCCGGCACGCACCCCGTCGAGCACCTGCTGGAACGCGGCGACGTTGCCGGTGAGGTCCCAGCTGCGCACGAAGTACTCGTCGCCGCGGTCGCGGTAGGTGACCAGGCCGAGGCACACGTCCGGGCGCGACGGCAGTTGCTCGATGCCGCGCACGATGTCGCGCAGCGAAGCGCGCAGCTTGTCGATCTCGTCGCCCATCGAGCCGGTGGCATCGACCATGAACACCAGGTCCAGGCGCGCGCGCGGGGTCGCCGCAGCGGTGGGCAGGCGCACTTCCAGCGCGTCCTTCTGCCCGCGCCGCAACTGCGCCCGGGCCTGCTGCCCGGCGCGGCGCACGTCGACCCGGTAGCTGGCCGAATCGCGGTCATCGAAAGCATTCAGGTGCAACCAGGCCTGGCCGCCGGCATCGGTGCGCGCCCACATGCGCGCGCCATTGGCCGCGGAGACGGCGACCTCGGCATCGGGCACCGGCCGGCCCTGCGCATCGATCACGTGCAGGCGCTGGCGCACCGACACGTCGCGCCCCAGCCGCGCCGCCTCGGGGTGGCGCTGCAGGAACTGCCGGAAGCCGCTGAAGTCGGCGTTGTCATCGACCACGCCGGCGGTCACCGGCGTGGCCGGGCGCTGCATCGCCGGTGGCGACGACGCGGCGCGCGCGTCCGCCACCTCCGATACCCTGACCGCCGCGTCGACGGCAATCATGGGGGCCGGCGGCGGAGGCGGCGGCGCCATCTCGTGCAGTTCCCTGCGATGCGGAACCTTGCCGACCAGGGTGGGGATCTCGCGCACCCGCTCCGGTGGCTGCGGATCCGGCACCTCGCGCATCCGCGGCGTGTCGCTGCACACGCTGGCCGCCGGCGCGCGGAAATCCGCGGTGGTCTGGCGCCGGCGCGTGGGCACGGGCGCCTGCAGGTCGGGCTGCACCACGGCGGGGGCGGGCGCCGGTGGCGGCCACCGCGGCTCGCCGGCGAGCGCCGGCAGCCCGGCCAGCAGCGTCAGCGCGAACGCCATCGAACGTACCGGCGGACGCCGGAAGGCCATGCTTGCGTGCTTCATCTGCGTACTCCGTTGCTTGCGGGGTGGGCCGCGGCGGCGGCAGGCGCGGAACAGAACGGATGACGGCGAACAACGGGGTTGGGGGACCACGCCCCGGGGGCAGCCCCGGCACGCGGCCACGGGTTACAGGCGGTGGGCGGTACCCAGGTACTCGGCGCTCTGCATCTCGATCAGGCGGCTGGCGGTGCGCTCGAAGGCACCGGCCAGGCGGGTGCCGGAATAGAGCAGCGGCGGCGGGTCCTGCGCGGTGCACACCAGGTTCACCTGGCGGTCGTAGAGCTCGTCGATCAGGTTGACGAAGCGCCGCGCGGCATCTTCGTTCAGGCGGTCGAAGTGCGGGATGCCGCCCAGCAGCACGGTGTTGAACTCGCGCGCGATCTCGATGTAGTCCGACGGCCCGCGCGGGCCTTCGCACAGCGCCGCGAAATCGAACCAGACGATGCTCTTGCCACGCCCGCGCACGGGGATCTTGCGCCCCTCGATCTGGATGTTGCCGGCGCGCGCGTCCTGGCCGCCGCTCAGCTCCTTCCAGCGCCGCTCCAGCCAGGCGTCGCTGTCGCCTTCCAGCGGCGCGCGGTACACCGGCGAGCGGGTCAGCGCGCGCATGCGGTAGTCCTCGGTGCCTTCGGCGTACAGCTCCACGCAGTACTTCTGCAGCAGGGCGATGGCCGGCAGGAAGCTGTCGCGCTGCAGGCCGTTGAGATACAGGTTCTCCACCGCGGTGTTGGAGGTGGTCACCAGGGTCACGCCTTCGGCGAACAGCCGTTCCAACAAGCGCGCCAGCAGCATCGCGTCGCCGATGTCGGTGACGAAGAACTCGTCCAGCACCAGCACCCGCAGCCTGCTGCGCCATTCCTGGGCGATCTTGGCCAGCGGGTCGCTCTGGCCCTGGTGTTCACGCAGGCGCTCGTGGATGCCGCGCATGAAACGGTGGAAGTGGGTGCGGTACTTCTGCTCGATCGGCAGGCCGTCGTAGAACAGGTCGACCAGGAAGGTCTTGCCGCGGCCGACGCCGCCCCAGAAATACAGGCCCTTGACCGGCCCGGGCTTCTTCCAGAAGGCCGACAGCCGGTCGAGCCAGCCGTCCTGCGCCGAATCGACGATGGCCTCGTGGATGCGGTCCAGTTCGGCCAGTGCCGGGTGCTGGGCCGGATCGTCGCGCCAGTCGCCACGGGCCACGCCGGCGGCGTAGCGCTGCGAGGGGGTCGTCGCCTCCATGCTCAGCAACTGCCGTCGGGCAGCCAGCGCCGCACTTCGTGCTGGATCGCGCCACGCAGGTCGATCAGCTTGCGATGGAAGAAATGGCTGGTGTCGGGCATGCGCACCAGCTGCGGCGGGTCGGCCAGCGTCTCCAGCCACGCATAGACCGCCTGCGCGTCGACCACCTCGTCGGCGTCGCCCTGCACCACCAGCCACTGCGCCGGCGGCTGCAGCGCGTCGAAATCCCAGGTGCGGCGGCCGACCGGCGGCGCGATCGAGATCAGCGCCTGCGGCGCCAGCGCGCCACTGGCGCGCAGCGAGACGTAGGCGCCGAAGCTGAAACCGGCCAGCCACAGCGCGCAGTCCGGGCGCTGTGCGCGCACCCAGGCCACCACCGCGCGCAGGTCGTCCTGCTCGCCTTCGCCGTTGTCGTAGCTGCCGGCCGAAGCGCCGACACTGCGGAAATTGAAGCGCACCGTGGTGATGCCCAGCTCGCGCAGCGCGCGCGCGGCCATGGTCACCACCTTGTTGTGCATGCTGCCGCCTTCGGTGGACAGCGGGTGGCAGATGACGGCGACGACCGGCCGCGCGGCGACATCGCCCTCGGGCGGATCGACCGCGACCTCGAGCGGCCCGCAGGGGCCCTCGAGCATCAGCACCGCCGGTTCGCGGGGAAAGGAAGGATTGCTCATGCCGCCATAATACCGGCCCCCTTCACCGGCTTCACCGCCATCCCCGGTAGCGACGGCAATGCCTTTCCTGATCCTGAGCGTGATCTGCAGCGTGCTGGTCTCGGTCCTGCTGAAGCTGGCGCCGCGGCGCGGCATCGACATCGCCCAGGCCGTGACCTGGAACTACCTGGCGGCCAGCGTGCTGTCGCTGCTGCTGCTCAGGCCGTCGCTGCAGTCGCTGCGCGACGGCCATGCGCCGTGGCCGGCGCTGCTCGGCCTGGCGCTGGCGCTGCCGGGCATCTTCCTGGTGCTGGCGCGCGCCGTGCGCGAAGCCGGCATCGTGCGCAGCGACGTCGCGCAGCGGCTGTCGCTGCTGCTGTCGCTGGGCGCGGCGTTCGTGCTGTTCGGCGAACACGCCAATGGCTGGAAACTGGCCGGGCTGGGGCTGGGCGTGTTGGCCATCGTCGGCGTGAGTGCGCGCAGCGGCGAGCGCGGCGCCGGCACGGCGTCGAGCTGGCGCTGGCTGCTGGCGGTATGGGCCGGCTTCGCGCTGATCGACATCCTGCTCAAGCAGGTGGCACTGGCCGGCACCCCGGCCACCGCGGCGCTGCTGGCCAGCTTCGCCATCGCCTTCGTGCTGATGCTGGGCTGGCAGCTGCTGCGCCACTACCGCGGCCGCCAGCGGCTGCAGGCGCGCAACCTTGGCTTCGGCCTGCTGCTGGGCGCGATCAACTTCGGCAACATCCTGTTCTACGTGCGCGCGCACCAGGCGTTGCCGCACAGCCCGGCCACCATCTTCGCCGGCATGAACATCGGCGTGGTGTGCCTGGGTGCGCTGGTCGGCGTACTGGCCTTCGGCGAGAAGACCAGCGCCTGGAACCGCCTGGGTCTGGGCCTGGCGGTGGTGGCGATCGCGCTGATCGCGCGCGGCGCGCAGGGCTGAGCCTGCAGAACGGCCTCCTTGTCCGGGGGATGATCCGCCTCATTATGTTACTTTGTAACAAATAGAGCCGATCCGATGAAGCATGCCGCCGCCCTGTTCGATGTCTCCGCCCTCGCCCTGTCCGGCCTGTGCCTGCTGCACTGCCTGGCGCTGCCGCTGCTGGCCGCGCTGCTGCCGCTGTTCGGCACCTGGAGCGAGGCCGAATGGGTACATGGGCTGTTCGTGCTGATCGCCGCGCCGCTGACCAGCTACGCGCTGTGGCGCGCGCATCGCCACCGCCCGCTGCCGGCCGCGCTGTGGCTGCTGGCGGGCACCGGGCTGGCACTGCTGCTGGCCGGGGCGTGCGGCGGGCTGGGCGCGCGGGCCGAAACGCCGCTTACCGTCGCCGGCAGCCTGGCACTGGCCAGCGCCCACCTGTGGAACGCGGCGCGGCGGCACGCGCACTGACGGTCACCGGCCCCAGGCGCATGGGACCGGCGCCCGCTTCGCCCGGGCTCAGGGATCGAAGCCCAGCAGCAGCGGATCGTGGTCCGAGCTGCGCCACGGGCCGGGTACGTTGCGCCCCTGGTAGCCGGCGTCGTCGGCTTCATCGGCGTTGATGTGCCATTCGGCCGCGCCCTTCAACCGCGCCGCCATGCCCGGGTTGAGCAGCGCGTGGTCCAGGCGCCCGGTCAAGCCGTTGTAGACGTAGCTGTAAGGCTGGGGCACGCCGGCCACCTTGAACGCGTCGCGCCAGCCATCGGCCTGCAGCTGGCGGATCGGTGCTTCCATCGCATAGGCGTTGAAGTCACCCAGCAACACCGCATCGGCGCTGCCACTGCCGGTCGGGTCGCGCTGCAGCCACTGGTGCAGCAGGCGCGCCGATTCCACCCGGGTAGCAGTCCAGCAGCCCTGGCCGTCGTTCTGGTCGGCGTCGGCGCCACTGGCCTCGCTGCAGCCCTTGGATTTGAAATGGTTGGCCACGACCACGAACGGCCGGCCCTTGCGGCCCATGCGGAACGCCTGCGCCAGCGGTACCCGGCTGCGCTCGCCGAACGGCTCGCGCTCCAGCACCGCCGGCTTGCCCACCGGCGCCACCCGCGCGGCGCGGTAGATGATGCCCACGCGGATCGGGTTGTCGCCCGGCCCCTTGCCGGCGTCGACGAACGCCCAGTGGCGGTCCTTGCCCTGCCCCTCGTTGAGTGCGCGCACCAGCCCGGCGATCGCCGAGTCCGGGCCGTAGCCGTCGTTCTCCAGTTCCATCAGCGCGGCCACGTCCGCGTCGAGGCCGCGGATGGTGGCGACCAGCTTGGCCTGCTGCGCCTGGAACTGCGCGAACGTCTTGGCGCCGCGCAGGGTCGGGAAGCCGCCGCCGTGGCCATCGCCGTTGAAGTAGTTCTCCAGGTTGAACGCGGCGATGCGCAGTGCGCCGGCCACCACCGGCGGCTGCGGCCGCTCGATCGCCGGCACCGGCAGCGCGGCGGTCAGCTGCAGGCGGTAGTCGCCGTCATGGCGCTGGTCGACCACGCCCTCGACGCCGCGGAACACCATGCCGGTGCGCAGCTGCGCGGCCTCGGGCAGGTAGGACACGCGGCCCGGATCGCGCTGGCTGCTGCCGTCGTCCAGGCGCAGCCGGCGGCGCGCGTTGTCGGCTACCAGCGCCGCGTTCTCCGCGGTGCCGGCGGCGGCCAACTCGGTCGGCTGCCACAGCCGCCCGTCGAAGGCCACGGCCAGCTCGCCGTGACGCGCCAGCTGGTCCTGCCCGGCCAGGGTCAGCGGTGCGGTGATGCGCACCTTCATCCCTTCCAGCGCTTCCCAGCTGGCGGGCACGGCGTCCAGCACGGTGACCGCGGGCGCGGGGCGGGCACGGGCCGCGGCCAGCGTCTCGGCCTGCAGCGCGGTCAGGGTCTGGCCGCCCTTGCCGGCCGCCAGCTCCTGCACCGTGCCGGTGACACGCAGCCACTGCCCCGCGGGCAGCGCGCGCGCCGGGTCCAGCTGCACGAACAGCGCATCGGACGTGGCCGGATCGCCATCGCCGGCATCCTGCAGGAAGACGCCGCCGAGCCCGGCGCGCAGGTCGGCGGTGACGAACCCCTCGATGGTGACCTGGCGCCCTTCCAGCGGGCTGCGCGGGCCACTGCCCTGCACCTGGCCGATGGCGGTGACCGCCGGCCCCCGGGCGAGCGCCTGCGGCGCAAGGGCCAGGGACAGCGAGAGGGCGAGCAGCGGGGGAAGATGGCGCATGGGGCGGACTCCAGAACGGCGGAAAGCAAAGCGCCGCCCGGGAGGGCGGCGCCGCGTGTCCATGATGGGCACGTTTTATTTCAGGTTTGCCAGCATCCAGTCGACGGTGGCGTGGATCTGCTCGTCGCTCAGGCCGGCGTTGCCACCCTTGGGCGGCATCACCCCGCCGTCGGGGCCGGTATAGCCCTCGATGGCGTGCTTGTAGAGCGTCTCCTTGCCTTGGGCGATGCGCTTGTCCCAGTGCGCATGGTCCAGGGTCGGCGCCATGCCCACGCCGGTCAGGTGGCACGCGGTGCACAGCTTGTCGAAGATCACCTTGCCATCGAGCGTGCCGCCGTAGGCGCCGCCCGCGGCCGCGGCCTGCGCTGCCGCGGCTTCGGCCGCCGCGGCCTGCGCCGCGGCGCCGGTGCTGCCCGCGTAGACCGCGCCGGCCGGGGCGATGCGCTGCTCGACGCGCGCGACCGCCTGCGGGGATGCTTCGGTGGGAATCGCGCGCTGCAGGAACGACGCGAAGATGATCAACCCGACCGTGACGACAGCCAAGATGGCGATCACGATGGAGAAGCGCTTCAGGAACTGCAGGTCGTAATTCCGCACGTATCAACACCCCTGGCAAGTAGTCGGTGGACCACAGCTACCGGCGGAGTATAGACCAGCGCCCCCACCCACCGGCAACGGGCACCGGTGGCCAGGGGCCGGCCGCGATCAGGTGCGCTGCGCGCCGATGCCGGCACCGGCCGCGCGCAGGCACAGGGCCCCGATCGCCTCGACCAGCGGCTCGCCACCGCGCAGTCCGTCACGGCTGGGCGCGGTCGGGCCGACCAGTGCCTCGGTGAACGCACCGACGATGCAGGCCGCGCCCACGTCCAGGTCCTGCGGCGGGAACTCACCACTGCGCACGCCGTCGCCGAGGATGCGTTTGAACACGTCGCCGAACAGGCGGCGACAGCGGATGCGCTCGGCCTCGACCTCCGGGTCCACCGGTTCGGCGATGAAGGCATAGGCCAGCGCCGGCCCGGCCAGTGCACGGCGCACGAAGGAGGCCACCGCCTGCTGCAGGCGCAGCGCGGCCGGCTGCGGCTGGTCGGCGATGGCCGAGAGGATGTCCAGCTCATGCTCGACCGCGGCGGTGAGCACTTCCACGAACAGGTCGGCCTTGGACGGGAAATGGCGATAGATCAGGCCGGTGGATACCCCGGCCTCGGCCGCCACCGCGGTGACCGGCGCATTGCGGTAGCCGCCGGCGGCGACCAGCCGGCGGGCCGCGGCCAGGATCGCCTCGCGGTTGCCGGCGAGGCGCTTTTCCATCAGTTCCGAACGTTTGTAGGCCATGGGCTGATTCTAGGTTCAATTATTGAATTTGTATTCACTTTTTCACGGAGACCGGCTAGGCTGCGCGCAAACGCCCGTGCCGACGGTCCGCCCGTCCCCCTCCCGGAGCGCCCACCCGTCCTGCCGTACCGGAGCCGCCCCCATGCACGTCCCCACCCTTTCCTTCGATCTCGGCGAAGAGATCGACATGCTGCGCGCGAGCGTGGCCCAGTTCGCCGCCGCGCACATCGCGCCGCTGGCGGCCGCTGCCGACGCCGGCAACCAGTTTCCCAATGCGCTCTGGCGCCAGCTGGGCGAGCAGGGCCTGCTCGGCATGACCGTGGAGGAAGAATACGGCGGCAGCGGCATGGGGTATCTCGCCCACGTGGTGGCGATGGAGGAAATCTCGCGCGCCTCCGGCGGCATCGGCCTGTCCTACGGCGCGCACTCCAACCTGTGCCTGAACCAGCTGCGCAAGAACGCCAGCGAGGCGCAGAAGCACAGGTACCTGCCGAAGCTGTGCAGCGGCGAGCACGTCGGCGCGCTGGCGATGAGCGAGCCGGGCGCGGGGTCGGACGTGGTGTCGATGAAACTGCGCGCCGACCTGCGCGGCGACCACTACGTGCTCAACGGCAACAAGATGTGGATCACCAACGGCCCGGATGCCGACGTGCTGGTGGTCTACGCCAAGACCGACCCGGAGGCCGGGTCGCGCGGCATCACCGCCTTCATCGTCGAGAAGGGCATGAAGGGATTCTCCACCGCGCAGAAGCTGGACAAGCTGGGCATGCGCGCGTCCAACACCTGCGAGCTGGTGTTCCAGGACTGCGAAGTGCCGGTGGAGAACGTGCTCGGCGAGGTCGGCGGTGGGGTCAAGGTGCTGATGTCCGGCCTGGACTACGAACGCGTGGTGCTGTCCGGCGGCCCGCTCGGGCTGATGGCCGCGGCGCTGGACGTGGTGCTGCCGTACGTGCACGAGCGCCGGCAGTTCGGCGAGGCGATCGGTACTTTCCAGCTGATCCAGGCCAAGCTGGCGGACATGTACGTGGGCCTCAACGCGTGCCGTGCGTACGTGTATGCGGTGGCCAGGGCCTGCGACCAGGGCCGCACCACCCGCCAGGACGCGGCCGGCGCGATCCTGTACTCGGCCGAGAAGGCCACCTGGGCCGCCGGCGAGGCGATCCAGATCCTCGGCGGCAACGGCTACATCAACGAGTACCCGGCCGGGCGCCTGTGGCGCGACGCCAAGCTGTACGAGATCGGCGCCGGCACTTCGGAAATCCGCCGCATGCTGATCGGGCGCGAGCTGTTCCAGCGCACCGCGTGATCCAGGCCCGGCGACCGCCGGACCTCTCCCCGGGGGCTGGCAGGTGAACGGCATCGACGGGGTTCGCGCATCATGATCCCGGCGCGCCCCGCACCCGCCCTTCGGACGCCCCCACCGACGGCACCCAGGCCACCGCAGGAACCACTGCCATGAGCGTACTGAAAACCCAGCTGCAGCCCGGCAGCGAGACATTCGAAGCCAACCGCGCGGCGATGCAGGCGCTGGTCGACGACCTGCGCGCCACCCTGGAACGCACCGCGCGTGGTGGCAGCGATGCGGCCCGGGCCAAGCACACCGCGCGCGGCAAGCTGCTGGTGCGCGAGCGCATCGACGCGCTGCTCGACCCCGGCAGCGCGTTCCTCGAGATCGCGCCGCTGGCCGCGCACGGCATGTACGACGACCCGGTGCCCGGCGCCGGCATGGTCGCCGGCATCGGCCGCATCGAGGGCGTGGAATGCCTGGTCGTCGCCAACGACGCCACGGTCAAGGGCGGCACCTACTACCCGGTGACGGTCAAGAAGCACCTGCGCGCACAGGAGATCGCGCAGCAGAACCACCTGCCCTGCATCTACCTGGTCGATTCCGGGGCGCGTTCCTGCCGCTGCAGGACGAGGTGTTCCCCGACCGCGACCACTTCGGCCGCATCTTCTACAACCAGGCCAACCTGTCGGCGCAGGGCATTCCGCAGATCGCCTGCGTGATGGGCAGCTGCACCGCGGGCGGCGCCTATGTGCCGGCGATGAGCGACGAGACGGTGATCGTCAAGGAACAGGGCACCATCTTCCTCGGCGGCCCGCCGCTGGTGAAGGCGGCGACCGGCGAAGTGGTCAGCGCCGAGGAACTGGGCGGGGCCGACGTGCACACGCGCATTTCCGGCGTCGCCGACCACATGGCCGACAACGACCTGCAGGCGCTGGCGCGGGTGCGCGCCATCATCGCCAGCCTCAACTGGCGCAGGCCCGAGCCGCGCGTCGCGCTGCAGCCCGCCGACGCGCCGCTGTTCGATGCGCGCGAACTGTATGGCGTGATCCCCAGCGACACCCGCAAGCCCTATGACGTGCGCGAGGTGATCATGCGCATCGTCGACGGCTCGCGCTTCGACGAGTTCAAGCCGCGCTACGGCAACACCCTGGTCACCGGCTTCGCCCACGTGCATGGGCACCCGGTCGGCGTGATCGCCAACAACGGCATCCTGTTCTCCGAATCGGCGCTCAAGGGCGCGCACTTCATCGAGCTGTGCTGCCAGCGCGGGATCCCGCTGCTGTTCCTGCAGAACATCACCGGCTTCATGGTCGGCCGCAAATACGAACACGGCGGCATCGCCAAGGACGGCGCCAAGCTGGTGATGGCGGTGGCCAATGCGCGCGTGCCCAAGTACACGGTGGTGATCGGCGGCTCGTTCGGCGCCGGCAACTACGGCATGTGCGGCCGCGCCTATTCGCCGCATTTCCTGTGGATGTGGCCGAACGCGCGCATCGGGGTGATGGGCGGCGAACAGGCCGCCAGCGTGCTGGCCACGGTCAAGCGCGACGGCATCGAGGGCAAGGGCGGGCAGTGGCCGGCCGACGAGGAGGAGGCGTTCAAGGCGCCGATCCGCGAGCAGTTCGAACGCCAGGGCCACCCGTACTACGCCAGCGCGCGGTTGTGGGACGACGGGGTGATCGACCCGGCCGACACCCGCCGCATCCTCGGCCTGGCGCTGGCCGCCAGCCTCAACGCGCCGGCGCAGGACACGCGCTTCGGCGTGTTCCGGATGTAGTTCGCATGCGCGACGTTCCTGCAGCGGAAACAAGCGCAAGGGCTTTCGCTCCCCTTCGGGGAGCGAGTTACTTCTCTTTGCTCGTGCAAAGAGAAGCTAACCAAGAGAAACACGCCCTGCCTTCGCGTCCGACGCGCATTGCGCGCCGGATTCACTGCGCCGCCGGAATTTTCCGACGAGACATCCCTGTCTCGTCGGAAAACGACGTGCATCCATGCACGCCGCCCTTCGGGTTCCTACCGTCGGCTCCGTCGCTGCGGAAGGGGACCCTGAAGATCAACCGCAACCGCCCAGGCCGAAGCAACCGCAGGAACCTGCACACGGGTGCTTTTCCCCTTCTGCCGCCACCGCGCAGCACGTCATGGAATACGCCATGTTCGACAAGATCCTGATCGCCAACCGCGGCGAAATCGCCTGCCGCGTCATCGCCACCTGCCGCCGCCTGGGCATCGCCACCGTGGCGGTGTATTCGGACGCGGACCGCGACGCGCGGCACGTCCGACTGGCGGATGAGGCCGTGCGCATCGGCCCGGCACCGGCGGCGGAAAGCTACCTGCGCGGCGACGCCATCCTCGACGCCGCGCGCCGCACCGGCGCGCAGGCGATCCATCCCGGGTACGGCTTCCTGTCCGAGAACGCCGGTTTCGCCCGCGCCTGCGCCGAGGCCGGCATCGTCTTCATCGGCCCACCGGCCAGTGCGATCGACGCGATGGGCGACAAGAGTGCGGCCAAGGCGCTGATGCAGCAGGCCGGCGTGCCTCTGACGCCCGGCTACCACGGCGACCGCCAGGAACCGGCGTTCCTGCGCGCGCAGGCCGACGCCATCGGCTACCCGGTGCTGATCAAGGCCAGCGCCGGTGGCGGCGGCAAGGGCATGCGCAAGGTCGAGGCCAGCGCGGATTTCGACGCCGCCCTGGCCAGCTGCCAGCGCGAGGCGCAGTCCGCGTTCGGCAACGCGCACGTGCTGGTGGAGAAGTACATCGAACGGCCGCGGCACATCGAGATCCAGGTGTTCGGCGACAGCCATGGCAACGTCGTACACCTGTTCGAGCGCGATTGCTCGGTGCAGCGCCGCCACCAGAAGGTGCTGGAAGAAGCCCCCGCGCCGGGCATGACGCCCGAGCGCCGCGCGGCAATGGGCAAGGCCGCCACCGATGCCGCGCGCGCGGTCGGCTACGTCGGCGCGGGCACGGTGGAGTTCATCGCCGCGCCTACCGGCGAGTTCTGGTTCATGGAAATGAACACCCGCCTGCAGGTCGAGCACCCGGTGACCGAGATGATCACCGGCAACGACCTGGTGGAGTGGCAACTGCGCGTGGCCGCCGGGCAGCCGCTGCCGAAGACCCAGGCGCAGCTGGTCATCCGTGGCCACGCCATCGAGGCGCGGCTGTACGCCGAGGATGCCGACCGTGGGTTCCTGCCCTCCACCGGCACCCTGCGCCACCTGCGCCTGCCGCCGCCCGATGCCCACGTGCGGGTGGACGCCGGGGTCGAACCGGGCGATGCCATTACCCCGTACTACGACCCGATGATCGCCAAGCTGATCGTCTGGGACGAGGACCGCGACCGTGCCCTGCTGCGCATGCGGCGCGCACTGGCGCGCTGCCAAGTGGCCGGCGTCACCACCAATGCCGCGTTCCTGCATCGGCTGGTAGCAACCGCCTCCTTCCGCCATGCCGATCTCGACACCGCGTTGATCGAGCGCGAACGCGACGCGCTGGACATCGCCCAGCACGCCGCGAGCGACGCCGACTGGGCCGTGGCCGCGGTACTCGCCAGCGGGTCAGGCGCCGCAACGCCGGCCGATGCGTCTGCCTGGTCCATCGCCGACGGCTGGCGCCTGACCGGCCCGGCCGCGCGCGCGGTCACGCTGGAATACCTGCAGCAGCAGCGCACGCTGCGGGTACGCCGCGACGCCGGCGGCTGGCAGGTCCACGGCGGCGACGGCGATCCGCTGCGGGTCGACGGCAAGGTGGACGGAGCGAGCTACGCCCTGCAGGCCGGCGGCCGCCTGTACCGCGGCGACGTCCTGCACGACGGCAATGCGCTCTACCTCTTCGGCGAAGGCGGCCAGCGCCGCTTCACCGTGCACGATCCGGTCGCCGAGGCCGACGCGGGCAGCGACCACGGTGGCAGCCTGCTGGCGCCAATGCCCGGCCGGGTCATTGCGCTGCTGGTCGAGCCGGGCAGCAGGGTCACCCGCGGCACCGCGCTGCTGGTGATGGAAGCGATGAAGATGGAACACACCCTGCAGGCGCCGGCCGACGGCGTGGTCAACGGCTACCGCGTGCGCGGCGGCGACCAGGTGGGCGACGGCGCGGTGCTGGTGGATTTCGAGGCGGGCTGATCAGCTCCAGCCCGCGCGAAACCGCTCAGGCGTCACCTGGGGCAGGCCAGACACGGGCGAGCGGATCCAGTTCGGCGACCGCTCTCGCCGCCGCGCGCCATCCCATGCCGAAGATGGCCAGCGGGCCGGCCTTCATGGGGTCGAGCGAAAGCGTCTTTTCGATGTCGACCTCATTGATCGCGGAGGTCACGAAGGCGCCCAGCCCACATTCGGTGGCGGCCATGTACAGCGCCTGCGAGGCATGGCCGGCGTCGAGCATCATCGCCCGGTAGACCTTGCGGTGGTTGCGGTACTTCCAGAGACTGCGTTCGAAGCGACAGACCAGGATGACCAGCACGGCCGCATTGTCGAACCAGTGCTGGCCCGCCAGGAACCGCCCGGCCATGCCGGGGTCGAAGCGGCCGGCATCCACCGGCGCCAGCGCATGACGCAGCGGATGATAGTGATAGAGGCCAGGGTCGAGGCCTTCCACCCGCTGTATCAGCAGGCACGCATCCAGCGGATGCAGGCCACCGGCGGAAGGCACGTTCTTCTTCAGGAACACCAGGCCAGGTGCGGGCTCGACTTGTCCATGGACGCGGAACGTCTGCTGCAGGATGGCTGAAAGCTGCTCCATGGACATGGCCCGGCCTGGATCGAAGTTGCGGCAGGTCACCCGCATTCTTCCAAGTAGCTCCAGCCCACTGGCGGGAACCTCAGGAAGATCGACCCGCCCCGCCGTCAGGGAGTGATCCGGTACCGCCGGTGGGGGCTCGCCTAGCCGGCGGTGCAGGTCTTCGGCCGTCACCAGCTGGTTCCTTTCCATGTCGGCCACGCTGTCGACGCCTTGCCAACGCGAATGGCGGTGATGGATTGCCGCCAGCGGCCACCAGTTGCCATGGTCTGGCGCGCGCCGCAGGGTGCGCCCGTCACAGGGCTCCGCAGTCGTTTCCTCTGCCATCAGCAACTGCATTTCAAGCAGCGAGAGCACCAACGACCTGGACTCGGCGTCCGCGGGTAGCGCCTGCCAGCGCTGGGCGCTGCACTGGAGCAACCACAGGGCCTGCTCAGGACTTACCAACCGGTACTCATCCAGGTGGGCCGCCCATACCCGGATCTCGACGCGGGTCCGCAACCCATCGCCTCCGGCCAGCAGATCGCCGATATCCAGCGATGAAATCTCGTTCGGCTCCAGGACCAGGGCACCGCATCGACGTACTCTCACCTTCACTCCCCGCCCGCAGGACTCGACCTGCGGGGCATTTGATCAACGGACGCCTTTCGAATGTATGCTCTGCAGCGAATCTCCCGGATCCAAACGGGAGAAACCACAGGGGACCCATGAGTACCAACCAAGGCGACAATGCCGCACATCCACCGCTCAGCCAGGAAATGGCCGCGCACCTGCTTGATCTGCTGTCGGAAGACGACGCCTTCCGCGATCTTTTCGCTCGCGATCCGGAACAGGCCCTGATCCAGGCAGGACTGTCTCCTGCGCAGGCCGCCCAGGCCCTTTGTGGCGACAGCTGCATGCGCGTCACGACGCTGGCCAGCAAGGAGGCCATCCAGGCCGCACGCGAACAGCTATTGCAGAATCTGACCTCCGAGGCTGCCCACACCATCGTTTTCTGCTTCAACGACTGAGGCAACACCGGCGATCGCGGCATCCGCCGCGATCGTCTCCGACACATTCATAACCACGAACGCCTGCGCGCCAAGCGGATCGCTGTAGGCCAAGCCCGGGTGCCCGGCGAGCCACCGCTGCTCCTGCCGGCTTCCCTCCCTGTTCCCCAACGCCTGCAGCGCGTCGCGCATCGCCACGTGCCACTGGATGAAGCCACTGCCATTAGCGGTAGCATGCAACTGCTGCACTGTTCGCATCGGGTTTCCGCGCAAGCGCCACTGATCGGCGAAAATTATCTCGAGCAACGCCTCGCTCCTCGGATGGCCTGAGCGCTCAACCAATGTGGCAAGACGACGCTCATCTTCGGTGTCCAGCGCTTGTCCCTGGAACCGCTGCTTCAAGCGGGCAGCCGCTAGCGCGATAGCGACCAAGTCGTCCATCTCACCAGCGCCTGCGGCATCAGCCGCCCGCATGGCATCGCCGAGCAACCGGGTGATTTCGGAGGGAGAGGGCGCACCTCCCGACTGATAGCGGGCCACCAGTGCGCCCAGGCGCAATGGCACGCGCAGGACATCGTTGTTGGATGCCGCCTTGGCGACGCCATCCTCCGCGACCCGCAGCGCCTTGCCGGCCTGACCTGCAGCGAGCAACACGGCCGTCCATTCCACGTGGACCAGGGCATCGGAAGGCTCGCGCTCCGCGCATGCCTCCAGCACGCGCAATGCCTCCCGCACCTTTCCTGTTGCAGCCAATGCGGACGCATGCCGCCGGTTGGGCGGCGCGCCGGAGATCTTCTCGGATTCCACGAAGCTGCGGATCGCGGCGTCGTGCTCGCCTTTGGCCAACTGGATCCGGCCCATCAGCTCTCGGGAGACATAGCGCAACGGCTCCTTCGAAGCTGCCGCGATGCCAGCCGCTGCCAGCGCTTCGTCCAGGTTCCCTTTCACGTACTCGGCCCAGGCATAGTTCTGCTGCGCGGCCGCGATATCCGGATAGACCTCAGCCAGCAACCGCCATTTGGCCGGCGCGTTACGCGACGGATGAGGCTCGAATTCCGCCTCCCACGCTTCCACGTACAACCGGTCGCGCACCGACAGGTGGTTGCGAAGCGCGGCGGCCCTACGCAGATAAGACTCCGCTTTCTCTGCTTCTCCTTGCGACATGTACGTACGCATGATGCCGACGAGCGCCAGCGCGAACTCCGGATCGATGTCCACTGCCTTCTGGAAAAGCGCGCGGGCATCTTCCATGCGGCGGCTGTTGTATGCCCTGACACCCAGTGCATACATTTTCAATGCATCGAGGCTGCCGGTGGTGACCTCGGGTAGAGGTTGCGACATCTGCCGGATCGCTTCTGACGATTCGCCCAGACGGTCGCGCACCTCCTGCGCGACGCTGTCAATCGTTGCCAGCAGCCCGTCAACCTGCCTTACATCCCGACTCAGCACATAGACGGTCGCCCGGCTCTGCGGATCGACGACCTCCACGGTCACCCTCAACCGCCCCCCGACCTCGGCCAGGGTAGGCAGCACGAGGGCACGGGCGCCATCGCGGACCGCGATCTCGCTACCAATGGTCCGGTCGATGCGCGTGCCCGTGGTCTTCCTCATCCTCGTCAGCGTGTCGCCAACGGTCATGTCGCTGAGGACATTGATGTAGCGCGACTGCTCCAGGCTGATGCGGAAGGCCTGCGCAATCGAATCATCCAGCAGGGCATTGCCGGTCAGGTTGCGCAGGTCGCCCATCACCACCCAGTCGCGCTCGGCGAAAGCGATGGCCGGCTCCGGGCGCATGAAGAACCAGGCGCCCACGCACAGCGCCGCCAGCAGCGCCGCCTCCGCCACCAGCGCCATCGGACGCCGCCAGAACGGCAGGTCGCGCCACGCCTTGGGCGTGCTGCGCGGCGTGCGCAGCGGCGCGAACCCCGGCTCGCCGACCTCGAACACTTCCTGGGTGGTCGGCACGCCCTTGAAGTGCCAGCGGCCATGCGACTTCCACAGCAGGTGCCCACTGCGCGCGCCCAGCTCGCGCGCGGAGCGGTGCGCCAGCGATTCGGCCACCGCCGAGAGCAGGATCTGCCCGGGCCGCGCCAGCGCCATCAGGCGCGCCGCCAGTGGCTTGGCCAGCCCCTCGACCTCCAGCGGCTTGGCGCCGGCCTGCACCGCCTCGACGCTGTTGTGCCAGGTCAGCACCTCGCCGACGTGCATGCCGGTGCGCGCCTGCAGGTCGATGCCGCGCAATTTGCCCAGCTGCTCCAGGCCCTGCCGGTAATCCAGGGCGAAGCCGAGGCCGTTGACCGGGCGCTCGAACAACAGCAGCAGGCCGTCGGAGCGGTCGATCATGCGCCCCTTCCACTGCTGCTGCAGGCGCAGTACCAGCCGGTCGTGCTCCTGGAACAGTTCCGCGGCCGCGGTGTCGCCGAGCCGCTCCACCAGTGCCACCGAATCGCACAGGTCGGTCAGCAGCAGCGTGTGCACGCGGGGGGCCGGCGCTTCCGCCGCGGGATCCGTGTCGGGGGTGGCGGGCGCCTGCTGCATGTCAGCCGGCTCCCAGCCAGTCCACCGGCCATTGCAGCCGGTTGCCGCCACGCCGCTTGGCCTCGTACAGGGCGCTGTCGGCATGGGCGTACCAGTCGTTCCAGTCGCGCGCCGGGTCGAGCAGGCAGGCGCCGATGCTCACCGGGCAGACGCGCGGCACCGGCTGCGAACGTTCCAGCAGGCCATGCACGGCGTGCAGGATGAAGCCGGCCACGTGCTCGAGCGCCGCGGCATCGGCCTCGTGCACCAGCAGGCAGAACTCGTCGCCGCCCAGGCGGCAGGCCAGGCCGCCGGGCTGCACCACCGAGCGCAGGATGTTGGCGACCGCCTGCAGCACGCGGTCGCCGACCAGGTGGCCGTGCTCGTCGTTGATGCACTTGAAGCGGTCGCAGTCGATCAGCAGCAGCCCCTGCGGGGGGATCCGCGACGGCTGCCGGCATTCCTGCAGGTAAAGGGTCAGCCCGCGGCGGTTGTGCAGGCCGGTCAGCTCGTCGGTCCGCACCAGTTCCTCGGTGTGGTTGAGCTGGTGCGTGGTGGTGTAGAGGTTGTCCAGCGCCGCTTCCAGGTCGTGGTTGCGGCGACGCAGCTGCCGGATCAGCATCTGTTCGTTGGAGACCACGCGCATGATCGTGCGGCGCAGGAAGAACGCGACGCGGCCGGGGTCGTGGTCCACCAGCTTCTGGAAATCGGGGTGCCCGAGTTCGAGCAGGGACAGTTCCGTCGCGGCGCGGGCATCGGCGCCGCGGCGATGGTCGCCGATCAGCAGGCCCAGCTCGCCGAAGAACTCGCCCGGGCCCAGGTACTTGACCACCAGGTCCTCGCCGAAGTTGAGGTCGACGATGCCGCTGACGATGACGAACATGGCATCACCGGAATCGCCACGGCGGAACAGCACCTCGCCGGCGGCGATCTCGCGCTGCCGGCCGAACCGCGAGAACAGCGCGAACTCGTCGGGCGACAGGACCGGATGCACGATTTCGGCCATCGCCATATGGGCGACGCCCAGCTCGCGATCATCGGCCATGATTGCAGCATTGTCGCTGGTCATTCCCTCAGCCCCACCGCCCCTCCGTCCCCAGGGGCTAGCGCGGAAGGATAGCACCGCCACCCGGCGCGGACGATGCCGGAAACCGGCATGAGCCCCATTCAGCCGGCCAAGAACAAGGGCGGCCGTCGCGGCCGCCCCAACACCATACCCCGGCTGCTGAAAACGTATCGAAAACGCCGTTCAGGCGGCCTTGCCGGCCTGGAACTGGGCCTCCTCGGTGGACCCGGTGAGCGCGGTGACGCTGGAGGCGCCGCCCTGGATCACCGTGGTCACGTCGTCGAAGTAGCCGGCGCCCACTTCCTGCTGGTGCGAGACGAAGGTGTAGCCCTGGCCGCGGGCGGCGAACTCCGGCTCCTGCACCTGCTCCACGTAGTGGCGCATGCCTTCGCCACGGGCGTAGTCGTGGGCGAACTTGAAGGTGTTGAACCAGTTGATGTGGATGCCGGCCAGGGTGATGAACTGGTACTTGTAGCCCAGTGCCGACAGTTCGTCCTGGAAGCGGGCGATGGTGCGGTCGTCCAGGTTCTTCTTCCAGTTGAACGACGGCGAGCAGTTGTAGGACAGCAGCTTGCCGGGGCTGGCCGCATGCACCGCCTGGGCGAACTCGCGGGCGAAGCCCAGGTCCGGGGTGCCGGTCTCGCACCACACCAGGTCGGCATACGGCGCGTAGGCCACGCCGCGGCTGATCGACTGCTCCAGCCCGTTGCGCACCCGGTAGAAGCCCTCGGCGGTGCGCTCGCCGGTGACGAACGGCGCGTCGTTGGGGTCGAAGTCGCTGGTCAGCAGGTTGGCGGCCTCGGCATCGGTGCGCGCCAGCACGATCGTCGGCACCCCCAGCACGTCGGCCGCCAGGCGCGCGGCGACCAGCTTCTGGATCGCCTCCTGGGTGGGCACCAGCACCTTGCCGCCCATGTGGCCGCACTTCTTCACCGCCGCCAGCTGGTCCTCGAAGTGCACGCCCGCGGCACCGGCCACGATCATGTTCTTCATCAGTTCGTAGGCGTTGAGCACGCCGCCGAAACCGGCCTCGCCGTCGGCCACGATCGGCAGGAAGAAGTCGATGGCGTCCTCGGCCTTGAGCTTGCCGTCGACGATGTTCTTCCACTGGATCTCGTCGGCGCGCTGGAAGGTGTTGTTGATGCGGCGGACCATGGTCGGCACCGAGTCGTAGGCGTACAGCGACTGGTCCGGGTACATGGTCTCGGAGGTGTTGCCGTCGGCGGCCACCTGCCAGCCGGACAGGTACACCGCTTCCAGCCCGGCCTTGGCCTGCTGCATCGCCTGGCCGGCGCTGATCGCGCCGAACGCGTTGACGTAGCCCTTCCGGGCATCGCCGTTGAGCAGTTTCCACAACCGTTCGGCGCCGCGCCGGGCCAGGGTGTGCTCGGGCTGCACGGTGCCGCGCAGGCGCACCACGTCGGCGGCGCTGTACGGGCGGCGCACGCCGGCCCAGCGCGGGTCGCTGTCCCAGTCGTGCTGCAGGGCGTCGATCTGTTGCGTGTAGGTGCTCATGGTGGAACTCCTTGGGGGCGGGCGTGCGGAAAGGGGGAATGGCAGCGGGGGGCTCAGTCGATCTGCCGGTAGGCGGGCAGGGTCAGGAACTCGGCCAGCTCGTCGGCGCGGCTGAGCGTGTCGAGCAGGTCGATGGCCTGGGCGATGCGGCCGCCGCCGGGCAGCGCGGCGGTGTCGCCCAGGCGCGCGGGCAGCGCGCGCAGGGTGGCGTCGAGCAGCGCGCCGTCGATGGCGGTGCCGTCGTCCAGGTGCTGGTTGCCGGCGTGCAGCCACTGCCAGAGCTGGCTGCGGCTGATCTCGGCGGTGGCGGCGTCCTCCATCAGGTTGTGGATCGGCACGCAGCCGTTGCCGTCCAGCCATGCGGCCATGTAGCGCACGCACACTTCCACGCTGTTCTCGAACCCGGCGCGGGTGATGGTGCCGGCGCAGGGGGCCACCAGCTCGTCGCGGGTGACGTGCACGTCGCGGCGCAGCACGTGGTGCTGGTTGGGGCCGGGCATGTGCTCGTCGAAGATCGCGCGCGCCACCGGGATCAACGCCGGGTGCGCCACCCAGGTGCCGTCGTGGCCGGCGCTGACCTCGCGCAGCTTGTCCGCGCGCACCCGCGCCATGGCCTGCTCGTTGGCGGCCGGGTCGTGGTTGATCGGGATCTGCGCGGCCATGCCGCCCATCGCATGCGCGCCGCGGCGGTGGCAGGTCTGGATCAGCAGTTCCGAATACGCCTTCAGGAACGGCTGGGTCATGGTCACCTGGCCGCGCTCGGGCAGCACCTTGTCGGCATGCCGGCGGAAGGTCTTCAGGTAGGAGAAGATGTAGTCCCAGCGGCCGCAGTTCAGGCCGACGACGCGCCCGCGCAGCGCGTGCAGGATCTCGTCCATCTCGAACACCGCCGGCAGCGTCTCGATCAGCACCGTGACCTTGATCTGCCCGTGCGGCAGGCCGAGCATGCCCTCGATGTGCGCCAGCGCGGTTTCCCACAGCGCCGCCTCCTCCATCGACTGCAGCTTGGGCAGGTAGAAGTACGGGCCGCGGTCGCGGCGCATCAGCGCACGGGCGTTGTGGAAGGCGAACAGCGCCGCGTCGAACAGGCCGCCGGCGATCGGCTGGCCGTCGACCAGCACGTGCTTCTCGTCCAGGTGCCAGCCGCGCGGGCGCACGATCAGCACCGCCTGCTCGGCGAACGGCCGCAGCGTGTAGTGCTTGCCGGGCGTGCCGTCGGCCGCCGCCGGCGCGGTGTACTCCAGGTCGCCGCGCACCGCGCCGATCAGCGCCTGCTGGCCGGCCAGCAGGTTGCGCCAGGTCGGCGAAGTCGAATCCTCGAAATCGGCCATGAACACCCGCGCGCCGGAATTCAGCGCGTTGATGACCATCTTCGGGTCGGTCGGGCCGGTGATCTCGACGCGGCGGTCCTGCAGCGCGGCCGGGATCGGCGCCACCGTCCAGTCGCCCTGGCGCAGGTGCGCGGTGTCGGCGCGGAAATCCGGCAGCCCGCCCTGGTCGAAGAACGCCTGGCGCTGGCGCCGCGCCGCCAGCCGCGCCTGGCGCTCGGGCTCCACCGCCCGGTGCAGCGACACCAGCAGCGCCAGCACCCCGGCCGGCAGCAGTTCCGCCTGGCCGGCGAGCCGGGCGGCCACGGTGATGCCCGGCGTCGGGCGGGCGGGCGTGGACGGGACAGAGGTGGCGACGGCGGACATGGCGGAACCCTGCGGGTGTCGGGGGACTCCACCGTGCCGCCGGGGTCACTTATTTATCAAAACAGTTTTTGCAATACCCAACATAAGTTGTGCTAATAATCAGCCGAAATGACGCCGAAGACGCCCGCAAACCCGCGTTTTTCCTACAAGTCCGACCGGCTCAAACCGCTGCGCGCGTTCTGCCAGACGGTCCGCCTGGGCTCGGTGTCGCGTGCTTCGGAGGCGCTGTTCGTCAGCCAGCCGGCGGTGAGCCTGCAGTTGCAGGCGCTGGAGCGGGAGCTGGGGGTGGTGCTGTTCGAGCGCAGCGGCCGGCGCCTGGTGCCCAGCCGCGAGGGCCAGCTGCTGTACGAGATGGCGCAGCCGCTGGTGGAGAGCCTGGACGGGCTGGAAGCCAGCTTCCGCGACAAGGTCCGCGGCCTGGATGCCGGGGAACTGACCGTCGCGGCCAACACCTCGACGATCCTGTACCTGCTGCCGAAGATCGTCGAGGCGTTCCGCCAGCGCCACCCCGACGTGCGCCTGGTGCTGCAGGACGCGATCAGCGCCGACGGCACCGAACTGCTGCGCGGCGATGCCGCCGACCTCGCCGTGGGCTCGATGCTGGATGTGCCGGGCGACCTGAGCTACGCGCCGGTCTACGACTTCGAGCAGGTGCTGATCACCCCGCGCGGGCACCCGCTGGCCGGCAGGCGCGAGATCACCCTGGAGGACCTGTCGGCGTTCCCCCTGATCCTGCCGCCCAAGCGGCAGATCACCTGGCGGCTGGTGGACCTGGTGTTCCAGCGCCACCGCGTGCCGTACACCGTGGCGCTGGAGGTCGGCGGCTGGGAGGTGATCAAGCAGTACGTGGCCATGGGCATGGGCATTTCCATCGTCACCGCGCTGTGCCTCAACGACGCCGACCGCGAACGCCTGGCGATCCGCCCGATGACGCGTTATTTCCCCACGCGCAGCTACGGGGTGACGGTGCGCCGCGGCAAGGTGCTGTCGCCGCAGGCGCGCGCCTTCATCGCATTGATCCGGCCCGACCTGTTCGCCCCGCGCCAGTACGACGACACCGGCCATTCGGAGCGCTGAGCCGCGCCAGGCGCGGCTTAACGCAGCAGGCGCGGTTCCGCGCTAGCGTGGCCGCACCCGCCAGCGCGGCATACCGGAGCTCTGCCATGGATCGCACTCTGCTGTTCGCTGTCAGTCTCGCCCTCACCCTGTCCCTTTCCGCCTGCAACCGCACGCCGGCCGGCAACGACGCCCCGCCCGCACCGGCCGCCAGCGGCACGCCCGCCGCGCCGCCCGGGCTGATCCCGCGCGACGCCCTGTTCGGCAACCCCGAACGTGCCAACGTGCAGATCAGCCCCGACGGCCGCTACCTGGGCTGGGTCGCCGCGGTCGACGGCGTGCTCAACGTCTGGGTCGCCCCGGCCGACGACCTGAGCAAGGCGCGCGCGGTCACCACGGACAAGACCCGTGGCATCCGCCAGTACTTCTGGAGCCACCGTCCCGACACCCTGCTGTACCTGCGCGACACCGGCGGCGACGAGAACTTCCACCTGTTCGCGGTGGACCTGGCCAGCGGCCAGGCGCGCGACCTGAGCGATTTCCCGGCCACCCGCGCCGAGGTCATCGGCGTCAGCCACCTGCACCCGGAATCGGTGCTGGTGGCGATGAACGACCGCGACCCGAAGTGGCACGATCTGTACCGCGTGGACCTGGCCAGCGGGCAGCGCACGCTGCTGGAGAAGAACACCCGGCAGATCGCCGGCTACATCGCCGACCCGGACTTCAAGGTGCGCATGGCCAGCCGCGCGCGTGAGGACGGCGGCAACGACCTGCTCGAACCCGATGGCAAGGGCGGCTGGAAGGTCACCGGGCAGATCCCGTTCGCCGATTCCCTGACCAGCTTCCCCGGCGGCTACACCAGCGACGGCAAGACCCGCTACTTCTTCGACTCGCGCGACCGCGACACCGCCGCGCTGTATGCCATCGACACCGGCACGGGGGCGAAGACCCTGGTCTACGAGGACGCCCGCGCCGATATCGACAGCGCGCTGGACGACCCCATGACCCAGCGCGCGCAGGCGGTGGCGGTCAATTACCTGAAGAACGAATGGAAGGCGGTCGACCCGGCCATCGCACCGGACCTGGACAAGCTCAAGGCGATCGGCCCGGGCAGCTTCAGCGTCACCTCGCGCACGCTCGACGACAAGACCTGGATCGTGGCCTACTCCGCCGCCGAGTCGCCGGTCACCTACTACCGCTATGTGCGCGGCGGCACGCCGGAGAAGCTGTTCGTCGCGCGCCCGGCGCTGGAGGGCAAGGCGCTGGTGCCGCAATGGCCGCAGGAAATCCGTTCGCGCGACGGGCTGACCCTGGTCAGCTACCTCAGCCTGCCGCGCAGCGCCGACGCCAACGGCGACGGCAAGGCCGATGCCCCGGTACCGATGGTGCTGCTGGTGCACGGCGGGCCGTGGGCGCGCGACGACTACGGCTACAACGCCTACCACCAGTGGCTGGCCAACCGCGGCTATGCGGTGCTGTCGGTCAATTACCGCGGCTCCACCGGCTTCGGCAAGGCCTTCACCAACGCCGGCGACGGCGAATGGGCCGGCAGGATGCACGACGACCTGATCGACGCGGTGGACTGGGCGGTGAAGAACGGCGTGACCACCCGCGAACAGGTGGCGATCATGGGCGGCAGCTACGGCGGCTACGCCACCCTGGTCGGGCTGACCTTCACCCCGACACGTTCAAGTGCGGCGTGGACATCGTCGGCCCCTCGAACCTGGACACCCTGCTGTCCACCATCCCGCCCTACTGGGCCGCGTTCTTCGAGCAGTTCGCCAAGCGCGTGGGCGACCCGCGCACCGCGGCCGGCAAGCAGCTGCTGGCCGAGCGCTCGCCGCTGACCCGCGTGTCCGCCATCCGCCGGCCGCTGCTGATCGGCCAGGGCGCGAACGACCCGCGCGTGCGCCAGGCCGAGAGCGACCAGATCGTCAAGGCCATGACCGACCGGAAGATCCCGGTCACCTACGTGCTGTTCCCGGACGAAGGCCATGGCTTTGCGCGCCCGGAGAACAGCAAGGCGTTCAACGCCGTGGCGGAGGGTTTCCTGGCGCAGTGCCTGGGCGGCCGCGCGCAGCCCATCGGCGCTGACTTCCAGGGCTCGAGCATCACCGTGCCGACCGGCGCGGACGGGGTTCCCGGCCTGGCCGAGGCGGTCGGCACCCACGTGCAGGACATCCGCCGCTGACGCGGTGCGCGTTGCGGGCGGCCCGGTCGCGGTGACCGGGCCGCCAACTCATTGGCCCCTCCCGGCGCATGGCGCGCTCAATGCGCGCAGTCGCAGCCCTTCCAGCCGGCCCGCTTGCTGGTCTGGCCGATGCCCGGATTGAAGACATTGCCAGGATCGAGCTGCCGGTAGAACGCGGCCAGCGCCGGCTTGGCCGGATACAGGTGGCCGACATTGTGTTCGGCCGGGTACTCGGCGCCGCGCGCGTCCAGCAGCGCCCACATCGCATGCTCGATCGCCAGCGGGTCTTCGCCCTTGCGCGCGATGTAGTCCTGGTGGAACACGTGGCACAGGAAATGGCCGTAATACAGCTTGTGCAGCAGGCGCGCGTCGAGCCCGGCCGGCAACCGCTCGAACCAGTCGCGGTCGTCGCGGCGCAGCGCCACGTCCAGGGCGACGATGTCCTGCACCCGGTCGCGGTGCACTTCGCGGTAGCGCACCGCCGCACTGGCCACCGCGAAGCGGTGCAAAAACGCCTTGCGTCCCTCCTCCGCGGTGCAGTGGAAGAAGCCGCCTTCGTGGCCGTCGAAGAAGCCGCGCAGCCAGGCCCCGGTCTGCGCCGCGTCGCGCGCGGACACCTTCAGCAGCAGATGATGTTCGTAGCGCAGGCGGAACTCGCCCATGCGCCTGGGCAGGTGCGATGGCAGCAGGCCGGCCAGCACCTGCAGCACCCGGTCGCTCACCCCGCGCAGGCCCAGCCGCTCGAACCAGCCATCGACCCGGCTTTTGCAGGCGAAGGCAGCCGGCACGCGCGCGGTGCCGAGCCGGTCGATCAGCAGGAACACGTCCTTGCCGTAGCGCTCGCCGATGTCGTAGGCATCGCGGTGGATGTACTCGCCGGCGATTGGCAGGCGTTCGAAACCGGTGAGCAGCTGGCGCCGCAGCGCGGTGAGGCTGTCGGTGCGGTTGCTGCCGATGTAGAAGACCTCGGCCGGCTCCTTCTCGAAGGTATCCAGGCGCACCGCGAACACCGCCAGCTTGCCGGCCGAGCCGGCTGCCTCGTGCAGCCGTGCCGGGTCGGCGTTGAAGCGCGCCGGGGTGCCGGCATCCACCTGCCGCACCTGCGTGGCGTAATGCGGGTCGGAGGCCACGCGGCCGCCACCACTGCCGACGTCGGCCGGCGTGTAGTCGCCGGCCTGCAGGCGCGTCAGGATCTCCTCCGGGCTGTCGCCCAGCGCGATGCCAAGGTGGTTGACCAGGTGCAGCCGGCCATCGGCATCGACCTGCGCGAACAGCGCCAGCTCGGTATAGGCCGGCCCGCGCCGCACCAGCGCGCCGCCGGAGTTGTTGCAGATGCCGCCCAGCACCGAGGCGCCGATGCACGAGGAGCCGATCACCGAGTGCGGCTCGCGCCCGAGCGGTGCCAGCACCTGTTCCAGCCGGTCGAGGGTAGCGCCCGGCAGGCACAGCACCTGGCGGCCGCCGTCCAGCAGCTGGATGCCGTGCAGGCGCAGCGTGCTGACCAGCACCACCGGGCGGCCATAGCCATCGCCATCGGGCGTGGAGCCACCGGTGAGCCCGGTGTTGGCCGCCTGCAGGATGATCGCCGCGCCGCCCTGCACCGCCGCCTGCAGCACCTGCCACAGCTCAAGCAGCGTGCCCGGCCGCACCACCGCCAGCACCGGGCCCTCGCCGAAGCGGTAGCCCCGGCGGAAGCGGCGCGTGGCCCGGTCGCCGGTCAGCACGTGGCGCTGGCCGACGACCGCGCGCAGGCGCCCCAGCAGCGCCGCGCTCACGGCAGCCGCACCAGCGAATCACGGCCGATGTCGGCAATGCGGCGCGCACCGGTCAGGGTCATCGCCACCCGCATCTCGCTGGCGACCAGGTCCAGCAGGTGGGCGACGCCGGCCTGGCCGCGCGCCGCCAGCGCGTAGACGAAGGCGCGGCCCAGCAGCACGGCATCGGCGCCGAGGGCGAGCATGCGCACCACGTCCAGGCCGCTGCGGATGCCCGAATCGGCCAGGATCTTCAGCTCGCCCTGCACCGCATCGGCGATCGCCGGCAGCGCGCGTGCGGTGGACGGCACGCCGTCGAGCTGGCGCCCGCCGTGATTGGACACGACGATGCCATCGGCGCCGAACTTCACCGCGTCGCGCGCGTCGTCCGGGTCGAGGATGCCCTTGATCAGCATCGGCCCCTTCCAGAACGCACGGATCCACTCCAGGTCCTTCCACGAGATCGACGGGTCGAAGTTGCTGCCGAGCCAGCCGATGTAGTCCTCCAGCCCGGTCGGGTGGCCACGGTAGGCGGAGATGTTGCCCAGGTCGTGCGGCCGCCCGCGCAGGCCCACGTCGAAAGCCCAGCGCGGATGGGTCACGGCCTGCAGGTAGCGGCGCAGCGCCGCGTTGGGCCCGCTCATGCCCGAATGCGCATCGCGGTAGCGCGCGCCCGGCACCGGCATGTCCACGGTGAACACCAGGGTGGTGACGCCCGCCGCCTGCGCCCGCTCCAGCGCGTTGCGCATGAAACCGCGGTCACGCAGCACGTACAGCTGGAACCACATCGGCCGCCGGAGCGCCGGCGCCACTTCCTCGATCGGGCAGACCGAAACGGTGGACAGGGTGAACGGGACGCCGCGGCTGTCGGCCGCGCGCGCGGCCTGCACCTCGCCGCGACGCGCATACATGCCGGTCAGCCCGACCGGCGCCAGCGCCACCGGCATCGCCAGCTTTTCGCCGAACAGCTCGGTCTCCAGGCCCAGGTCGGCCATGTCGCGCAGCACGCGCTGGCGCAGGGCCACGTCGGCCAGGTCGGACACGTTGCGGCGCAGCGTGTGCTCGGCGTAGGCGCCGCCATCGATGTAGTGGAACAGGAACGGCGGCAGGCGGCGGCGTGCGGCCGCGCGGTAGTCGGTGGAAGCGGAGATGATCATGGGTCGGCCGTGGCGGAAGGCAGGCGCGAGGCCCGCGCGCGCCGGGCCTCGTTCTCGTCGAGCGTGCGCAGCGTGGTGTGCACGAACTCCAGGTGGGACAGCGCGGCGGCGCGCGCACGCTGCGGGTCACCGGCCAGCACCGCGTCCATCATCCGGCGATGCTGCTCGGACAACGGCGCGAAGGTGCGCGGCGAGGTGTACAGCCGCTCGCGGCTCTGCGAGATGTTGGTCTGCAGCAGGTCGAACAGGCCGCGCATCACCTGCAGCAGCACCAGGTTGTGCGACGCCTCGGCGATGGACAGGTGGAAGTCGGCGTCGGCGCGGGCTTCGCCGGCGGGGTCGTCCCTGCCGTGCGCATCCAGCATCGCGGCGTAGGCGCCGGCGATGCGCGCGCGGTCCTCGGCGGTGGCGCGCAGCGCGGCATGCCAAGCCGCGGCGCCTTCCAGCGCATGGCGGATCTCCAGCACGTCGAAGCGGTACTCCGGGTCGCCCTGGAACAGCGGCAGGTACGGCGCCAGCGGCTCTTCGATGGCCTGCCGCGCGCGTGCCGCCGGTTCGGCCACGAAGGTGCCGCCGCCCACGCGCGCGACCAGCAGGCCCTGGCTGCCCAGGCGGGCGATGGCCTCGCGCAGCGCGGTGCGCGATACGCCCAGCTGCGCCGCCAGCAGGCGCTCGGCCGGCAGCCGGTCGCCGGGCCGCAGCCGCCGCTCGCGCACCAGCGCTTGCAGTTGTTCGGCGACCCTGTCCGACACCCGCTGTGGCGGGCGGCGCGGCACGTTCACCGGCGCCGCTCCCCGGGCCGCGCGCAGGCGGCCGGGCGCGGCACCCCGGCACGGCGCGCCCGCCCATGGCGCTGTGACGAATGCTCCATGTCCACTCCGGTCGCACGCGGCCTGCGCTGTCTTGCCGGCCCCGCCACGGTCACGATTGGTATTACCAAATGATCCATATCTGCCGGTTCCGGGCCGCACGGCAGGGACGGGCCCCGCGAAGAGCCCATTAAATCATGGCAGCGCCCATGTATTGGACAGACCAATTCTGATGCAGAAACGCGTCGGCACCTGCTACAGCGGCCGCCAGGCCGGGCCGCTGCCCCGCCGCCAGTACACCGCCCGCGCCCTGCCATACACCGCGTCGGCATCCACCAGGCCGAAGAAGCGGCCATCGAGGCTGTTGCCGCGGTGATCGCCGAGCACCAGCAGCTTGCCGGCGGGGATGAGGATGCCGTCGATGTCGGGGCCTCCGCCGGCTGCCAGGTCCAGCGTCACCTGCCGCTCGCCGAAGCGCTCCTGGCGCGGCACGCGGCTCAGCCGCTGGCCGTTGATGCGCAGGTAGCCGTCGTGCAGTTCCACCCGGTCGCCCGCCACCGCCACCACGCGCTTGATTAGCCGCGTGCCATCGACCGGCGAGTCGAACACGGCGACGTCGCCGCGCCGCGGGTGGCCGGTATCGAGCAGGCGCAGTCCGGTGAACGGCAGGCGCAGCCCGTACGCGCGCATGTCCACCATGACCCGGTCACCGGGCTGCAGCGTGGGCTGCATCGAGCCGCTGGGCACCTGGTAGTGATTGGCCAGCGTGTCGCGCGCGGCGCACAGCAACAGCAGCATCAGCGCCAGCGGCGGCGCCTCCCTGCGCAGCCACTGCCACGGCCTCCGTGGCACGTGGCCGGGACGGGCGGACGAATCGACATGCATGGCGCGCTCCCTCCGGATACTGCCGCATGCGACCCCGGCGGCGACCGGCAAGTTCCCGAAGCTACGCATTGTTTACGCCGCCAGCGGCCTGGCTGCATGGCGGTTTTACGCGCCGGCGGCGCATCGTGGCGTCACCGCGCTTCCCGCGCCTGACATCCAGCCATCATGCCTCGTCCCTGCCTGCACCCCACCCCCGCGCCGGCCCACAGGCCGCAGTCGGTCTTCCTGCTGCGCGGGCCCGACCTGCCCGGCAACGCGCCCCACATGCCCGCCCCGCTGCCCGCCGCGGTGCTGCAGTCGGTGGTCAGCCGTGCGCTCGACGCCGACACCACGCTGGCCCTGCGCGACTGCCGCTCCGAACAGGAACTCATCGAGGCCCTGTGCGTTGCCGACCACGACCCGGCCGACGTCGTGCTGCTGGCGCCCGGCGCCTGCGTCTCAAGCGAGCGGCTGCGGCGGCTGTTGCCGCGCCTGCGCAACGCCTATGTCGAAGTACATGACACCGCCGCCGATGCCAACCCAGCGCAGCTGCCGGAAAACGCGGGCCACCGCCTTGCGGTCGCCCACGGGTGCGGCGCGCAGAGCTACGTGCTGGCGCTGGAGGTGGCATTGGAGCACCTGGCCTGCAACGACGCCGGTGAGCGGGTGCATGTCGGCACCTGACGGCGGCACCCGCCACTACGCGGCCGGCTACGAGATCATCGCCGACGGTCACCCCCGCTGGTGGGGCCAGATCGGCGTCAGCGTCGGCGCCGGCGATCTGCCGGACGACGATCCGCAGGCGCTGCTGCAGCACATCTGCGGGTTGGCGGCGCACCGGCACGACGCGCTGCCGGCGCAGGTACGCCTGTTGCTGCTGGTGCGCCTGTGAGCGCGCCGCCGGCGGCACGGGCACGAACGGCAGGGTCGCCCCTGCCGTTCGTCCAGCCGGCGGACGCCGGATCGAGCGCTTACTTCAGCCCGCGGTGCTTCAGCAGCGGCTCCACGCTCGGATCCTTGCCGCGGAACTCGCGGTAGGCGGTGGCCAGGTCGCGGGTATTGCCGATGGACAGGATCCGGTCGCGGAACACCTGGCCGTTCTCGCGGGTCAGGCCGCCGTGCTCCTTGAACCACTCGAAAGCGTCATGGTCGATCATCTCCGCCCAAAAGTAGGCGTAGTAGCCGGCCGAATAACCGCCGCCCCAGATGTGGTCGAAGTAGCTGCTGCGGTAACGCGGCGGTACCTGCGGCAGGTCGACCCGGTACTGCTTCAGCGCAGCGGCCTCGAACGCATCCACGTCCTGCCGCGGGGCATCGGCGCCCTGCGTGTGCCAGGCCAGGTCGAGCAGCGCCGCGGCCAGGTACTCGGTGGTGGCGTAGCCCTGGTTGAAGGTCCTGGCCCTGGCGATCCGGTCCACCAGCGCCTGCGGCATGGGTTCCCCGCTCTGGTAGTGCTTGGCGTAGTTGGCGAACACCTTCGGGTCCGACGCCCAGTGCTCGTTGAACTGCGACGGGAACTCGACGAAATCGCGCGGCACCGCGGTACCGGCCACGCTCGGGTACTTCGTATTGGAGAACATGCCGTGCAGGGCGTGGCCGAACTCATGGAACATCGTGGTGACGTCGTCCCAGCTCAGCAGCGCCGGTTGCCCGGCGGCGGGCTTGGTGAAGTTGCACACGTTGTAGACCACCGGGCGGGTACCGGCCAGGCCGTCCTGCTCGACGAACACGTCCATCCACGCGCCACCGGACTTGCTGTCGCGCTTGTAGAAGTCGGCGTAGAACAGCGCCAGCGGCTGGCCGTTGGCATCGGTGACCTCGAACACGCGCACATCCGGGTGGTAGACCGGGATGTCCTTGCGTTCCTTGAAGGTCAGCCCATAGAGCTGGTTGGCGGCGAAGAACACGCCGTTCTGCAGCACGTTGTCGAGCTCGAAGTACGGCTTGATCTGCGCCTCGTCCAGGTCGTACTTCGCCTTACGTACCTGCTCGGCATAGAAATCCCAGTCCGAGGCCGCGGCCTTGAAGCCGCCGTTCTGGGCGTCAATGACCTTCTGGATCTCGGCCAGTTCACCGCGCGCCTTGGCGGTGGCCGCCGGCACGGTGTCGGTCAGCAGTTTCAGCGCGTTGGCCGGGGTCTGCGCCATCTGGTCGCCGAGGTTGTAGGCGGCGTAGTTGGGGAAGCCCAGCAGTTTCGCCTTGGCCGCGCGCAGCTGCGCCAGGCGCTGGATGATCGCGCGGGTGTCGTTGCCGTCGCCCTGCTCGGTGCGGGTCTCCGACGCCTGCAGCACCCGTGCGCGCAGGTCGCGGTCGCGCAGCGAGGCCAGCACCGGCTGCTGGGTGGTGTTCTGCAGCGCCAGCACCCACTTGCCGTCGAGCTTGCGGCTCTTGGCCGCCTCCCCGGCGGCGGCGATGTCGCCGTCGGACAGGCCGGCCAGTTTCGCCTTGTCCTCGACCACCACCGCGCCGGCGGCGGTGGCCGCGACCAGCTTGTTGTGGAAGTCGTTGGCGAGCGTGGCTTCCTCGGCGTTGTACTGCTTGAGCGTTTCCTTGTCGGCGTCGTTGAGCTGGGCGCCGGCCTTGACGAAGCCCTTGTAGGTTTCCTCGACCACGCGCAGCTGCTCCGGATCCAGCCCGGCGCCGGCGCGCGCGTCATAGACCGCCTTCACCCGCGCGAACAGCCTGGGGTCCAGGTGGATGGCGTCGCTGTGCGCGGCCAGCTTCGGGATCACCTGTTCCTGGATCTTCTGCCGTTCCGGATTGGTGTCGGCCTGCACCACGCCGAAGAACACGCGGCTGGTGCGGTCGAGGATGGCGCCGGACTTCTCCAGCGGCAGCAAAGTGTTGTCGAACGTGGCCGGCTCGGCGTTGGCGGTGATCCGGGCGATCTCGGCCAGCTGCTGGCGCATGCCTTCCTCGAACGCCGGCAGGTAGTCGCTGTCCTTGATGCGGTCGAACGCCGGCGCCTGGAACGGCAGCGTGCTGGCGCTCATGAACGGGTTGGTCGACGCGGCGGCGGGATGCGCGGTGGTAGCGGTTTCGGCGGTCACGGGGGCAGTGGACTCCTTGCCGGAACAGGCCGCCAGCGCGAGGCTGATGGCGGCGGCCAGAGTGAGGGTACGCGACATGTGATGTGCTCCTGCGGAACGGGGATGCGTGCGATCACGCACCCTACTCCGTCGGCCGCGCGCTGGCATGTGCCGGTGGTGGCGCCTGGGTGTGCCGCCGCTGCCGGCTGCTCAGCCCGTCCGCCCGCCGCGCAGCGCGGCGAAGGCGGCCAGTGCATCGGCGCGGCCCGCGGCCAGGTCCACCTGCGGCCGCGCCGGGTAGCCCGGCGCCAGCCGGCGGGCCAGCTCCGGGTGCTCCCAGGGCGCGAACCGCGCCGGCAGCGGCAGCCGCGCCAGTTCCGGCACCCAGCGCGCGACATAGGCGCCCTCCGGGTCGAACCGGCGCGCCTGGCTGACCGGGTTGAACACGCGGAAATACGGTGCGGCGTCGGCGCCGGTGCCGGCGGTCCACTGCCAGCCCTGGGTGTTGTTGGCCAGGTTGGCATCCAGCAGCGTGTCCCAGAACCAGCGCGCGCCGTGCAGCCAGTGCTGGCGCAGGTGCTTGGTCAGCCAGCTGGCCACCACCATGCGCACGCGGTTGTGCATCCAGCCGGTATGCCACAGCTCGCGCATCCCGGCATCGACGATCGGCACCCCGGTGCGCCCGCGCCGCCACGCCTCCAGCCGCGGCTCGTCGGCCGCCGCCCACGGGAAATCGTCGAAGCGCGGGTCGAGGTTGTGCTCCGGCACCCGCGGGTAGTGGTGCAGCACGTGGTGGGCGAACTCGCGCCAGCCCAGCTCGGCGAGGAAGCGGTCGCGGTCCGGTTCGGCGATGGCATCGCCGGCATCCAGCACCGCCGCGGCGATCCGGCGTACCGACAGCTCGCCATGGTGCAGGTGCGGCGAGAGCCGCGAGGTACCGGCCTCGGCGGCGAAATCACGGCGCTGCGCGTAGCCGTGCACGGCACCGTCGAGGAACGCCTGCATGGCCGCGCGGGCACCGGCCTCGCCGGGGGTGAAGTGCTCCCAGAAGCCCGTATCCCAGCCCGGCACCGGCGCCGGCAGCAGGTCGTCCAGGCGCTCGCCGGGGGGCAGGCCGGGGACGTCCGCCGACGGCAGCCGTGCCGGCGCATCCCAGGTCGACAGCGGCCGCCACTGCGCGCGCGCCGATTTCCAGAACGGGGTGAACACCCGGTACGGGTCGCCCTGGCGGGTGGCCAGCTCCCACGGCTCGAACAGCAGCGCGCCGTTGAAGCTCTCCGCGTGCAGGCCGGCCTGGCGCAGGCTGCGCTTGATGTGCGCGTCGCGCTGCTCGATGGCCGGCTCGTAGCGGCGCGTCCACAGCACCGCCTCGGCACCGGTGCGCGCGGCCAGCGCCTGCAGGGTGGCGAGCGTCGGCCCGCGCGCCAGCAGCAGCCGCGAACCGCGCCGCTGCAGTTCTTCGGCGAGCGCCGCCAGGGCGCGCCGGCGCCACGCGCGCGACGCCGCGCCGGGCGCCCAGTCGCCTTCCTCTTGCGGGGCGTGGATGTAGACCGGCAGCGGCCGCAGGCCGCGGTCCAGCGCCGCACGCAGCGCCGGGTGGTCATCCAGGCGCAGGTCGTCGCGCAGCCAGATCAGTGCGATGCCCATGGCCTACACCGTGCCGCGGTTGCGGCCGATCCACGGCCGGTACCAGTGGCGCACCGCCACCATGTCCGCGTTGTCGTCGCCGCTGGTATGGAACGGCGGGCCGAAGCCGATGACCTTGTCCGGGTAGTGGAAGTACGCCGGCACGATCGGCACCTGCGCCATGCGCGCGATGCGGATGAAGCCGCTCTTCCATTCCTTCACCGGCTTGCGCGTGCCTTCCGGCGCCAGCGCGAACCAGATGCGTTCGCTGCCCTGGATCATCGCCACCGCCTGCCCCACCGTGCCCTGCGGCGAACTGCGGTCCAGCGGCACCACGCCCAGCCGCCGCAGCACCGTGCCCAGCGGCCACCAGAACAGTTTGTCCTTGCCGAGGATGCGCGCCTCGATGCCCAGCGCCATCTTCGCCGCCAGGCCCCACAGGCCGTCCCAGTTGGACGAATGCGGCGCGGCGATGACCACGGCCTTGCGCAGGTCGGGGATCGGCCCGACCACGCGCCAGCCGCCCAGGCGCAGGACCGTGCGCCCGAGCCAGCGCACGAAGCCGCTGCCGCCCACGTGCGGCACGTTCGCGGGAACGGGCGGAACCACCGGCCCCCGGGCCGGCGAGGAAGGGTTGTCCAAGCGTTACTCCCAGTTGCGTTGCGAGCGGCCGCGCTTGACCTGCGCGCGCTCCTTCTTCTGTTCCAGCCGGCGCATCCTGGAGCCGTGGGTGGGCTTGGTCGCGACCCGCGCCTTGGGACCACCATCCCGGCGCGGATGAACTCCGCCAGGCGCTCGCGCGCATCGGCGCGGTTGCGCTCCTGGGTACGGAAGCGCTGCGCGTCGATCACCAGCACGCCGCCCTCGGTGAGCCGCCGGTCGCGCCGCGCCAGCAGGCGCGCGCGCAGCGGCTCCGGCAGCGACGGCGAGCCGGCCACGTCGAAACGCAGCTCGACCGCGCTGGACACCTTGTTCACGTTCTGCCCGCCGGCGCCACTGGCGCGCACGAAGCGCTCGACGATCTCCGCTTCCGGAATCGCCAGCCGCGCCGAGACCTGTAGGGCTTCACTGACCATCGGCGCATTGTAAGCGCGTCGCCGGCCGCCGCGAGGGGGCACGGCGGCCGCGCGGGCTACAGGTCGGGCCAGTCGCGGGCGGCCCAGCGCCGGTACGCTCGGTAGTGGTGGATGGCGAAGCCGGCGAACGACGGTTCGGCACCCAGCGCCTGCTCGACCTTGCGCACCTCGCGCTCGAACACCCTGGGGCCTTCCTCGTGGAAGGTGACCTTGTCGATGTCGTTGGAGGACACCTCCAGCCCGATCACCACCTGCTTGCCGACGCGGTTGGCGTAGGCGATCTCCTCGGCCGCGTGCGAGAGGATGCTGTCGCGGCCCTCGGCGCGGTCGCGGTAGTCCATCAGCGCGACGTAGTCGTAGGTGTCGATGGCATGCTCGCTGACCGGGCGCACCCTGCCCTTCCATTCCAGGGTGATGCCGTCCAGCCAGAACGGGATCGCCGGGCCCACCTGCAACTGGGCGCCGGACGCGCGCTTGATCCGCATCAGCGCGTCGCTCATGTCCAGGAAGCCGACCAGCAGGCGCTCGCGGGTTTGGTCGTTCCATTCGTCGAGGATGTGCGGCTCGATGTCGAGGTTGACGCCGTCGAAGCGCGCCGCCACCGGCGCCGCGGCGTTGTACTCGACCACCCGCCGGAACATGGCCTCGGCCTCGGCGCGGTAGGCCGGCAGCACGTAGTTCTCGGTGTTGAGGTAGGCCGAGCCCAGCAGCGCGTACACCTTCATGCGCTGCCCGTGCAGGCGCTCGATGAAGGCACGGTACAGCTGCGGCTGGTCGACGATGAGGTTGCGGCCGCGGTAGGCGTCGGCGTACAGGTACACCGTGTCGATGTGCTGCGACTTGAGGTAGGCCACCGCCTCCTCGGCCACGGCCGGATCCTCGACCATCGCGTAGGACTCCGCCTCCCAGGTCCAGATCGCGCGGCTGGCACCGGCGGATGCCGCCAGCGGCAGGACGCACAGAACCAACAGCAGGCCCAGACTGATGCGCAGGTGTGTCACGGCGAGGTTCCCGTTGCGTTGACCGCGTCCACCGGCAGGCGATAGCGCCCCTGCCCGATGGCCTTGCCGGTGTCCGGATCGGACGGAAACACGGAGACATAGCAGCGCGCGCTGCAGGCGTCGGGCCGCGGCAGCTGCAGCTGCACCTGCTGCCGTCCGCCCGCGGGCAAGGCCAGCGCCTGGCCGTACACTTCGTGCAGTTCGCTGCCGTCGGCGGCGGTCAGCACCGCCAGCGGCACGAACGTGCGGCTGGGTGCGCCGTCGCCATTGCCGAACACCATCGACAGGCGCAGGCCGTTGCCGGCCGGCACCACCTGCGCCGATTCCATGGACAGCCCGGCCATGGCCGGGCCCGCCGGTGCCTGCACCTGTATCTGCGGCGCGGCCTGGTAGGCCACCAGCGCCGGTCTGGCCGCGTCCGGGTCCAGCGCCTGCTGTTGCATGAAGCTCGCATTGGCCTGCGTGTAGCGCTGCAGGCGCGCATTGGCCCACGCCAGCAGCGACGCATCATCGACTTCGGCCAGGTGCATGCCCTCCTGCAGCTGGTAGAGCTTGCCGTCGTACAGCCACCAGCGGTCGGCCAGGTACTCCACCGCGCTGGTCTTGGTCTGCTTCAGCGGCAGCGCGTGGATGTTGCGGAACGTGTCGGCCATGTCCAGGCCGGTGCCGAGCCACGGCGTCCGCGCCGGCCGCTTCAGCCCATAGGTGTTCGACAACAGGGCCAGCAGCGACGGCGTCACGTCCAGCTGCGACGAAACCGCGCGGATGCGCGCGGCGCGCTTGAGCAGCGGCGAGAAGATGATCAGCGGCACGTGGTAGCGATCGACGTGCTCGCCCATCGGGATTTCCGGCAGGCGATGGTCGCCGGTGATCAGGAACACGGTGTTGGCATACCACGGCGCTTTGGCCACTTCGTCGAAGTAGCGGCGCAGCTGGTCGTCGGTGTAGAGGATGCTGCTGTAGATGTCCGCCTGCGCCTGGTAGGACGGCAGCTGCGCCTCGGGAATCCGCAGCTGGGCCAGGCGCTGGGCGAACTGCGCGCGGTAGGCGTCCTGGCCGGGGAAGCGGTAGCTGGTGTGCATGGTGATGGTCTGCATCGCCAGCAGGAACGGCGGCTGCAGGCGGCCACTGTCGGCCAGCACCCGCGACACCAGCTCCTTGTCCGGGTAGCCCCAGGTACTGAACGGGTTGCGCGCGTAGCCCGGACCGAAGGAGTTCATGTCCACCAGCGTCTGCACCTGCTGCAGGCGCATGTAACCGCTCTCGTTGTCGAAGCCGGTGTCGGTGCCGTTGTAGAAGGCGGTGTGGTAGCCCTGCTGGCCGAGCACGCTGAACAGGCCCGGATGCGGCGGCATGCGGTCGCCCAGCGCGGTGAACCCCTGGTCGGCGAACGGCGCCGAGCCCAGCAGGCTGGGCAGCACGCCGAAGGTACGGCCCTGGTTGGCCAGGAAATTGTCGAAGTACAGGCTGCGCGTCGCCAGCTCGTCGAGGAACGGGGTGAAGCTGCCCAGCGTGGCCTCCGGGCCGGAGAACGAGCGCCCCAGCCCCTCCACCACGATGACCACCACGTTCGGCGGGCGGCCGTCGGCGGTGGGCGAGAACCAGGGACCGAGCGTGTCCGGCGTGCGTTCGTCGTGCAGGAACGGGTAGTGCGGATCCAGCGCCGGCTCGCCGGGGTCGGCGGCCGCGCCCGCGCCGCCGGCCGCGGCAGGCGCGGCACTGTCCTGCCATCGCCATACGTCGGCGCCGAACCAGGCCAGCTTGTTGCTGGCCAGTCCGCGCGCCGGTTCGTCCTTCAGTGCCGCGGCGCCGGCCGGCAGCGGTACCAGCCAGGCCAGCAACCCGGCCACCAGCAGCAGCGTGGTCCACAGCACCGAGCCACGCGCATCGCGCCGCACCCACCACCACAGCCCGGCCCACAGCGCCAGCAGCGGCAGGCCGATGGCCAGCACGGTGCCGGCATCCAGCGGCGCCCCGTCGCCAAGCGCGGTGCGTATTTCGGCCAGGCTGTAGCCGAACAGGTCCGCGCCCAGCGGCACGCGCGCCACCTGGTAGTACTGGTCGAGCATGCCCTGCACGATGATCAGCAGCGACCAGGGCACGGCCACCGCCACCGCGCGCAGCAGCGGCCGCCGCAGCGCCAGCAGCGGCAGCGACAGCAGCAGCAGTACCGGCACCGTGCGCAACAGCACCAGCAGCGCCTGCGCCAGCGCGACCCCGGCGACCGTCCACTTTTCCCCGCTGCTCCACGCCATGCCGGCGCTGCCGCCGATCACGCTGGCCGCGACCAGTACGCACTGCGCCAGCAGCAGCGCCCGGAAGCCGGAGGAGAACCGCGGGTACGCACTGCCCTGGCGTCCGGTGTTCATCGATGCACTCCCGTCACCAGCGCGAATAGACCGACAGCGACAGCCGCTTCTCGGCAAAGCCACCGTCGTCGTCTGCATAGCCGGCGCCGAGCTTGAGGCCCCAGTGCGGCGCGAAATAGTGCATCCAGGCAACACCGACCGCGGCATTGCTGTTGCGCACCACGGTGCCGAAACGGTCCATGTCGGTGCTGCGGCCGGTGCCGGCGTTCACCTCCCAGTAGTCGTCCGCATCGCCGCGGTAGTAGTTGCGCAGCAGCACCCGGTGGCTCCAGCTGCCCGAGCCCACGCCCGGCACGTGCTGCAGTTTGTAGCGGCCATACCAGTTGCCGACGTAGCGGCCCACGCCGATGCCGTAGAACTCGGTGTTGCCGGAGAAGCGCAGGTGGTCGACGCTGGCCGACAGCTCCCAGCCACTGCCCACGCCCTGGAACACCTCGGCGCGCCAGGCCTGCTTCGGCAGCACGCCGGCCGACGGCCCCTGCTGGTAGCGCAGGTTGGCGTAGGCGCGGGTCCACAACGGCACGTAGCCATCCAGCGCCCAGGCGGTGTCGTTGCGGCCGAAATGGTCGGCGCGCAGCAGTTCCAGGCCCAGCGAACCACGCTCGAAGTAGCGGCGCAGCGTCAGGTTGGCGTCGTTCCAGCTCTGCCGCCCGCCACTGAAGCCGGTGTGGTCCCAACCGGCATTGGCGCCCCACCTGTAGCCGCCGGCGATCATCGCGTCGGGGTTGGCCGTGCGCGGCAGCAGGCTCTGCCGCAGCGAATCGACCTCGGCCGGGTCCGCACCCATCGCCAGCGCGGCATCGAAGTCGGCGCGCGCCGCCGCCGGCTGGCCGGCGTCGCGCAGCGCACGGCCACGCGCGATCCGCGCCTGCGGGTCCTGCGGCGCCAGTTCCACCCAGTTCGCGTAGGCGTCCACGGCCTGCTGCGGGCGGTCGCTCCAGCGGTACAGGTCGCCCAGTGCCGACCACGCGTCGGCGTAGCCGGGGCTGGTGCGTACCACGGTGCCCAGGTCCGCCTCGGCGGCCGCGTACTGGCCGTCCCAGGCATAGGTGCGGCCGCGCGCCAGCAGCAGGTCGCCGTTGCCGGGGTGTTCGGCCAGCAGCGCGGTGTAGCGCTCGATCGCCTCGGCGCGCTGCCCGCCGGTGGCCAGGCCGCGGATCTGCGCCATCTGCGCGGTGAGGCTGTCCGGCGCGCCGTCCTGCGCCAGCGCCGGGCCGGCCATGACGGCCAACGCCAATGCCAGGCCCTGCGCCAGCAACCGGTGGGTGGATTGGAAACGCGATGACTCGGCCACGGGAATGTTCCTGTTGGTCACGGGGTGGGTCCGCCACGGTCCGGGCGGAGGGGGCCTGCCGGCACCGCGGCCGGCGGCAGGTCGTCTTCCGGCAGCTGCTGCCAGGAGCCGTCGCGCTGGATACGGCCCCAGCCATGGCGCTTGCGCGGCCGCAGCAGCCAGTTGACGGTGCCGGCCAGGCGCCACAGCGAGTTGATCTGGCGGTAGCCGAAGTTCTCCAGCACCGCCACCACGAACAGCCGCAGTTGCTGGCGCGGGCGCGCATACAGGCCGAAGGAGAGCTCCTCCAGCAGCATGGCGTTGACCGACAGCAGCACGCCCATGCCCACCGCCGCGACCAGGAACACCAGGAACACATCCAGCGGCACCAGGCCGAGGATGGCCAGCGAGATCATCGCCACGTAGCCGATGACCTCGATCGCCGGCCCGAAGAACTCGAACAGCAGCATGAACGGGAAGGCGATCCAGCCGACGACGCCGCCGCGGCGGTTGAACATCAGCGACAGGTTCGACCACAGGCTTTCGGCCAGGCCGTACTGCCAGCGCATGCGCTGGCTGCGCAGCGACTTCAGGTCGGCCGGCACCTCGGTCCAGCACACCGGGTCGGGCACGAACACGATGCGGTAGTCGCGGCCTTCCCTGCGCAGGCTGCGGTGCATGCGCACTACCAGGTCCATGTCCTCGCCCACGGTGTCGGCGCGGTAGCCGCCGACCGCGACCACGCGCTCCTTGTAGAACACCCCGAACGCGCCGGAGATGATCAGCAGCGCGTTCATCGGCGACCAGCCCACGCGCCCGAACAGGAACGCGCGCAGGTACTCGACCAACTGGAAGCTGGGCAGCCAGCGGTCGGGCAGGCCGATCCGCGACAGCTGCCCGTCGCTGACGGTGCAGCCGTTGAGCACGCGCACCACGCCACCGCTGGCCACCACCCGGCGGTCCTCGAGGAACGGCCGCACCACCCGCGACAGGCTCTCCGGCTGCAGGATGCTGTCGGCATCCATCACGCAGAACAGCGGATAGCGCGCGCAGTTGATGCCGGCGTTGATCGCATCGGCCTTGCCGCCGTTGGCCTTGTCCACCATGCGCACGCGCGGATGGGTCGGCGACGCGTAGACGCCCTTCACCGCCTCGGTCTTCAGCCGCGCGCGGTAGGCCTCGGGCACCATCACCAGGCCGAACGCCTGGATCAGCGCCTCGCGGGTACCGTCGGTGGAGCCGTCGTTGATCACCACGATCTCGTAGTCCGGGTAGCAGGTCTTGAGCAGCGAGCGCACCGAGGACACCACCGATTTTTCCTCGTTGTGCGCCGGCAGCAGCACGCTCACCGGCGGCTGGTACTCGCGCAGCGCCTCCGGCAGGTAGTTGGCGCGGTGCTCGCGCATGTAGCGCACGATCTGGTACGCCGAGATGTAGTTCAGTACCAGGTACGCCAGGTTGATGGCCACGAAGTAGGCCATGAAGAACCATTGCAGCGAGACCATCAGGTGCACCCACGGCACCTGGTAGAAATGATCGAGGACCATCTGCCAGTAGGTGTTCATGCCTTGATCCCCAGGCGGTGCTCGGACAGCACGTGGTCGATGATGTCGCGGCCATAGGCGTCGGCCAGCCGCTCCTTGATCTGCAGCAGCGCCTGCTGGCCCGCGCCGGGCAGCGCCAGCAACGCCTGCGCGGTGCGGTAGCGCACCCACCAGACACTGTCCGCCAGCAGCGGTTCCAGCAGGCCGCGGTCGCCCGGCTCGCCCATGCGCCCGAGCGCCGCGGCCGCGTGCATGCGTACGTGCCAGCGCGGCGAATCGAGGAAGCGCTTGGCCCGCTCGCGGTCCTGCGGGTCATTGAGCAGCTGCAGGCACACCGAGATGACGTGGTCGTCCACCTGCGCGTCGAGCAGCTGCCGCACCACCCCGGCCGCCTGCGCGGGGCGATGCGCGCCAGCAGGCGCACCAGGGTGGCGGCCGTGTCGCTGTTGGCGCGCAACAGCACGCTGGACAGCTCGCGCGCCGCGCTGCCGTCGTGGTTGTCGGTGAGGATCCGCGCCACGCTGCCCGGGAACCAGTCCTCGCGCGAGGCGATCATCGGCACGAACAGCGCCATCGCCCGCGGCGGGTCGATCTGCGCCAGCGCGCGCGCGGCGCACAGCGACACGATCGGGCTGGGGTTCTCGAGGAAGCCGGACAGCTCGTCGAACAGCCGCGGGTCGCGCAGGTGGCCGAGGGCGATGATCGCCATCGCGCGGTCGTGGTAGCGTCCATCGAGTTGCCGGCGCGCGGCCTCGACCAGTCCGACCCGCTCGCCCAGCGCCGCCAGCCGGCGCGAATCGGCCTCGGGCAGCGATTCATGGATCGTGTTCCACGCCTCGATGAACCCGTGCGCCTGGCGCGCGTCGAGC